>PBTH01000005.1 GCA_002726495.1 Methanobacteriota archaeon | reverse complement strand
TGCATTATGATGGGAAGCCTCATCGCCATTGGGCCCGATTGGGCCGAAGGTTTTGGTGAAGATGATGTCGAGTCGGTCAACGCAGGACGTTTGATCTCTGAGCGCTTTGCTTCTGATTCCGAAGAAAGCGGGCCCTCATTCCGCTATGTGGTGTTTCATCCCTCTCTTAACGACACATCTTCCGAATGGAAAGAGGCTGTCATGGATGCCTTGAGCGAGATCGAGCAGCATCCCGATGCTACCGTTGAATATTCATGGGATGCTGATGAAGTGGACCGAGAGGATGTCGTCATCACCAATGAAAACGGAACGTATGCAATCAACAGAGTAGTTTTTGACGCGGACCGAAAAGAAGCAAAATCTCTGTTGAACGATTTGGAAGAAACTGTCGAGATTGACCGTGCATTTTCTGGATGGATGACCGATGGTATTTTGATCGATTGGACCTTTGATGACCGTATCAAAAAGGACCTCGTCAAAGCAGAGGTTGTCGCCATTCCTCTCACCCTTATCATATTGGGATTAATCTTCGGTTCCCTCATTGCTGCCGTCTTGCCGATGGGTGTCGGCGGAGGCACCTTAGTGGCTGCGGTTGGGATGACAATTTGGTTGTCCAATGTAACGGATGTTACCGTATACGCCACGAACATCGTCTCCTTGATTGGAATTGGAGTTTCCATTGATTATTCTCTGTTCTTAGTCAATCGTTTCCGCGAAGAATTGGACAGAGGACACGATGTACGAACGGCCACTGCCATGAGTTGTGCAACCGCTGGAAAGGCAGTATTCTATTCTGGAATTACTGTCGCTATTGGCCTCATGGGCATGCTGTTTTTCACCAACACCTCACTCCCTTCATTGGGCATCGGAGGCACGATTGCAGTTAGCATCGCCATGATTTACTCAACCATCGTATTGCCTGCGGTCATGGCGGCTTTGGGACCACGAGTCAACAAACTCAAGATACCGTTCGCGTTTGACATGCGAGCTAAGGACGATGGCCTCTGGGCGAGAATTGCAAAGAAGGTCATGGATCGGCCGTGGGCTGTACTCATACCAACCCTGATTCTCCTCATCGGCGCCGGTCTTCCCTTCGCTTATGCAGAGTTTTCATTGTCGTCGTGGAAAGCACTTCCTCCTGACGATGAAGCACGTCAAGGAATGGAAATGATTGACGAATTATGGCCTGACCAGGCTGCAAACTCAATCTTCATCGTCATCGAAACCGATGGCGCTGACCCGCTTTCTGAAGTCAATCTACGAGCGCAACACGCCTACATCACAGGGCTCCTCAACGATACCAGAGTTTCAGGTGGAATTGGGGTTGGCCTACCCGATTCATCCATGAGCGTAGATGAAGTGATTCAATTCTGGTCTGCGCCGGATGAATTGCTTCCAGCGGAACAACAAGCAATCCGAGAAAGTCTGCGTCAAGCATTTGTAGGCGAGAATGCAACGATGATGTCCATTCAACTCGTTGGGGCACAAACCAATGTTGACTCAAGAGAAACGGTTGAAGACATTCGTGACGACCGGGATGAATTGCTCAAAGAACTAACCGGGGAAGATGACCAACTCCTCGTGGCAGGATTCGCAGCATACAACGCTGACAATTTGAAGGCCATTTCAGACAATCTCCCTCGGGCCTTGGCCTTCATTCTTATCGCCACTTCTTTGCTTATTTTCATGCAGGTGAAGTCGATCGTCATCCCTATCAAAGCCATAGCGATGAACATCCTTTCCATCTCAGCATCATTTGGTATGCTTGTTTGGGTGTTCCAGTGGGGTTACGGTGCTGAATTGCTGAACTTTACCCCCCAACCCATTGATTCGGGGAATCCTGTGATCATGTTCTGTATCGTCTTCGGACTCTCTATGGATTATGAAGTGTTGATGCTCTCTCGTATCCATGAAGAATGGGAGCGGACCGGCGACAACACGCTTGCTGTCGCAAACGGTCTGCAAAAAACCGGTGGACTGATCACTGGTGCTGCGGCGATCATGGTTGTTGTGTTCAGTGCTTTCGGGCTTTCATCGGTCATTATCCTCAAACAAATCGGACTGGGTCTCGCCCTTGCGATCCTCATCGATGCTACGCTTGTACGTGCCTTGGTCGTTCCTTCAACCATGCGCCTCATGGGCAAATGGAATTGGTGGGCTCCATCCTTCATGAGAGGCACGCCAAAGGAAGGAATTCAAGACCAATCTGAAGAATGAAAAGCTCCGTTATTGGGCAAATCTTCAAAACCAAACGCCGAGAGGAATTCTCATGGCTAAGGACCGTGCACTTAGAAAAGTGAACAAGTTGCTCGTACGTGTTGAAAAGCACATTGAGCAAACACGGGATGCTCTTGAGGACTTAGAAATTGAATTTGAAGTTCTCAAAACAGCACTAAAGCGCCTGAAGACTGAGGATGGTTCTGATGAACTGGTGCTCGAAGACCTTGACATTGAGAATGCATCAAACATCTCGAGCATGCGAAAGTTTTGACTTACTTTATCCTAAGTTCTGTCTCTCGGTTTGCCCACATGGACAACCAGTGCTTGAGATTGGAATCTATTCCCGGAGGTTGTATTCGGCATCCGCACGCATTTGCATGCCCTCCTCCAGTCGGGTCAAGAGCTGTCGCTAAACGAGAAAGATCAAATCGTCCTTGGCCGTTTTTGAGAAATGAATTGGCATAGAAACTGGCTGAGAGGGCTGGCCGTTCAGGAGTATCAAGAGAACCGTCTTCGAAGCCGTGAACAATGCAGCAAGCATCAACTGCATCTCCCGCCCATGCAGTGACAAGATAACCATTGATGCGAAGAGGCGTTTCATCAAGCCTGCATATCGCCAACCGGTCATGGATTTGAGTATGCTTAGCAATATGTTCTTCCGCTATTTTCCGTTCTTTCTGGACACGTAAGAGATGAGGTTGTACGATCGGATGGGCAAGGAGTTCCTCAAGCCGCATCCCTCCACTAAGCAATTGAACAACCTGTTGCATGTATTCCGGTTCACGCGGAGTGCATGTACGAGCGAATTGAATCACCGGTCCGTCTTCAATAAATTCCTCCTTTGTAATTCCACCAGAATCGAGAGCGTCAACAATGGGCATCATTTCTGAAAGATGGCTCATGTCAACAACTTCCCGTAACAAATCGTATGCCAAGCTCGCTGCAGAAGGTGTCGCCTCCCAATGACTGGTCCCCCCTTCATTGTTGAACAACTCAGATTCACCTTGAGATGGCCGATTGGTAAGATGATGGTCAACATACCATCCACAATTTGGGTGAAATGGTAAATCAACGAGAACTGTTTTTCGGTCAATCATTTCGTCGATTTGACCCGAGCGAATTGCCGCAGCATGTGAAAAAATTACTTCTGCGCTGGGTCGAAATGCCTTCAAAACCGCAGCTCCGCACAAGCCATCGAGGTCAGAATCGGCAACAATCCGTTCAAAATAAGGAACCTCGCTCGCGGCGAGAGGTTGAACGGACATACCTTGCCCTCAACCGTCCTATTGATGAATTTTAGGCGAGATTCTTCCGCTATGACCATGAACAGGGACCTTTTGAGATGGGTTATGGAGACCTCATGCGGCGTGGTTCTCGTTAACTACGGGACAATATTGCTCTTGCAATACCCTCAGGGACATTGGGACCTTCCCAAAGGCCATGTTGAAGACGATGATGCTGACCGTCATGCAACAATGCTGCGTGAGTTGCGAGAAGAAACTGGAATCTCTAACGTGCAAGTGTTACCAGGATTTGAAGAACGAACTGAATATTCATTTCGGCACAAGGGGAAGCGGAAACAAAAGCAAGTGTATTGGTACATTGGTGAAACGGAAGAGATGACCGTCTCCCTTTCACACGAACACCGAGGCTACCTTTGGCTTGACTGGGACCAAGCCTTGGAAACCATTACTCACGATGAAACCCGTGCCGTAGTACGTCAGGCACAAATGTTCCACAAATTGAACAGCAATCAATGATCACAGGTCTGAAAAGTCATCGTCATTTGAACGCATTTTGTTGACTCGGTCGGCCACGCCTCTCTCGGATGACCGTTTTCCAAGAGGAAGCCAAAGGGTTTCATCTTCCCCTAACATTTCACTCACCCAACGGCCCATCACAAAGAGCCAGTCTGAAAGCCGATTGATGTAAACCAACGCTGTGGGGCGAATGGCATCTTTGCCCTCCGATTCCAACAATTGGACCATTGAACGTTCAAGGCGGCGTGCTATGCATCTCCCAACATGCATCGTTGCAACTGGCGGGCTGCCAGTCGGAAGAATGAAGCTTGTTAGAGGTTCCAAATCTTCCAACCATGCATCCATTTCTTCGACAAGAAGTTCCGATTGTTCTTTACCGATAAGCGTCATGTATTCGGGCACATCTTCTGGAGGACAGGCAAGTTCTGCACCCAAATCAAACAATTCGTGTTGAATGCGTCCGAGTGCTTCCACAACAACGAGTTCAACCCGTTGTACATTGGTACGGTCACCGCCATCATCGTGGCTTGGCATACGCTTGACTTCCATGAGTACGCAACCGAGTATGCTGTTGAGTTCATCGCATGTCCCTACTGTTTCAAAACGGGGATCGGATTTCATTCTGCGCGAGCCATCAACAAGAGACGTTTGTCCCTCATCGCCGCCGCCTGTATATACTCGTGTAATGCGAACCATGGGTCTGCCTCAAACAATGGGATGTTAAGCTTCTATGAGGGGTTTGCGGGAAGGGAAACCCTCTTCCATTCGGTAATACCACTCGATGTCTGTCTCGCCCATTGCCCATGAAAACAGAGCCATGCGACGGTCCACTACACCGTACCATTCCAACCTACCAGGAGTCATACAAACAATGCGGGCACCGAGGTATTCGAGTCGGGCAACATTACCTTGCCATTGCCCAACCAAGCCCCCTAGATGCTCGGCAACCTCCATAACATGAGGGTCATGCATTGGAAGTTGGTCGAGAAGAACCTCAAGTTCATCGGTAAGGTCGTGGGCTTCATCACTCATTGCTTGCAAAACCATGAGGACATTGCTGGCCTCTTTGAGTGAGGCTCGCGCCTCATCAATGGTCACGATTTTAGCATCGGCCGGGAGTGGATACGGCAATTCTTCACCTGGTTCCAGAGCATCCAAATCCATTGGAAGTCCTGTAAACAACGGTTCGTCTTGGTGTATACTCACGGGTGTTCCTTAATTTGACGCCCTTTAGATTCATCGGAGAGTTCCAATGCAAGAATGCCGTTTTTGAGCAGGAATCAAGTGTCCGCCTTCATTGACCTGCAACAGAAATTCTCTGGATTGAGTTCCGTGTTTGACGGGATTTGTAAAAACGATACCCCCCGACTGAGAAAAGGCCGACCCATATGACCAGTTCCAAAACAAGTACGAAATAGTAAACTGGACCGAGGGTCTTGAGTAAGGCTGTTGCGTCGTAGGGCAGCCCATATATCGCAAGATACGCTGTTTGTGAGAGCAGACTGGATGAAAACCAGACCAACACGGCGAACCAGAGGATGGTACCAAGTGGCCAGTCATCATTGGGTCGGATTTGCTCTTCCATGATAATATATCGACCTTGAAGGATATAAGTCCTCGTTTCCTTTGAGCCTCATTTGGAGGGAAAGTGGAAATGAAACTCCTATTCCGAGTCATCCAAAGCGCTTGGGAACAGTTCTTCCGAACCTCCCATCGACCTAAGGGCCTCGTTCAATGCCAAAATCCAAGCTTCAGCAACTGAAGGTCGGCCCCCTGCGTCATCAAACGACTCCTGCCATCTTTCGGCTTGTTCTGCATCGCCATTAAACCGATGAATCGAAGCAAGTGCAATGTAAGCCATGGGATTGAGATGTTCCTCATCAGCATCCCAACCTTTCTCAAAGCACGCAATTGCTCCTTGTGGACCTTCCAATTGCCCCCGCTGTAAAGCAACCATTCCTGCTTGGCTCCATGCAAGCGGGAGACGCCCGATGAGAAGGCCACGGAATACCATCCATGTCTGCCCGCCGCCGAGCACAACAAGTGCCAAAAATCCGGACCATTGTTCCAGTTGATTGAGGTCAGGCCAGGTCAGCACCATCAAGCCCCCTGCTCCGATGCAAAACAAGAAACCCGACATTGGGGCGATGAATACATCTCGGCGAGTTCGGACCATGTGGTGCACTCCGACAAGAACGCCGTAAGATCCCATTGCGAGAACAACGAACAAGAGAACTGTCATTTCCATAGGGCGAGGGGCTGATTCTCCAAGTACGCACAATGCAGTAATGCTCCCCAATAACCAACCAAAACGACGAGATATTTCTGGAAAGGGTTGATGGCGGCTGCCGACAAGAAGCGAAACGGAAACGACCGCCATGGATATGAAAATGAGGTCTTTTCCGACCTCTGCATCAATGATCATTTCTTCTCCTCAAACGAGTTCAATCAACGGTGGAATATCATGCTTTGTGATATTGCGAACCACGAGATATCTCTGTTGAACGGTAAAGTTGCTCGACCAGGATGACTGAGGCAAGCTCATGTGGAAAGGTCATTGGAGACAAGGAGATACGAGCCAATGATGCGATTCTATCGTCGTTTGGCCAGCCTTCTGCCGGCCCTATTGCAAGATGAATGTCTCCCGTCGAAAGCATCCACCGTTCCACGCGTTTTGAAAACAAAACCGAATCCTCCAAAACACCGCCTTCATCCATCAATATGACCTCTCCTTTGAGTTGGAGCAGGACCTCGACATAGGCCGCTCCATCCATCTTATTTGGATGCATAAGACATCGAATGGAACGCTGTTCAAGCCGTTTGGCATAAGTTTCAAACATAGCTGCCATCGCTCTATCTTTGGTTTTACCATGGAGGTGTACCGTAATTCGGCCCATAACCAACCCTCTACGGTTGAGTTCTTCAACCTCCCCGAAAAGGCAAGACTTCAATTAAGCAAAAGCACAGGTGGGGGCTCATGGGGTGGTGGCCTTTTGGTAAAAAACGGCAGTCGGCTCGTTCTGTGAGCAATGACCCACTCCTCAAAGACACACGTACTTGGATCGGTGAATTGAGAGATACGTGTGAAATGAATTTTGACCAGCCCGAGGAAGCTCGGCGACAGATTCGCCAAATGCAAGTTGAATGGAGAGATGCGGTAGAACAGGGGATGCTGAATCCCTCAAACCGAGAAGGTTTGGAAAGCAGGGCATTTCGCCTCCTCACATGTACCGATAAGGAATGGTTATCTTGGTTGGACAACCTTGACTTCTGGAAGGCTGGATGGAAGCCTGAGGATGAATCGGAAGACGAGAATTGAATAAGGTCCGGCTCTCGCCCTCACACATGGGTCAAACTCCAACGTTGCACATGCTCTACACCTGCCCATTTTGTTGGAAAGTTCGAGGGCTGATTGAGCACCTCGGGATGGGCGTTGATTACGTTCCTGTCAATGGAATGAAGATCAAAAAATCCGTGGCATTTGCTGATGATTGGGGAAAGGTTCCGGTCTTTACAGATGAAGAAGGAAAGCACTTCGTTGATTCAACACCGCTTCTCAAACACATTGACGCCGCCTACAACAACGGGAAAATGGCTGCGATGGGCGATGCTGAGCGCCAACACCAGTGGTTGGAGTGGGTGGACACACATATGTCGAAAGCCACCGTTCCGATTCTTTACGGCTCTCTTGGTTCTGCTCTAAAAACAACCACCAGGATTTCAAAAATTGAAAAATTCGGTTTTATTTCAAAGCGACTCTATGCTTGGGCAGGATTTCCGATCATGTGGGGAATTATTGCCAAAAAGCGAGTCAAGAAGGATGGACGAAAACCAAAACAACTCTGGCACGACTTGCTGACAGAATTTACAACGTCGCACGACGGGAAGGATTTCTTTGGTGGCTCAAGTCCAGATTTGGTGGATTTCGCTGCGTTCGGATACATGCGCTCCATATCTCCCTTTCCTCAATTTAATCAATTGACCGACCATGCTGCTGGAATCGCATGGTACAAGCGAATGGAAGGGACCCTTGCGAAGTGAACAACATGGTCCGTCTCGCAACGCTCGACTTTGTCAAAGTCAGCCCGGGTATCATCGTTCTCGGCTCCAACAAAGGAGGTTGGATGTATTCGAGCCAACGGCCTGCTTACGAAGCATGCTTGCCCACCTATTACACCATGAACACCTATCTCAATCACGAACAAATTGCAAGCATTCTTGACCTCCCGGTTCCTTCCGGAAAAGCAAAATTGCCGGTTGATGATTTGACTGAAAAGGACCTTGAAGAAGTCGCACAGTCGGTTATGGAATGCAATGAATTCAAAGAATTCTGTGAAGCACAAGATGGGGAATGGGAAATCCGCCTTCCATCCGAAGCAGAATGGTACCTTGCGCAACAACAAAACGCAATTGAACTGCAAGCAGGTGGAAATGAACGCCTTGTGGACGGCCCGACCTCAAACAATCGGGGTGCAATGATGGATGGCCGCCCCCGTCCTAACGAACTCATCGGGCCTGCTGCATCTCAGTCGGCTCTTATGGCCGTTCACCCTCGCAATACGAGCGTGTTTCTCAAGGGCACAGTGCCAGCACAACGCGCCCTCCCAGATGTATTTGCTCGTTTTGTTCTAACACCGATTCGCTCTCAACCAGCCAAACGTGTACCATCGTCCGCTGACACATGGGCAAACGTTCGGTCTGAACTGTTATGGACAACCGTTCTGGGCATCGTTCCGTCTTTTGCTATACCCATCGCTCGGGGCATGGGCGCTTATGCTATCGATGGGTGGTTCAATCTCTTTTTTGGAGGATTGTGCGTCGGATTTTTCACCGGTGCCTTCTGGCGACCGAAGCGACCCATTCTACGGTATGATTCAGTTCAGCCGTCTAAGGATACATCAGATAATGTATCCCAATAAGATTCACTGCGGATTGCATCAGCAGCACAAATCGTTGCCATGTTGACAATATGCCGAACCCCATCTTGACGGGCGACGAGTTGTACAGGTCGAGCCATGCCTTCGAGAATAGGTCCTGTCATTTCTGCATCACCGAGCTCCTCCAGTAACTTGTACGCTATGTTTGCTGCCGCGAGATTAGGCAGTACGAGCACATTTGCTGGGCCCTTCAATTCCATAAACGGATATTCCGCTTGAACGGTTGGATTCAGTGCAGTATCACCTTGCATTGGCCCTTCTATAACCAAAGACGGGTCAAGTTCTCTTGCGATTTTAACCGCCTCCTCAATGCGTTCACTTCTCTGAGCCCGAGTAGAGCCAAAATTAGAGAACGAAAGCATGCCTACGCGTGGAATTACGCCAAATCTTCGGGCAACTTTGGCGGTCTGAACAGCAATCTCTGCCAGCGTTCTACTGTCTGGATAAACATTGACGGTTGCATCGGCGAGGAAGATCGTTCGCCCTTTGATGTTCATCATGTAACATCCGATGATACAATGGCTGTTCTCTGATTTCCCAATCAGTTGAAGCGTTGGACGCAAAACATCGGCGTAATTCCGACTCACACCGCCAACGAATCCATCGGCATGACCAAACTCAACCATCTGGCTAGCAAAATACGGCCGACTCTTCAACAAACGTGCAGCATCAGGCCAGGTGGTGCCCTTTCGCTGACGTTTCGCAAAGAAGGCGTCTGCATACTCAGCCTTCCGGCGTTCATCGTACCTTGGATCGTATCGTTCGTATTCAAAGTGGAGTCCCAATTCACCAACCATTCGGTCAATACGGTCGATTGGTCCAAGTAAAATCGGGAAACATATGCGCTGTTCCGCTAGTTGTGCCGCTGCGCGAAGCACAGCTTCATTGTCACCTTCAGGGAATACAATTCTCTTGCCTCTTCCTTTGACTTGATTGATGACTTGTCGCATGACTGAGTAGGATTCCCCAAGCCGAGATTCAAGTTCCTCTTTGTAGCGAGTGACGTCAAAGTCCGCTGCTGCGACTCCTGCAATCCCTTCATCTACGGCCGCTTGGGCCACTGCAGCAGCCTCCCATATCAAGACACGTCGGTCAAACGGTTTCGGGATGATGTATTCGGGCCCGTATTGCATGACGACGCCATCATAAGCTGCTGAAATATAATCGGGTACAGGTTCCTTTGCCAGTTCAGCAAGTGCACGTGTTGCCGCCATCTTCATGTTTTGAGTGATGTCTCGTGCACGAACATCCAATGCGCCACGGAAAATGTATGGGAATCCAAGAACATTGTTCACTTGATTCGCATAATCCGAGCGTCCAGTAGCAATAATGGCATCCTGGCGTACAGCAAGAATCTCTTCGGGAAGGATTTCGGGAGTTGGGTTCGCTAGCGCAAAAATAATTGGTTTATCTGCCATGCTCTTGACCATATCCTTGCTAACCAAACCGCCTCTGGACAGACCCAGCATGACGTCTGCACCAATCATCGCATCACTTAGGTCACCGGCAGGGCGTTCATGGGCAAATGGAGCTTTGTATTCGTTTAACTCTCCAGCATCCAATCGCTTCTTCGTAACGATGCCTTGACTGTCAACGAGCGTGATGTTCTCCCTGCTCACCCCGATAGCAACGTAGTGGTTGGCACATGCAAGAGCCGACGCTCCCGCTCCGATAACAACAACCTTCAGGCTATTGAGAGGTTTTTCTTGCAGTTCTGCTGCATTGAGGAGGGCTGCTGCGGAAATGATTGCCGTCCCATGTTGATCATCGTGCATGACTGGAACATCGGTTGCTTCGGCGATGCGTCGCTCGATCTCAAAGCACTCAGGCGCCTTGATGTCCTCAAGATTGATTCCTCCAAAGGTTTTGGAAATATTGACGACGGTACTGATGAATTCTTCTGGGTCTTCGGTATCCACTTCAATGTCAAAAACATCAATGCCGGCGAAGGTTTTCAGAAGAAGGCCTTTTCCTTCCATCACGGGCTTGCTTGCAAGAGGTCCGATATTACCAAGGCCAAGAACGGCCGTTCCATTGGAAATAACGGCAACAAGATTGCCTTTTGAGGTGTACTTGTAGGCGTCTTCGGGGCGCTTTTCAATTTCCAAACATGGATAGGCCACACCTGGGGAGTAAGCAAGGCTCAATTCGTGAGCTGTAGCATGAGGTTTGGTTGGGACGACCTTGATTTTGCCGCGCGGTTCAGCCTCATGGTATTCCAGCGCTTCTTTTCGGAGCAATCGCTCTTTGGCTTCTCGTTCCATATTGACCACTTATCCAACGGCAGACACTTATGGTTTGAGTGTTGTGTGAGTCCTCGGTGGTCAAAGGCGTTTTTCACCACCTCAACGGTGACTTCGAACTGAATATTTAGGCAATTTTTCAATAATTTTAGAGAAATACAATGAATTCTTGTTTAGACAAGAAGGAGCCCCTTTCAAATACCCTGAAAGTCCGGTGTGCTCCATGAATCCTACCCGGGGGGCTGGAAATGATGCCCGTGCGACCAGCCGCGCCTTGTCAATGGTGCTCCTGATGGTGCTCATGTCAATGGCACCATTGCTGACGCTTCCAACGGTTTCGGCTCACGCTGAACCAAGTGGAGTCACATGGCCTCTTGAAGGTAGCAACGACACAGGATGGGTAACATTGGACGCTACTGGAGCCAATCAAACAACAGGAGCTCAAGCAACCGCAGATTGGAATCTGAGTTTTGCACCCGGTGCTGAATTATCAAACGTCACGCTTGAAGTTCGCGTCAGTGGAGCTGACGGGATGGTCATCGAGGAGCCACTTCTCGCTATTGAGGGAATGGGAACGAACCTGTTTGATTGGTCTGGTTATGGTGTGTTGGGTGAATCAAACCAGTTTGACAACGGTGCCGTGTATGAGGGGCGTTTGAACCCAAACAGCAACTCCAATGCGGGCTGGACGCTTCCGTCCGACGCTGAAATCACCGAGATGATCATTCAATCGCTTGCCCCAGTGGACCCAGCCGTTTCCCTAAGCATTGCCACGGTTTTCATCAACGATTACGCCATTCACCCTGATCTAGGACTCATGTATGTCGCTGCAAACAACGACCTGCTCATGCTTGACGCCAACTCAGACCCTACTGTCATTGACATGATCAGTTTTGAAGAGCATGAGGGAATTCATTCAATGGGCATCGACTTGCAATACAACACCATCCATCTTCTTGCAAATGACGGAACAATGCATGCGCTCTCCTTGAGCAATTCAAGTGCAATCATGGCAATGCAAGAGCCAACTCAATCATTTGATGCCTTCTTACCCACAACCTCAGGAGACTACTACGGTGCCAACTCAGAAGGCGTCTCTAAGTGGGACGGCGCTGGATGGAACAGCGTCCAAACGATCTCAGGACAAATCGTGCCGGATTCGGCCACGACCATGCTCGAAGTTAACGGCATCCTCTACACTGCCTTTGATGGCGCCGGAGTGTTGAGGTACGACCTCGCAACCAACTCGCCGTTATCATCGTGGAACACCGGGAATACACTTCACTCTGATGATGTCACCACGATGGCGGTTTCCGGAAATCAACTTCTTCTTGGCTCATCCGATAACGGCCTCGCTCGTTTCGATTACGTTGCAGGATTCTGGCTTTCAACATGGTCTGCGTCAAACTGGCTTGATAGCGACGAAATTGCCGGCCTTGCCAGGGTTGACGACAACCTCTTCATTCTCAACGGAGGTTCACTCCATGTTTACAACACCACAAACGGAGTCTTCGCAACATCGTACTCACTGTCGGACTTTGGCCTTAGCCAAGACGGCCAAAAAATGATGGTTTGGCCCAACGTCGGGCCCGCATCACCAAGCCAAACCGGCTTGCTCATAACCGATGGATGGGGCACATTGGCCCACCTCACTCCGAATCAAACGCCGCTGCTTCAAGGGAATATCAGCCTTGCAAGCGGCCCCGCAACGGACGAGATGTTGCACATTGTAGAAGTCAACGGCATTCTTTACATCGCAGGGGAATACCAAGGGGCTTCAATCATCAGCAAATACGATGTTGGCAATTCGGAATGGCTCACCCCAATCGGTTATGCGATGACGGAGATTTCTGCAATGGAAACCGACGGCACCGATCTGTTCGTAGCCTACAGAAGTGCAGATATCTCCCAACTTGCAAGCAACGGAACTCAAGTTGCCTCATGGTCATCGACCAATTGCTGGGACATCAGTTCAGAAATATTGAGCATAGATGTTGATGGAAGCCATGTCATTATCAGTCTGGAAGATGGTGGCTTCTCGATCATCAACCGTTCAAGTGGAGTTTGTATCCAATACGACACGACCAACGGAATACCAACCTCTCTGCTTGGAGATGCTGTACTCAACGGTGGAAAGGCGTATGTGGCCAGCGAAGATAAAGGAGTTCTACGCTACGATATTGCCAACGATTCTTGGTTGACACCTTGGGGCTCTACTGGCATTAACGGCGTTGATTATGCTGGCGTTGCTATGGTGGGGAATATTCTCCATCTTGGCCTTCAGGGATACGGCGTAGTTCGTAAAGACATCTCTACCGGGGAAATCCTTTCTCCAATTCTTGCAAGCGGAAGAAACGCCCCACTGCCTAGCAGCGAAATTTACGCCCTTGAAAGCGACGGTTCAAATCTTTACATCGGAACACAACAAGGTGCGCGAAAATGGGACGGTGCCCAAATAACAAACTTTGGCCAAGGAAGCAGTTGGGTGACGCGCCCCTCTCAATTCTTTGACTTTACCATCGATGGCGGCTCACTCTACGCGGGCACCAACATTGGTGTATGCAAATACACGTTGTCAACGCTAGCAGTCGTAGATTGTCAAAATGTGTACGACGGGATGCCCAACTGGGCCACCTACAGCGTCGGATACGACAACACCTACGTCTATGGTGGAACCACCAGTGGAGTGGGACTCATCACCAAGTCCAACTTCCAACATGATTACAACTGGGGTCAAGGAACCCAAACGGGCAATGCCCTTGTAGAAACAATGGGGGATATCGCTTACATCGGAACCGATGGTTTGGGCGTGTTGCGCTACAACATCACCTCCAACGAATGGCTAGTACCGTTCAATGAAGACAACGGTGTTCTCGATGGAGGCAATGACGATGTCACCGGACTTGTAGCAGACATCCGACAAAATTTACTCTGGGTCGGCGGCAATGATGGGTTCCAACTCATCAACGTCACCACGGGCGGTGAAGCATACGATATTGAGAAATCAAGCAGCCTCTACAGTGCAAACGGTGACCCTTACGGCATGATTATTCACAACAACATCATGTATTATCATTCTGGAACTGCCAGCGACGAAGTAAGCCGTCTTGATGTGTTCAACTTGACCAATGTAGGCGACCTGGACATTGGCGCACAGGTTGGGCAAAACGGAGGAGATATCGCTGGAATGAATCTGGTTGGAGACATCCTCATGACCAGTGTCGTTTCAGGGCAATGGTGGAATGCCGATGGTTCCGGGGGTATTGCAATGTGGAATACCACAAACAGTTCGTTCGCAAACAACATCCTTCCAACCGGCTCAATTGACCGCGTAACTTCCTATCGCACAAGCTCAGGAAACACCTGGGTTGCATGGGGCGAACTCAGGCTTGATCTCCATGCCCCCAACGGCACGCGGATTGGTTCATGGGACACCTACGAACTGCCAATTCGCGGCATTGTAGAATACGATGGTCACGTTCTCTTTGCTGCTGAAGATGGAATCCACCGCTACAACGAAACATCCAACCAATGGGCTGCAAAGTGGACCGCTGGTAACGGGCTGCCCACCAATGCAGGTACAATATTCTATGAATTGTGGACCGACGGTTCCAATCTCGTCGTTGGCGGTGCTCGCTTCCAAGGATGGGGTGGATTTGCTGAAGGGATTATCTCGCACCGTGACGGCACAGGTTCGTGGTCCTCCTACCCAGCCGATTCCTATACCAACATCCCCAATGGATACCCGATTTCCATGGAAATGTGCGGTGGTGCATTGAACATCGCCATGTTCAACAACAACGGCGGTATTGCTCGATTGGACCTTCAAAACCAAACTGCACTTTCAGGATTTGACCGTTCACAATTGGATGGAACCGCTCCCGCTTCTGTCACTTGTGACACTTCCGATACGCTTTACATCGGTTACTACAACGACAATCAACCCATCTCAAAATACAGTTTCTCATCCAATTCCTTCCTCACAAGTTTAACAACGGCAAGTCACAATCTCCCCAGTGACCGAATTTGGTACGATTCTCTCGCTCATGCAAACGGACAACTGATCGTCGGCCATGGACTCGGAAATTCAGGCTCCAACATCATTGGTGGCGGGTACTCAATCATGTCTTCCAACGGAGCAACAACGACACAAGCGAATGTCCAAGGCGGAGGCTCATCCGTAACCTCATTCCAGTGGCTTGGAGGCTCAACTGGATGGATGATGGGGCAAGCAGGTGGTTCATCGGGTTACAGCCACGTGTCCACCTTGTCAACCCTCGGCATGCAAAAAGTGGTTGACCTTCCCGGACTTGTAAGCGGTCAAATCACAGCAATGACTGGTAATTCCACTCATATTTGGGCCGCAACCGGCGGAATCGGGCAGGGTGGAAACGGAGCGAGCAGCGGGGCTGGACTTCTACAAGGAACCTTCCAGCCGAATGGCGATGTTGAATGGGAATATGGATGGACCATGGGTTCAAATTCCAGAGGTACTGATTTCCATCTTCAAGGAGACGACCTCTTCATTGCCACAACGCCCAGCGGTCTGATGAAGCTCGATGTCCTCAACAAGAATCTAATGCCAATCAATGGAGCACTCCATACTAAATTTGACCAAATGAAGCTTTACAACAATCACCTCATCATCGGATTGGCCGGTGAAGGAGGGAGCCCTCCTGGTGTACAAACATTTGACCTCAACAACCAACAATTTGACGTCGGCCGTCTTATCGCTGGCTTACCGTCAAACATCGTTAACGGATTTGACGCTTCAAGCAACATCATGTACATCGGAACCAATGGAGGTATTGGCCGATTTAATTACTCCACTTCGGATTGGATGGATTCCATAACAACCAGCAGCGGCCTTCAGAACAATGTTATCGAAGATGTTTTGGTCATCGGGACCAAAGCATACTTTGCTACGCCTTCTGGATTGATTATTTGGGATGAAATCACAGAAACATCCACTCTCATGGACACTTCAGACGGGCTCATGGCCACATCAACATGGGGCCTTACTGTCATCCCAGCGAACACACCCGGAGCAAGCCCTGTTCTCGTCTTGAGTCACGATGGTCGTGGGGCTGACCGGCCTGGAGTCACAATGATCGATTCGGGAACCATGCAAGTCATTTCAACACACAGATTTGACCAACTTCCTTCCAATACCGTTACTGCCCTCACCAACGATTGGTGGGGCCTGCACATCGCGTCGGATGTCGGGCCAATGACGCATTGGAACGCCTCAAGTACAACCTTCGAAGACGGTTTAGCATCCTATCAAACACCAACATGGCCTGTTGATGGAATGATGAGCAACGGCGACGAACTTATCGCATTCGGCAGTACATCCGCTACGCTGAGCGAATCTCGAACGACGGGGCATGCTCGCCTCACATCATTCAACCAAGGTGACATCACCGACGGCATCGTTACAGGAACGCATGTCTGGGTAACGACCCCCGAAGGTTTAGTCGGTTGGCAAACCAACGGCCAATACACTGAAGTTGAGGATTACACGATGAGAAGGGCACACCCATTGACTGTTCGAGCCCTCACAAACAGCGGAGGAACGAACATTACAACGATGACCCATCCTGGCGTGGACATAACGCTGGTCGATCCAACTGGCCCTTACGCTCTCGATGGAACACAGGGGACTGCGGGTGCTCACGGACTGCTGTTCCAAACGGTGCCTTTGGTATTCACTTCCCCCGCAAATGGAGCGGCAATATGGGCGAAATCGGTTTCTCTCAAATACGATGCTACGCTCGATATCAGTCAAGACCCAAATCTGGGCTCAACGCTTCAAATGGCTGTTGACAATGGTCTGCTCTACGACAACACTCGCCATGTCCAACTTCGTCTGTACTCTCCCTCAAACGGTTCTATGGAAGCAAGAATTACCTACGATTACATTCGCACAGACACCCCTGTTGACATGGAAGGTCTTGAAGACCGTCCAGATGACGGTGGAAGCACATTGACTGCGTCTTGGTCTTTGGTTCACGATGAAGACTTTGCTCGGTACCTGGTGTTCCTTAATGAGGGACCTTGGTCAACCCTTCCAGACGAACTGGCATTGATGGGGCAAACACCTGACAAAACCGTTTCTCTACACAGTCGCCTCAGTGCCGACATTGAAACTGCCAACGGCCAGCCTCTCATAGACGGGGCCGACTACTACGCAGTCGTCGTTGTAGAATACACGGATGGTCGATGGGGCGAAGTATCAGCACCATTTGGCCCAGCCTCACCTTCTGATGAAGTGCCAAGTGCGCCCCTTTGGGCAACCGCGAGTGCCATGGGAAGCAACGGAGAAGACGGTGACCTTGAACTTGAATGGGCACGATGTACTGCAATTGACCTTGCGCAAACCAATGTCTATGTTTCAACCTCCATCATGACCGATGCCTTGGGTCTATCACCCAAAGAATCCTACCTTCCGAACAATGGAAATCAAAGCATTATTTCACTCACGCCGGGTCTACCAGTGTGGCTTGGATTCACGTGTGTTGATGAAGCCGGACAGGAAAATCTCTCCGATGTCACCATCGTTGGCCCGGTCGTTCCGACCGGCGAACTCAACGATAACCAAGCCCCAGATCCAATTGAAGGAACTGGAGCCGCCGACATACCTGATGATGAAGGAGGGCGTGTCTCGGTGTATTGGAACCAAAGTTTGGCTGAGGATTGCGCGTTCTACACCGTCTTCATGAAGCAAGGCGGGAACAGTGCAGAGGAGTCGGTTTCTATCGGAACCGTTAATGGTTTTTCCCAAGCAGCTGTCATCAATTCCTGTGAAGACACCGAAGCAACCATCACATCGTTGGACGGCGTACCGCTTATTGACGGCCAAATCTATTCCGTAGGTGTCGTTGCCTACGATGTGTGGCTGAACGGAAACATCGATGAGGTTCGACTTGTCACCGTCACTCCCTTCCAGAACATCATCGGTTCAGGAACTGCTCCAGAGCGAATCACATCCCTCTTGGCCTTCGACCACGCAAACGATGACGGAACAGCGATAGATGTTGTTTGGACGCCGTCTGGTGCGGACGACTTTGCCTCATACACCGTATGGGTTGCAGATCAACCTGTTAGTGACTTGGCCATTGCATACGCTACTTTTGGAACAAACCCTGATGTCTGCGGTTGCTTCACCTTCAACAAGCAATGGATCGATGAAAGAACCAACCCGATTGAACTCACTATTTCAACCGCCTTGTACGGAACCAACGGCGAGACAACGGGCCTCTCTTCCTCAACGCCTCAACTGATACAACCTGGAATTGAACTCTATGTTGCAGTAACCGTTCATGATTTGAAAGGGAACGTTCACCTCACTGACCTAACACAAGCCACGGTGACTCCAATCGATAACGTCAACGACAACACGCCACCTGACCGCTTGAATGATATCGAATTAACCGACCGGCCAAACGACGATGGAAGCGCAGTTCTCTTGGACTTTGAATTGTCAACAGCGGATGATATTGCACACTACGATGTCTACGCAGCGACCTTTGAATTTGATGGAACCAGTCAAAATGGGCAAGCACTCTCAAGCATTGCTAAATTAGGACGCAACCCTACACTTCCACTCACCATTGAGGTGGTAGAAGGCGATACCCCAGTCATTGCTGGTCAAGACATATGGGTCGCTGTAGTAGCAGTCGATACTTCAGGCAATGCACACACCACCAACCTCGTGGTGATTAAGGGGCAGTCAATTGATGATGGAGTTACTGATTTGGGCAGTTATCTGCCCGATATCGAAGGAATCACCGCCTCATGGAACGAAGAAACCAGCATATTGGTAGAATGGGAACACTCCACCGATGCGCAAGTACGTGGCTACCAAGTCTACATTTCTGACGAATCGTTTGAGGACATCGCTGATGCTACAATGATTGGAGATGTCAAGGCTTCCAACTCCTTCTTGATTACTCCAAAACTCTTCGAGGAACTCGACAACAGCACTGCGTGGTATGTAGCAGTCACACCTTACGATGAAAGTGTGAGTAAGGAAACGGTCTCTGCGTTCAAACTCAATGCCTTCGGCAAGGACGGGACAACCGATGATGGAGGAGAAGATGCGGGTCAATTATCACTTGAATCCCTCCTCACTGGACCCAACTTGATTGCAGCGGGAATGCTCATCATCGTACTTCTCTTGCTTGTACTCGTTGTTCGCTCGAGAGGAAACAGCAACCGTCGCTCAAAGAATTGGGAGCTGCAAGAAGCCACGTGGGGCATTCAAGACCAAGGCTGGGGAAGTACGCCGGCAGAAGCGCCTCCAGCGCCTCCTCAAGGTGTCTCACAACAACAAGCAACTGACATCTATGCCGCTGCAGAACAAATCCAAACCGGCAATTATGGAAGAGAGGTATACCAGGCACCGCAACCGGTGTTGCGTCCGCAACAAGTTTCCAGTGATACATTTGATGCATTGCTTGGTGAGTCAAGCGCGCCTCCTTCTCCGCAAATTGATACATCGTTCCTTGATGACCTGCTGTGAGGAGAATGCATGACTCAGATTACGGGTCCTCGCGATGAGGTATTCACGACAGCTATTGTCAACAGCAGTGGACAAATAGCCGACCGCCCCGCTCATCTTGAACGCATGAAGGCCCACGCAAAACGCCTGCGAATATCGCTTCCTGAATCGTTCCCAGAAGTAAGAGCTGCTGAAGAGGACGACCAACTCGTGCGTATTTCCTATTCAAGCGCTTCAGGATGGGGCGTGCAACACCGTCCGTTTGGCATACGTAATGAAGAGGTGGATGCAATATCAATCGTTGCGCCTCGTTGGAATACGAAAACCAACGGATGCAAGCATGGTGATTGGGCGCCTTACACGGATGCTCGAATCATGGCGGAAAAGGCTGGTTGTGACGTCGCTCTTTTTGTTCACGAACATGCCCTTATCGACAGCGACCGCGGCACACCAATATTGCTTGATGAAGACGGTACGGTGTGGCTGCCAACACAGGAAGATGGGGGGGTTGATGGGATCACTGCGTCGATTTTAGAGGCTCAACTACCCGATGCTGGACTGCCTGTTGTTAGAGGGAGATTGAACGAACGGCTTGTTGCCCGCTGCCATGAATTGCTCGTGGTTGGTTCGGGCCTTGGGGTGTGCAGAATCGCCTCAATTGATGGTGAAACCATCGGTGAAACCACTGTCTTATCCAAACGATGTCAAAAAATTATCAACCAACATTTTACCCAAGAGGCCACCTGGTCCTAGATGGGGCGATAGCATGTCGGTGAATCTAACCGAGATTTCTACCCGATTAAGCCATCAGGATTTAATCGGCAATACGGCATTTCGACACGGTTCGCCAGACCGAATAATGTTGATTTCAGGCGGTCCTGAGTCGCACCTTGCAAAATGGTCCATGTTGGCTGCGCCCTCCAAAATGCGCGCAGTGGTTCGGCAACCTTCTCGGGAAGCGATGCCGGCCGCTTCGCCTCATTCACCAATTTCAGGCGACCTTGCCTTGATTGAAAATAAATGTGACTTGAGAGCAGAAGTTGAAGAATGGAAACACGGAAGTTGGTACCACAGCGTAACCCTCATCGCATCTGATGTGGAAGACCTACTGGATAAATTGCAAACGATTACCCCTGTTGAAGAATTCTCCCTACCTGCCTGCGAAGGCATGCCAAAAAGGCCGTTTTGGTCCGGAGCAATGGCGTACGATATGATGCAGTGGACACAACCACTTCTGCTACAACACCCCCCAAAAGATGGAGCGCTATTGAGCATCATGTGGCTGGTCGAAGGCGGTGTTTTGCACGAACGAAGCAGTGACGAACTCCGTATCTTTGGCGTTGATTCCTCTTGGTCCAATCTCGCAAAAGATGCGTTGCTCGCTCCAGCAATGGATCTAAGACCTTACGACCCTCCAAGAATGGATGAATCTACAACTCACTCCGATGAGGCGCACATAGCCAACATTGAACGCGTAAAAGAAGGGATTGTTGCAGGACAGGTGTACCAGGTGAATGTTGGAAAACATTGGAAGGGACCGATTGGCCATCCGTTTGAGGTCTTCAAGCATTTAACCCAGATCAACCCATCACCATATGCAGTTTATCTCGAAGCTACAGACCTCGGGTTTGCCATCGCAAGTTCGTCACCTGAATCCTTACTCGATTGTGATGAAAACACCATACGGTCTTCGCCAATCAAAGGAACATGCTTGCAAGGGACGTCCCCTGAGGAAGCCGCCGACCTAAGAAATGCAATGATCAACGACGAAAAAGAACGGGCGGAGCACCGAATGTTGGCCGACCTCATGCGAAACGACCTCTCGGCGGTCTGCAAGGTAGGCTCGGTGGGAATCAGTCGATTTGATGTTGAAGTGTACTCCAATGTCCAGCACCTCGTTAGCCACATTACCGGCCAATTCCGCCCCGAACAGAATGGGAAAACCGCATTTCAATCCATGTTCCCTGGCGGGTCCATCACAGGTTGCCCACGAACGATGGTATGTGCCGTCATCGATGAATTGGAGCAGTATCCACGTTCGTTTTGGACAGGTTCGGCCGGTTGGGTTGATGTCCACAGTGGTGCGTCTTCTTGGAACATCTTGATACGAACTCTCGAGGCTCACAAAACCTCAACAGGCTGGAGAGGGAGTATTGGGGCGGGAGGTGGCATAACCATCGCCTCAAATGCAAAAAAGGAAGTTTCTGAAGCCGCTTGGAAAGGTGCTGCACTCCGAATCGCCACTGGATGGATGGAGGATAATGAGGGTAATGTCCCACGCGGCGAACTTGAAATTCATCCGATTGCCCATCGGGAGCAGATGCCTGTTTCTTCGAGAGGGGCCACGATACAAACTCTTCAACAATGCATCGAAACAGGAAGCGCGTGTGGGGTTCTCTTCGTCGACAACTTGGACTCATTTTCCCTCAATGTTGCTGATGTAATTGCTCAATGTGGGCATGACGTTACCGTTCTTTCTGGGCGAGGGAAAAAGGCAGATCTGTTGGCCGACCCATCTGCGCTGTTTGACCTCATGGACAGGCTTCAACCAACACACATCGTTCTTGGACCTGGCCCGGGCACTCCCGAGGACGTCCCGTTGACAATGGCGTTTGCCCACCATGCACTGGCAGGACAACTTGCTGTACCGGTTCTAGGAGTTTGTTTGGGCCATCAAGCACTGGCACTTGCCGATGGCATGGAAGTGATTCCTTCCCCTCATGGCCCAGTTCATGGCGTTCCGGTTCGTATTGAACATGAAAATACAGGCGTCTTCCGTGGTTCGCAGTCCCCTGGAACATACACGCGATACAATTCTCTGATTGTGAACGAACTTTCGGACCATGCACTCGTTGTCAACGCTCGAGAAGTCGATTCATCCTTGGTGATGGGGCTTGAACATCCGTCTTATCCAATCCACGGAACCCAATTCCATCCCGAATCAATCGGTTCACCCGAAGGAAGTACACTCATCCAAGAATTCCTTCGGATTTCATCGGATGGTTGAAGAATCCCTTGACATTGGACAACATGAGGGAACACCATGCCAACATGCCGACTCTGTGGAAGCACCTACCCCCGTGAATTTTTCATTCATGGAAATGGGCCACGAACCCAAGTCTGTGCTCGTTGTGGATTGGAGCAGGGATTGGTTACTAAGGAGGAAGTGCCGATCCTCTTCAACAAAGAAATTTTGAATGCCCGTTTTTCTACCATAGCACGACGATACAGTATCTTTCTCTACATTCCATTCCTGTGGGCTCTTTGGGGGTTCGCACTTTCTGATGTCAAACCTTGGGGCCTCTTCTTCCTTGGCCTGTTGATTGTACTTACACTTCTAGCACCGGTGATTTTCATCTACCGTGGCGGTCAATACTCGGCAGATATGGCACGGTTGACCCCTGAATACGACCGTCCTGAAGGCCATTGATTCACGATTTGGCGTGGATTTTGAGAACGTCACCGTCAGCCAGCTCATGGTCAGCCCCGACAACTCTACGGGTCTTTCCATCCACGCCGCGAATGAAACCATCTCCCAAATCACTGTGCACATGATATGCCAAGGCCTTTGCTTGGATGCCTGAGGCAACAACAAAAGCGTCGGGGAGAACTTTTCCCTCTCCGTCAACCCAATGTGTTTCGTCCTGTACTGGGTAGACGACAATACGCTCCAACATATCGAACAAGACTCGGTCAAGCAACCGAGCTACACCCGTACCATTGGCCGATTTAATTCGCTCAAGCATGTGAGTGAGTGCTTTGGTTTGGGCCTCATTCAATTTGGCAGCATCGTTAATTGAAAATGTGGATTCGCCGGGGTGATAGGAAATGATGTCAGCATTGGCCGCTCTGCGCAAGGCCAATTCAACATCAGCCATACAGGGTTCAATTGAGTACAATGAGAGTTCATCGATCACTCCGCTTGGAGCAATGTCCCACTTGTTTGCAGCGTATGCGACAGGGAACAATCCTCGGCGCAGAGTGGAGGCGAGCGTGTTGAGGATGTTGATGTCCCAATCCCAAGGTTGCCCTTCAGGTTGTTGTTCTTGATTGAATTGCAACATGGACTGCTGTACAAGTTGATGCGTTGCTCCTAAGCCACTCAATCGTTCTTGAATGAACGAAACCAATCCTTTTTCCCCTTCTGCTTGAACACGGCGTACTCCACGAACCCATCCATCATGAAGAATACCAGCAATCCATGCATCAAGCTCATCTTCCAAGAATGCGATTTCATCTTTCATCGAGGCAAGTGCGTCTTCTTTTGAGGAAGCATTTCCCAGAAATTGACCTTCCAAATCGGTTGTTCCTGCAGCATCAACAACCTGAATCAATACATCTGAATTTGCGAGATCGGAAAGGAAGGCGTTGCCTCGCCCCCGCCCTTCACTTGCGCCTGGAACCAATCCCGCCACATCGACCATAGCAACGGGTACAAAACGACGGTGCGCCACACACGAACCCGTGCGTGGCTGACAAAGACTTCCCTGTCGCGGGTCGTCTGGTGAAGTTGGCTCAAGGCGACCCTCATGCTCTAATTTCGCTCGTAATTCCTTACATGGGCAAGCGAGGCGTGCTTCTACGAAAGCAACCCCAATGTTTGGATCAATGGTACAAAAGGGATAGTTCGCAATATCAACTTGAGCAAGCGTTGCGGCACTGAAAAATGTGGATTTACCAACATTGGGTTTGCCAACGAGCCCGATGCGCAATGTTGTCACGCCCGAAAACGGCCCTCATTCTTCCTCAGAGCCAGCCGCTGGTACAATGTCGTAGTCTCGCTTGATTTGAGCGATGGCGATATCAAGTTCTGGAAGGTTCAATTCACCGTCTCCATCAAGGTCCATACTTTCCATCAGTTCATCTGCTTCTACCGAAGTGAGAGCGGCGATTTCTGTGGAGCTTAGTGCAGCAAGGAATTCCTCACTGTCTACCTTCCCTGATGCATCCAGGTCCATGGAGCGGAAGAGGTCAAAAACCGATTGTCCGCTATCGGTGAGGTACTGGACCAATTGAATCATTGCTTCAGTAGGAGGTTGAGGGGGGAATTCTGTAATCTCATCGTTGTGAAGTGACGATTCAACAGCGATGATGGTCGTACCTCCTTCCTGCTCTTCACTTTGGCTGGCAACCAATTCTGTATCGACGCCGACCCCGCGTCCGATGAGGGTGCGAATGGTGGTAGAAGACCCTGCAACAAGCGTGTAGGTGCTAACATCTGAAACGGTTTCAGTAACGACTGAACGTCCAGATGGGGCAATGCCCGTACGAATCAGAACAAGTGTCGCAAGAATGGTTCCGATTCCAAGAAGATAGAAGATGGCTGCCCCAGTAAGGAAAAATCCTCCCGAAGGCACTATTGCATCTTCAATTCCGGAATTTGTAATGGCATTGGTTGTGAAATCTCCAACCAAGAAGGTCACGGTTGAGGTGACGCCGCCAACAAGAACCATCCAAACAGCAAGGTTGGCCGTTGATGGAGCAGCCAGTGGTTTACTGATGGCCATCGGGTAATTTGTGAACACTGCCGAGAGGATAAGCAATCCTCCAACGGTAAACATCATCCCCATGTTTACGGTGTGAGCCATAGCCCCCAAATCGCCGGTTCCTACGAAAATATCCATTGATGTGAAATAGCCACCAATCGCAAAGAAGGGGAGCATGATGAAGGCGAACAATCCTGCCATAGCTCCTGGGTTTTTGACAACTGAATCAAGCCCGCCATTTGCGGTCATCATGATGTTAATCGAAGCCGCAAAGATGGGGAGCATCCCCAGGGTAAGAAGGATGGCTCCGAGGTTAACCAGTGCATTGGTTCCCTCGGCAGAGGTCATGAAGAACGGTGGCAGTGTTACGAACAACAACAACATGCTTGCCGACCTCATGGAGCCCGACCAAATCGGTTGCTTGGAAACCATCGGCACGGTATAATATCCAACTGAGAACATCAAAGCGAGTGGAACCCATCCGTTTGAAACACGCTCTCCAAGCCATACTGTTTGTGTATCCGAGGCAAGTTCTCCAAAGAAAATGTAAACCATTGAGATGATTTTAGCGACGAGTGCCATGATGAGGAACCATGAGCTTGTTGAGAGGTCCTGCTCGCCGCGTGTGGACACGGTCAGCAAGACGTTGATGAGTACAGGGACGAGGAGCAATCCAACGGCCAATGTTTCCAAACTCATCAAGAGTGTGGAGATGACAGTGGAGTCGGTATCGATATTCGCAAAGCCGAAAATGAATGGTAGGAGAGCACTTAGGATGAAAACAACGGTCAGAAGCAAGGCTACCATGGATGCGTTACCTTCACTCGCAAGTCGGCCATCACCGTTACGAGAAGCAGCCACAAGGCCGCCGCCCACCAATCCGTAGATAAGAGCAAGTCCAAGTACAGTCATGGTCGCTTCTCGAAGAGAGGAGCCATCATCGTAAGACCAACCAATGCTTGCAAGGGAATCAAGAGCGGTTGGATCGTAATTGTGCCAAGCACTTAGGAAACCAAGGATCCCTGCAAACACGAGCCAGAGCATACCGAAATTCATCCAAGTTCGGGAGCCACTTCCATCTTTGTCATCAAAAATATCAACAAGACCCGGTGGATTCTTCTTGAGAATAAACAGTCCGATTTGGCGAAGAGCGCCGCCCATATCGCCAATACCTCGTGCAAGGGATTGAGAGAGGAAATAAAGGGTGGCGATAAGAATTGTTCCAGTAATAAAAATTGTCTCCATGCATCACACCTCCATCATTCAGCGAGTACCTCGCCCACAAGCGTAGCGACAATCGCACCAACTCCAACCAAGAATCCAATGAGATAGTACCAGATTCCACTGCCACCTAAATTTTGAACCAAAGGTACGATTTCTCCAAGAAGTGGGAGGTTATCCCACCCAAAGACATTTGCAAACAAGGAATAAAGCCCCAAAAGGCCAACGGAGAGCAATGTGAGAATCACACGGCTTGATGTTGGTTCTCCTGTTCCGACGGTTGTATCTGGAAGAGTTGTGGAATTTGACACGGGCCTCACCTCAAATTGACCCCATAGGGGTCATTCCTCCGACTTGTCCGGCGGTCATAAACGTTCACCAACTGAGGTGACGAAAATAAGGTACCTAAAGCCCCAACGGTTCAGGGTGACCTCAATGTTTCAAGGAGTGGGGCTCTCCGGGGCTTGGATAATCCCAACGGAAGCGGAAGTTGGCGCTCCAACATCAGTTCAGTCTCCCATTTCTCCTTACATTTACATTCCAGGCCTTCAAACTCCAGAAGACTTCCTGAGACTGCGTAACGCTCGATGGCTGCAACAACCTCTCCATCGCATGAACCACAATTGTGAGAGCCTCTAATTTTCCCGCCTGCAGTGGGGTGAACGATGAGGCGGGAAACCTGTCCTTCATCTCCATTCATTCCGCCTTTTGGATAAATAAATGGGTGCGCTCTCTTAATCATTTCAACCAGCGACCATAGCCAAGGTGGGCGGTATTCATTGTGACGATGCAATCGGTCGATCACTGTGCCGCGCTGAATGTTCATCGGATTTACAGAAATCTCATCCGAACGATGGGCAACTGCCTCAATCCACTTCACACTGTGATCAAGAGCGTCTGCTTCGCTCATGAACGGGGGTTTGAACATCAAATAGGTCTTAACCCTTAGATTGAAGGCCTCAAGATTGGTTACGGCCCGGTCCCATGAAGACGTCGAAAATCCTTTGTTCACATGAAAACGAAGTACTTCATCATCATAGGCTTCGAGACCAATGGCTACAGTGAACGATGGATTGATTGAAGTGGCCCATTCAAGTTTGGGGACCGTCAATTGTTCACAGCGACTCTCGACAATCAATTCTTTTTCCAATTCTGCACAATCCCGCAACACGGTTTCTTGGAATTCCACAGGTATCTCGCGATCCTCAAGCAATGAGCCTGAAGTGTAGACCTTAACCATGGCATGCCCGTCAAAGTTGTCGAGTTTCTCCTTGGCATACGCCCATTGTGCATGAAGATCGTCGTTGGTGACATCGTCTCTGGTGTCGTTAAAGTAACCGCAAAAAGTACATCCCGAAGACCACCACCAATGGCATCCTTTTGTTCGTAGAATTACCGTTGCAGCAGTGCATGGAGTTCCATCAGGCAAGGCTTCTGGAGTGGTGTAAACCGTTGCTGGTTCACTTGCATCCCACGATTGTTGCCGTGCCTTTGCCCATGGGGTATTCGCTGGAGCCTTGACCAAATCATGAATCCTCAAGCCCTTTTTACCCTGCCCAAGGAGATGTAAATTGGACTGGCCTGACATGTGCTCCCCTGCTCTGCGGTCGGCACTTGAGGTTTCAAACCACCGCAGCCGGTTCAGTCAAACTTTGTTCAAAGAACGAAACCAAATGTCCACGGTAGGTCTCGGTTTGGGTCAACATCAAGGTCACGTGAGAAAGAACACCCGGTTCTTCGCCATCATGATGGGAAACTGAGGAATGATCAAACCAACACTCAACGAAACCTCCTTCCTTCACATTCGCCTTGGCTCCTTCACACATTGAATTTCCATGATGGATTTTGATGCGGTAATCGTCATTGGATTGAGTGATAAACATCGAACGGTTACCGATATTTTCTGCTCCAGAAAGGGGTTCAAATTTAACGAGATTATCGCCGCTTTGAATCTTGCCAGCGAACACTGCAGCATCCTTTAGAAAACTCGGAAAACCCCCAAATTCCAATTCTTCGGAAATAATACGGTCCATTGATGAAAACGGTGAATCCAAGAAGACCGCTTGGATCTCAGGTTCTTGGTCAAAAGCAATAGCGGTCGTTCCTGCACCCAAGGAAATTCCCATGATGCCAATCGATGATGCAGGTACGTCTTTTTCATCTTGCAACCATGACCAAACTGCAAGCACATCCCGATATTCGCGCTGCCCCGCGGAAACAAGCCCGTCCTCAACGGTACTGTCTCCATGGTCTCTGAGGTCAAAGAGAATCACGTTGAAATCCGCTTGATGCAGCATAGCTGCTGGAATCAAAACTTCATGATTCGCTTTACAAGAACGGATCCCATGGACGAGAATGACCCAAGGCCGAGAATCGTTATGTTCCATCACCCATGCAGCAAGCGTGATGGGTTCATTGGGAACATCGATTGAAGCATTGTCCCAACTGTCAAACCAGTACGACTCCATGTCCGAAGCAATGGTCTCATTCTTTTCCATGATACCTTCATCCAATCCTTCGTCCCATAAGTGCGGGGTAAAATCGTCGGGCGTATTGTACGGCGCATGGTCCGAACACTCAAGATTGCTTGCTGCTGCTTGCGTGTAGACTAAACTGCCGAGTTGATAATAGATAATTGGCATACTGCAAATGAGGAAGATCATGATGGCAGGTATACTTCGTTTTAATTGGCTCATTCTTCTTCATCTCCATTGCTGCGAAACATTACGGTTGAACCGGCTTGAACAAAGGCGCCTTTAGGGAAGGCTGGGTCATTTGATTCAGCGGAAATCAAATCGCATGTATAGCGATGTGCAGGTACTCTAACATCAACTCTTGAACCGAGGCGTATCATTCCAATACGTTGCCCTCTACGAACTTCCGTTCCTTTCCCAATCCATGGAACAATCGTACGAGCCAATGCTCCAGAAATCTGCGTTAATTCAATCAATGTGTCGTCGCCCAAACGATATACGGAACGAACTCGTTCATTGTATTGACTCTCTTTTTTGTATGCAGGAGCGAAAGGTCCCCGTTTCATTCCTTTTCCGGCACGATGTTCGAGACGCTCCAAAACTCCTTTCTCCGGTGCTCGATTAACATGAACATCAAGAGGAGACATGAAAACGGCAACTCTGAGCACATCAAACGAGCCTTCTTCTCCTTTGGCAACAGGCTCATAACGCTGCTCGGTTGCAAATGATAATGGCTCAGCAAGCGGTTCGGGAAACCAATCTCCTGTGAGGGCATCAGAATTAATTTCTTGTTGCTCCATCTCTACTTTTGATGGTCGGCGCCCTGTAGCCCGTTCACGACGCACGAACATGACATGGCCATCTGCTGGAGATACGAGGATGCCCTGTTCCCGAGGGATTGCGCGGTCGGGGTCTCTCCAAAAATTGACAAGAAAAGCTGCCATCATCAAACATGAAATCCCAAAGAGTGGGACCAATCCGAGTACAGGGTCTATCAGTGCACCAACAAAGAGTGCGCTAACACCCATTGCTGTCATCATGAATACAGGGGCGTGGCCTCCGTGGGCCAAACCAGCCATCGTTCAACACCTACTGTCCAGACCAAGGGTCTTCGCCATCGGCCCAAGAAGAGGCAGGTGCTTCATCGGTGGATTCTTCTTCGGCGTCCTCAGTAGCCTCTTCCGCTTCTTCAGCGGCTTCTTCAGCGGCTTCTTCAGCGGCTTCAACAACTTCAATGGACGCTGTTGCTTCGGTAGCTGCTTCCGCTTCTGCTTCTTCAGCAGCCATCTCTTCTGAACGAGCTTGAACCATTTCATCCATGCGCTCAGTAAATGCACGGGACATGTGTTGAGATTTGCGTTCTGTTTCCACAGCACGCTCAATCATCTCATAACGTTCTTTGATTGCTTTGTTGAGGTCCTCAAAAATTTGCATGTGAGCAACATACCAATCGTCTCGGGATCTCATCTCCGTGACCGCAAGTCTCAGATCGTTGTCAAGTTCTTCCGCAATACCGAAAACCTTACCCAAACGGTCTTTCTCACGAGAGTATTTTTCTTCCATCTTGTCAAGTTCTGGTTCCAAGTGCTCCACTCGCTTGGATGCCTTTGTCGCTTTCATCTCAAGTTCACGAACACGAACTTCCTTTTGGGAGATGATTGACTCCAAGGATTCCTTTTCAATTTCACGATCAATAATTTCCTTTTCAAGAACTTCAATTTCTGCTTTTGCATCAACCAAGTCTTTCTCTTGGGTCTCGTATGCAGCAAACAATTTCTGTAGGCGGTCTGTTTCGGTTGCAAGTGCGTCTTGCAACTGTTGAATTTCTACTTCTGGCGTGATGGTTCCTTCGGTCATCTTCTCACCCGGAGGCAAGCCTCCATACTCACCGAGTCCACTCCTCCCTATCAAGCCGACGCTTGTACGGGTCCAAAAATACGGGCTTAGAGGAATTTGCTTTAACGCAGGGCATCGGTTGCTGCAACCAATTCTCGAGCGATGCTAACTTCGCCCATTGAATGGCCTGCGTCGGGGACGATCGTGAGTTTGCTGTTGGGCAATGCTTGGTGCAATTCCCATGCACTGCGCGCTGGGCAAACAACATCATAGCGCCCTTGAACGATGACCGTTGGAATGGATTGGATTGCCTCAGTATGGTTCAAGATATGGGCTTCCTCCAAGAAAATTGCATTGATGAAATAATGGCATTCAATTCGTGCAAAGGCAACTGCAAAATCAAGGTCCTCTGCTTTTTCAAGATAACTCGGGTCGGGGAACAGCCGACTGGTGGCCATTTCCCAACGCGTCCATTCCTTCGCTGCCGCTCTACGAACCTCGGCATCTTGGCTTGTCAAGCGGCGATAATATGCTTTGATGAGGTCGTCTTGTTCCGCAAGAGGGATGTGTTCTCTGTACGGCGCGAAGGCGTCGGGGAAGATGTGGCTTGCCCCGTCTTGATAGAACCAACGAAGTTCGCTTTTTCTGCACATGAAAATGCCCCTGAGAATCAAACTAAGAACTCTTGATGGGTGTTCTTGAGCGTAAACAAGAGAGAGTGTCGAGCCCCAAGAACCCCCAAAGACATGCCACGACTCAATACCTAGATGCGTCCTAAGGGTTTCAATATCACCGACCAGTGCTTGAGTCGTATTGTCCTCCAATTCAGCATGAGGGGTTGATTGGCCACATCCTCGCTGGTCAAACTGGACGATGTTGTATGCATCTGGATCGAAATATTGTCGGTACGAAGGTTGGCCGCCCCCACCTGGCCCTCCATGAATTACAACAACTGGAATGCCACTTGCATTACCGCTTGTCTCCCAAGCAATTGTGTGGACATCACTTACAGAAAGCGTTCCTGTTTGGTAAGGCTCACAAGGGGCATAAAGGACATCGTCAAGGGTCGTCACTGTATCAAGCATGAACTTCCGAATGCAAGGCATTGAATGTTCTTTTCGTCATGCGTACATTCAAAGACAGGCTCTTCTAGACATCGGCATGGACCAACGTAAAGCGACCGAAGTGTTCCACGAATGGGCTGAAAAGGGCAAGGATGCGGGTATGGAGCGCGGTCATGCGCCCAGCGTGGATGTCATGCTAAACCTCCTTCTGGAAGGTGTTGACAAACCGTTTTCCGCAATTGACATCGGATGTGGAAACGGGTGGGTGGTTCGCAAGTTCGCTGAACACCCATTGTGCAACAACGCCTTGGGAATTGATGGCGCTGTGGCGATGGTTGAAAGGGCGAGGGAAATTGACCCAAATGGCACTTATTGCATTGGACAACTCCCCGAATGGAGCCCCGAACAACCCGTTGACCTCATTCATAGCATGGAATGTTTGTATTACCTTAAACAACCAATAGATTTCTTGCGCAACATACACGATAATTGGATGAAGTCTGGAGGGAAAATGGTCATCGGTATGGACCATTACAAGGAGAATCCAGAAAGTCATGATTGGCCGCAATCACTCAATGTTCACATGACTACACTCTCAATTGACACTTGGGTAAAAGGTCTAGAAGACGCTGGTTTTGAAGATGTCAAGGCCATCCAAACAGGGGCGAAAGAGGGGTGGAACGGTACGCTTGTATTGTCTGCCATCAAGCCTCATCGGCCGTAATGAAACCCAATGATTCCCCTATTGGACCGCATCTGCGAACGTCTCCTTTGTAATACGGACAACCTTCACAGGCTGAGGACCCTGATTCCAAACGTTTTGGTTCATCTACTCCGTCTGTAAGATGCATCATGGTCCGCCAATGCAGATGAGCGTTGAGGTCACTCTTGGCTTGCTCAAATTCTTCTCTGGTCATTTGGACAATCCGGCCGTTCGCACCCAACAACAAGGCTGGGGGGAGAATTTGGCGACGTTCTTCCTCTGGTTTGAGAAGTTCAACCGCTTCAAGTGCGACCGAATAGAGGGTGAGTTGAAGGCGGTGTTCGTGAAGAATCTGGGCTTCTTCTTCGGATTGAGGGAGGGGGTCTGTTGTCTCAGGGCCAATCGCTTGCAAGGCATGTCCATTTTCAGGTTCGCGTTGATTGAATGGGGCCATGCAGCCCTTTGTTTTCAAATCTACAACTTGGAGGTACCCGCGTTGTTGTTCGTCTGCAAGAGCCAAAACGAGATCTGCTCGCCCGTTAAAGTTCATATCAACACGCTCGATTTGAACAGTCTCCACGGGACCTCTTGGGGTAAAACGCGAACGAGTGAATGAATCCAAAGGAACAGGATGAGAGTGGATGAACGGAAGTTCCGTGCGTACTGCTTCAACAGAGAACCCGTGGTGATGCTCTCCTCCAACCCATCTTCCAAGAAGCCCCTTGTCGATGAGTGAACTCAGATGGAGCAGGCGCTCTCTCCAATTGAATTCAATGCTGTCTTTGGATTGTGTTTCCCCATAACCGAATTCAGCCATGACCCTGCCTACGGTTGTTTCAGAGGCCAGCTCTCCTTCGTTGGAGTGATGCCAATCTGGACTCAACGCTGGGGTTTTGCCTCCAAATTGCAAGGGATTGCGAAGTCCAATTTCAACGACCCGGTGCATCATTAAGCCAAATTCTGTAGGCAATGGCCATCGTTTCTTGATAGATCCCTTCTCTTCCAAGGGGAGTGAAAAGGGTTCAGAAGTCCAACCTTTGATGTGTTCAAGCCAATACCGACGAGGGCAGGTATTCGTGGCGTCCAAATGGTGAGCAGCCCCTTTGATCGATTCACATAGCGGCTGGAGAGGGGCGTTCATTCCGTCCTCAACAACCTCAGCGGAGGCGAGATGGGTTTCCAACATCCTAAGGCGCTGTTGAGGGGAGGGCGGTGTCACTTCTGAGAAACAATCGGGGTGATGATAGAGGCGAATTCCGGAAACACCATGTTCACCAAGTGCGCTGTTGGTCAGCAGTTCACTTGGATTGATGTTGAGGCTAGCTTTAGAGGGCTTGTAGACTCCAAGGTCTGCGTCCTCAATATCACCGGGAAGTAGCCACGGTGAGCCGGCGCCACCCGCGGCCCAGGCAGCCCGACGTAACCCTTCAACCCACATTCGTCCCATCGTCCTTGGGTCGGGTTGCAGTGTAAGGGAAAGCGCTCCGGTTTCATTGTCAAACATGGATTTCTTGGTCGGTGAACCGGTGATGATCAAGCGGTCTTTAACACGAGTGAGTGCGACATAGAATTTCCTTCTTAGTTCAGCCTTATCTTGAGCGGTATTCATTTGACTCGCAAAGGCCCACAAACCATCTGAAGGGCGGTCGTGGGCAAGCCAAGGTTGAATCCTCCCCGAGACCACTTGAGGCGTAACCAACACATTGTCTTTGATCGATGTTGTGACATCTGCCATACCTGCTGTAAAGATACCTGAGACGATGACAACAGGTGCCTGAAGTCCTTTTGCACCATGGATGGTCATGATTTGCACGGCGTCTTTGGTTGGCTTGCTGATGGCTTGAGGGCCTTTCTTTTCAAGCCCAATCAAATCTTGGAGCCGGCGGTAGATGGCTGTGATTGAATGCCCAGTATCTTTACCGATGCTGTGAATCATACCGAGCCATGCCTCTGCATGTTGCCGCTCTGCATCGCTGCAAAAGGCAACCAGCAAATCAGAATGGTCAAGAATTGCATCTATGACATCGTAAATGGCCCCCCAAGAAGCGAGTTGATGCAGGTGGGCGAGAAGTGAGGCAATCGCTTCATTTGGTGCGTGTTCAAGAAGAACCTGCCATGTTGATCGCTCATCATCCAGTTGACTGAACGCTGAATGAACTTGAGTTTCACTCATCCCAATCACTGCCGAGCGAGCAAGTTCAATTCCTGCCTTTGTGGAATATGGATGAGCCATGAGTTCCAATACAGCCATCAGCGGTTGTATGACCGGTTGCATGAGCAACAATCCCTGCCTATCGGCCATAACGGGAATATTACGCGCCCTCAGCCGTTCAAGAAGATCAGGAAGATGCCGTCGTGAATTGATGAGAATCATAACATCCTCAGGTCGGATTTCAACACCCGTCTCCTCAACATTATGCCAATCTCCTTCATCTGGATTCCAAACTCGGGAATTCTCAGAGTTGAGCAAGGAGTGGAGACGATGTGAAAGAAGCTCGTGCTCCAGTTGAACGCTCGTCGCATTTGGATTTTCAAATGTATTCAAGGGGACATCGAGGTCAAACGAGGCGTTTTGTAAGGCTCCTTGAATGGGTAAAAGCCATTCCAATACGCCGGGATCTTCGGTGACTCGGGCTGGATGGAGGCGTTGTGATTCAGCATGCCAATCTCCTGGTAAAGCATGGTGGTGAGGCGCAAATACTTCATCAAAAATGTCGTTCATCGTCTCCATTAAATTCGGGCGAGTGCGGTGATTTGAAGTCAAATCTATGTGGCCTTGTTGCCTTCGTTCAAGGCGTTCACCGGTTATGGTTGAAGTCGTTTGGCCGTCCTCCCAAGCATAGGGAACATAACTATGAGGCGCAGATTCTCTCACCTCGTGTTCATTGCTGTAAGAGCCCGTCTCACCACCAGCCCCTACAGGCCGTGGGTCTCTTCCTTCTCCACTACTGCGCAGATGATTGAGGCTTGTTTCATTTTCTTCAACGACGTTACAGTTTCGAATCATTGCAACTGCACGTCGCATTACCGAGACTTCCGCTTGTCGGAATCTGTAGATGCTTTGCTTCATATCCCCGACGATGCAGACCGTTGGGTCCCAAGCACCAAGAGGCCGTGGAGGGTCGTCACTGTGTCGCGCTCTACGGCCCCATAGACGGGCGAGAAGACGGTAATGGGATGGGTTTGTATCTTGATATTCGTCGATGATAAACGCTCGGAATTGGCGCCGAAGTTCCCCCAAAATCGCAAACCTGCGATGAAGGTCTGCTTGAAGTGACGGTTGGTCGTTCAACAACGTAATCGCTCTAGAAATATGGTCGTCACTCCATGGTTCATCACCTAAACCATCCAAGATGTCAATGACTTCGGGAGGGTAGAGATGGCGGCATGTATCCGGGCATCTAGCAAGAAGCAGGTCTGCTGCAAACCTCTGAATATCGTCAAAGTCATGCATCCCTTCCAATGATTTTCTTCTTGCGAGAATTTGATGACAGCCTTTGTGAACCGTGATGAGGTCACTCAAGATCTCCATTTGCAGATCGCCTGATACATACGTACCTCCTTCAACAGGCGTAGGGCCAATTGTTGGTGGCAAGGGGGTCAAGCGAAGGGGAGAGTCCAACGGCATGCCATCGTACCCATCGCCCGGATTGAGTAAAAACGCTGATTCCGCCAAAAGACGAATGAGAACTCCAACTGGTGAATGCAGTTCCCTCTTCATTTCGCTTTGCAGATACACGCTTTGCGCAAAAAGGTCGTCACGGTCTCCACCGTTCATGCCTTTTACGCCTGTTTTGGAAAGCAACCCACCAGGCCATTTTTCTGTTGAAGGGAGGTTGTTACGTGGGAAATAACCGCAAGGTTTTGCTTTGAGCCCTGACGAACCTGCGAGGCCGATCATCGCTTTCCACATCCAAACCAACTGGTCAGCCGGTCGTTCTGGAATGCCAGTGCTCACCAGCCGAGCAAGGTGGTTGAAACGGGTTAATGATGTGCCCAATTCATTCTCTACAGGCTCAGTGCATCTTGAGAGATGAGGCAAAAACAGTCCAATCCATGATTGCAACAGAGGGGCAAACCGGTTCATGAAACTCGGGAGGTCGTCTGCAATGGGTTCTGCAATCATGTCCAAAAGCAGCGTAACAGGCGCAGGCCCTCTGCCGTTCCAAGAGAATCCCAAATCTTGAGCACGCTGAATCATGGAACGATGTGATTGTTCAACGAAAAGGGATGTATTCAACAAACCGTTGATAACGACCTCTGCGGGTTCTTGTCCGCCCAACCGAGTCACAAGACGATTGCGAGATTGTATGAATTCATGTTGATGGTTCAAAACTCCCGCATCCGAGGCGTCATCTGTTGAGCGAATACGCCAAAGAGCGTGCATGGTATCGCGCATCATCAAGGGAGCCCGCTCTTCAGGAACTTGATCGCTGGCTGGATAGAGCGTTACGAGGTCGATATACGGGCGAACCAGGCGATGAAGGAAGGCATCAATTGTTGAAATCGGTGCTTCGTCAATACTTGACAGAAGCATTTCAACATCTGCATCCTCACGGACCCTCGGGTCAAATATACCATCGATGTCATCTTCTTTTGGAGGGTGTGCTCTGCTTTGAGCAAGACGGTTTCGTATTCTTGCTTTGAGTTCTGCAGCTGCCTTACGAGTAAATGTAATCGCGACAACTTCTGAGGGCAGCAGCCCAGTCCATGCCTCTACATCGGTTCGCTCCCTTTTGGGAGCACGCAAAGAGCCGTGACCAACCAAAGGCACACGAGGCCCTGGAGGCGTCAAATGAGTCGCACGTTGTTCAGTGGCTAACAAGTGCTGAACATAGCGTTCCGCCATAACAGTGGTCTTCCCCGTACCTGCGCCGGCATCCAGTGCGATGTGCTTATCCAAATCCAAGCCAAGGCGTTGGCTGTTGTTGAAATCAACCATCAATAGGACCCTCCTGAAAACGATGATACCGAGCAAGATTGACGCACGACACAATAGTTGCAATGTGTTCCCGGCGTCGGGTTGACTTGGCCGTCATTCGCTGCACTAATGCCGCGTTGAGCGGTTTTGAGTCGCTCATACATCCATGTTCGGAACGATGAACGGTACTGACCTTTTGCTTCAACACTTGGGAAATGAAGTGGAAGGTGTCGGGTGGTGACGCCCACTTGTAATTCTTCACTAATGGAGGCAATGTCATCATCCAGTTCGACATAATGAGTTGTTAACTCTCCGATTTCAGTAGCACCGACACCGATCACTCGGTCTCCTGGGTGAGTGATCTCCCATGCCCTTGCATACAATGCAAGTTGTAATTCTTCAAACAGGCAACGTAAATGACGTAGCCCTCGCTTTTTGATAGCCGGGCCTCGGACTGTTTTCAGGTCGCGAATGATGACCAGTCGCTTTGCTGCATATGGAGTTCCATCCAACGGAGCTGGTTTTGGGGCTTCGGATGAAACATCAAGCAACCCTGCTTCTGTGAGGATCCGTTGCTGTTCTTCGTTGAGAACAACAACATCAACTCGGTCTGCATAACCAAACATCTCGAACGATGAGGGTTGGTCGTTGTCATCTGACGCATCGATGGTGACGCTCTTTTTCCCAAGGAGTGCTTTCCACTCGCATGCTATCGGCGCTGCATGTTCCAGTGTGAGGTCAGATTCATACATTCGGAACAGGCGCCCTCTTGGTGAAATCGGCTCACCCGATTCTTGGTATTCATTCCATTGTGCAGGGGTTGCATCAATGAGGTCTCGGGTTCGGTGGACAGATACCGCATTATGGCGTCCAAGCCATTGTACATGCTCATTGAGATAGGCCAATATCGTATCCCACCCTGCGGCAAGATCCCCCATCGGGCCTTGATGAAGAGGTTCGATTCGTTCCAAGTCAGGCCCACTCACCGACACACCATGGCCGGTAAGAAGAGCCCCCGCGACTTCATGTGCAAGTATACCGCGAATTCTGAAATCTACATCTTCTGAAATACCTTCATCCTCGTTCTGTGCATGCAGAAATTGGGTGACCCATGCGCCTCTGGGGCACTGAAGCCACTTCTCAAGACGACTTGGTGACCAAACACCTCGGTTAAGCGAGGCATCGATCATGCCAAACCGGTGATTCATGGAGAGAGCTTCGTTGGAATATGCGGGGAGTGGTCGCGGGTCAACACTCAGAGAAACGACCTTTTCTTCCCTGTGGCCAAGGTGAGGCCATTGGGCTGCCGTGGAGCCAGGGGCTTTTGACGAAGAATGAGTGGGCCTGAGATTCAAGGTGTCAATGTGGAGAAGATGTGAACGATGCTCCCAAGAAAGCGAAGTGCCTGCTTCAATTGCTTTCAGCGAGGGTTCTCGCTGCTTACGGTCGTTCTGAATTGATGCCTCAAAGGAGTTGATCAGCGCTGCTGAATGATTGCTTGTTGTTCGGGGCTGAATGGAATGTTTGAGGTCCATACCTAATTGTTGACGCGCATCGCGAGGAAAGGGCCCATGACGAATGGTGCGACGCTTATCGTCTTCATCCGCAACCCATGAGGTTCTAGGGCAAAGCCAACTGCCTTGCCCGAGTTCTCTTGATTTCCATTCCCAACGCCTTGAGGGAGATTCACCTTGATAGGTTGAAGTTGGTATGAATGGAGGGGGTGAGCGCATCGCATCCCATTCGCCTGAACGCCGTACATCGGCCAACCATTCTCCAAAGGGGGCGCTTGGCCCGCCTCCATCTTCATGTGTAGAATCAAACATGACCACCAGAGGCGCGGCATTGAGTAAATGCTTGATGTGATGACGCCCCTGACGTATGAGTAAATCTGTTTGAAACATGCCAAGCTCGAGTTGAGCCTTTGCATCCAACCATGGAACAACTGAAGATTTCATCACCCATGCGTCAACATCAAGTCCTGCTAAAATAATCAAATCTGCTTCAAGTCCTATCGCTTCTTTTGGAGTCAATACTTCAATCCCTGATGTCTTGATGTGCGTGCTTGAAAGCGTCGTGATCTGCCCAATATAGGTGAGCAATTCAATAAATTCAGTACCATCAAAGGACGACGATACCCCCTCTTGTTTCATTGTAGATTGAATTCTTTGAATGGATTCCAAAAGGGTGTGGAATGTCCCCAAACTTCGATCAAAGGGGGCCTTTCGATGTGATAGTTCATCGAAGTCAAGCCATTTTACAAATTGTATGAGCCATGAAGTCCCGTTATCGGGAGAAGGAGGGAGGGGGAGTTCAGCTCCAGAACTGCATCCAAATACATCGTACTTCAACATGTGAATGTCCTCGCCCATGAGCAATGGTTTCCACGAATGGAGCAGGCATGAAATCCACCATTGCGTTTCTTCAAGTGCTTGCTCGCGCTCCCTAGGATTTCGGTCGGTAGCAGAAGGTTTTGCACGAGAAAGCGCACCAACCCATCGTGAAATGGCGCCAGGGCCACCAAGTACGTGAAATTGCTGAGCCATACCTTGCAGGACGTCCTGATGCGGTCTTGGCCGCCATGATTCCTCTGTTGGATGCAACAAATCCGGATACATGTCTTCTGCAAGAGGTAAAGATGTAGAATCCATCATTGAGTAAAGAGCGTTGAGCCCCCATGCACTCATTCCTTGAGACAAGCGAGCTGCTTGCAAAAGAGCGTGAAACAGAGGCTGCCCATTCAGGGAATCCGACGCTGCATTCCATTGGATGCCCAATGTCGCAAGTGATTGAGACCAAAGGTGTGCTCGGTCTCTGGCAGCGCCGTCAATGATGAGGACTCTTCCCGAAGATTGACGACGATATTGATCGATGAATTCAAGTGCAGCGTTCACGGTTTGGACTCGGTCATCAATTGCTATACGCGTAAAGTTGGTATCGTGTTCAAACCCAATAGGCGACCTCCATGAATCATCGCTTGGTGTCCAAACTGTATGTTGCGGCACCCAACTCGGAAGTGACTCTTGGTCACAAGGATACTCATCGACGAGAAATGCTCCATGATGGCCAAGGCGAAATGAACCCGGATTAATCAATTGATGGACCGGTATGAAGCGTGAGAGTGAAATGAGAATAGCGCGCTCAAGTTCTGTGAAATCTGGAGCGTGATCAAGAAGGAGAATACCGTCGAGATGAGAGAAGTGAAACGGTACTGTATCTGAACCGTCAAGAGCCCCAAGGACATGCCGCGGAAGGAGGACTGGAAGCGTACCTCCATGCTCCCGTTCAAACGAACGAAGAATCTTCTCGTAAGCATCAATTCCTGGGTTGTTCTCCCAATCAAACGGATTGAGGAGGGAACTTAAGTGGCCATGCAAGTGCTGCAGGCGTTGTGTTTTTTTCATAGTCCAATTGCCGTTTGCACCGGTATGAAGCAGAGGGAATTTATGTTGTTCAGCTGCAACAGCACATCGCTTATGAATCCCCATAAATGATGAGGCTTCGTCATCCAAAAGAACGGGCAAACGAAAATCAACGTGCAGTAAACGCAGAAGTTGATTGAGTGTGACATGAAGTTGGGGGTTCGGAGAACTTCCTCGTTGATGAAGAGATTCGAGGGTGTCTTTACGATGTTGTTCCGTTGGATGAATGACCATAACTGTCGCTGAGTCCTTAGCGCAAAGAGCCTCCAAAGCCCATGACGGAAGGCCGCGACCAGCGGGGATAAATTCGGAACTTATTCTTGAATCCGACAATTTTTCAACCCCCGCTTTGAAGAAAACGGCGACCCTTATTGAAGGTGGTGTGTGAAAACGACCACAGGCGAAAACAGTGGTTTGCTTGAATTAGAAGCGTTCATGTTTAATACGGCGACCTTGATGGCGTACTCTCACGGACATGATCTGGCCAGGAGATATGTGGTAAAAGGGGGGACAAAAGTCGTAATCTCTGGTGAATATCGGCTTTTATCGTTTCGTGGCAAGTGGGCAATTAAGCGTTACCTTTAAATAGTGTGTATGATAATAAGAATATGTCTTGAATAGAAAGGTGACTTTGGAGGGCGGAGAAAATCCCGACCTTTATAACCTGTAACGAGACTGTATAAGAGGAAGTGAACAAAAATGGAATACAAACATGAATGCGAAGATTGCGGCGGAACTGAATTTGATGTTGATGATGCCCGAGCAGAGATGACTTGCCAGGCATGCGGCCTTGCAATTGACAACTATACCAATGATGCAGACACCAACAGCTCCATCAGCATGGGTGAAGAGCGCACACAGGAAGCATTGGATGTTTTCGCCAACAACCCAAATGCAGCCCAAGGCGGTCGAATGAATCCCTTTGGTGACCGAACCGACCACGCTGGCAGACGCCTTACATCAGCCCAGCGTGCTTTGTTTATTCGCTTGGGTCGTGCTGACCGTTCCAGTCAGCGTGAGAAAGACCCTATGTGTCGCGAGGTCAAATTGACCCTTGCCCGAATGTTTGGAGACAATTTGGCACGAGCAACCACTCATCTTGTTGACGCTGCTTGCCGAAAGTTGTCACCTGAGCAAGAAGCAGTCCGTCGAACATTGACTCCCGGTGAACAGGCCAAACTCAGCTGCCCCAAGACATCCATCACTCGTAAGAAGCGTGAATTGCGAGGGGAAACACATCAAGACAACCTGCAAATCATTGCATTGGCCATCGCAGTCATCTCTCATGAGTGGCTCCGCACACCTGCATTTAACCCCCAAGTGGTGATGGCTCAGTACAACATAACTGAACAACAATTCAAGAACGCCAAATCCACCATCATGAAGTCCTACAAAGCCCGCCTACGACAAAAATGGGTCGCAGCTCCAAAAGGCATCACACGAGCTGCATTGCGAGCTGACAAACTTGATATCGCCGCTGAGAACCTTGACCGCGCTCTTGCTGAAAAACTCAACGAGGAAGAGTTGAAACTCGTCAATACCGTGTTCTGGAACATCATGAATGACCTTGAAGAGCCAACTGCTGAAGGGCCACTGACAAACGTCGCCATCCCCTTTATTGCAGGATGTGCCATGTATGCCGCACTGTGTTTGATTGGTTTGAACCATGGCAACCTGGGACGCGTTGCTGGAGCAGTCGGACTTTCACCAGCAGGCTTGACAAATCGCTTGAAAGACATCGAACACAAGGCCACCACCGGTCAACTACCAGAAGCTCAACAGATGTTCTCAGCTCTTGAAGAAACCGACTTCGATTCCTCATCCAAGGATGAGGGTGTAGAAGATGGTGCAGAAGAGTAAGCAAAGAGAAGGCGGTTTCATATCCGCCTTCCCGGTGGGGTGTTCATGCGCCCTGTAATGCCGGTGTTAGCCACGCTGATGTTGTTCGCCTTATTTGCCCCTGTAGCACCAGCATTGCCTGCTGAACCGCTCAACAATGGGATGATGTTTGGAGGACAGTGGGCCGAAGCAAACAATACCTCGGTTTCCACAACAAATTTGTCTGATCTTCCGGCCGTTGTTGAAGTATACACCGCAACGTGGTGTGAAAATTGTGTGGATGTCGAACACGCATTGGACGATGTACTGGCCAACGGCGGAAATATTCAACAATACCACGTCCATAGAGCGATTGGTGAAACTCAAGACCCTTTTGGTTCTGAATACATTGATGCGCGATGGAACTCGAAGTATGGGGGCAACGCCCCTCCAGCCGTTGTCTTCAACGGTACCATGAAAAAGATCGGGAGCGTTACTGATGAGGCTTCGTTGGAAAGTGAATTCTCCAACATTGCCTCTAACGACCTTCAACTTGGCGAAGGTACAACAAGCTTCAGTTGGACACCGACCTCGACTACCAACGATCAGTCAGGCATCGTGACTTGGAGTCTTGACATTGATGCAATGCACCTTGAGAATTCAACACTTAATGTTACGGCGTGGGTTGTTGAAGGGCATGCGGAATTTGATGAAGGTTCAAACGGACTTGGCACCTATCCGCACATTGTTCGTGACATCATTGCATTGGGAGATGAATTGCAAGGAAATACGACGATCGCCCTTCCCGAGCCGCACGACGGTAACGACCTCCAAATCCACCTCATCTACGAAATCATACCAATCCCTGAAGAACCTGATGAACCTGCTGAATCCAACGAATCAGAAGGAGATGATAGCCTCCCATTCCTTTCTCCGATGGCTGTGATTGCCTTACTGGCCGTATCTGCTCTTGTTCACAACAACCGTCTCAACCGAACAATTCGCCAAGTCCGTTGAAGTCATCGTCCAAACGCGGCTGTCTGGCTTGTTGACGGGGCGTGTCTCTCAAATCCTCATGGAATTGCCACGGATGCCATTCTACTGCATCCGGTGCGCGACGAGCGTCGACATAATTCCACCACCGTGGAGGGGCTCCTCTGACATTTTGACGCCGTTGGGTCTCGGCAAGAAGGTCGGTCAAGCGAAGGCGTGCATTCGGCCTTGGATGGTCCCTACGAATGAAAACAACGGAGTGTTGTTGTTCGCCGTCCCGAACGTATCCGAGCAATTGAGAGATTGCAGTGACAAATCTGCGCTCAATGGTGTTGCGTAAGGTCACCTGCAAATCAACATCGCTAAATTCAAGCGCTTCGCCTAAATCGGTTGGTATCTGTACATCTGAGCCGAGTGGTTGTGAAACCAGTACCTCCCAAACACGCGCATAAACTTCGCACCATCGGCGTTCTCCGTCACGCATATCACCCACATCATGGACATCGTCTCTGTTACGGGGCATCGCAATGTGGCGGTACCTCATGGCCATTCTGCCCCACCGGCCGTATTGCTGGGCGCGCAGGTGTGGACGCCCTCCAACGAATGAATGTGGATTATTGATGTAAGGAGGCACTTGATTCGCCCACCGCGACACAACCTCTTCGTAAGGAAATTCTCCTGTTTCCTCGAAATGCTCCTGGAAGCGTTTATTCCACTCATAATCACGTTTCTCAATACGCTGCTGGCCCCTGAATTGACGGGCTAGCAACCCACGAAGACCGGGGTGAGCTTCAGGGATCTCTTCGCGTGTTTTTGGCCGCACTTCATACCAAGGATGACTGACCCAGTGATGTTGATGAAATGTCAATTCCTTGAGCGCATCTTGATTGAGGGCTGCGATCCATTCCTCGTTTACAGGGCGGCGAGGGAATCCAAACGGTGGATTGGAAATCAATACCTCATTGAGACTGCCGATGTTCAGCGTTGCCGTAGTATCATTGTACATTGAAAGGATAACTGAACCTAGCGTGTCTCCAAGGGGTACAGTGGAATGATACTGACCATTATGGATGCAAATCGGATGTTTTTGTCCACGACCAAAATCACGGAAATGAGAGATGAGGTATGGGGCGCCGTGTTGGCCATGAGTCACTTTGATCTCATAGCAATGTCCCAGTTTTCCAAACACCAAGACCTCCGCATTCTTGACGAACACACGATCACTGAGGCCGTTTAGAATCTCATGGCAAAATTCCAATGAGCGAATCATGTTCTGGGATGGAGTGTCCTTCTTGATGTAGGCAATATTCCAATTGTGTTGGAGGCCCAGGAGCGTCTTGCCCGCTTCGGAATTAAGTGGGGAAAGGGAAAGGGAGATGAGAATCGCCCAAAGATCCGGTTGCCGGGGGACTTGAACCAATCGAGTTCTGCCCGATTTGTTCCGGACTCGAAACGAGATGTGTTTTTCTGAAACCCTAAGGGGCCAGTCAAGTGTCCTTGCGGGGAGGTGGTGTTCTGTCGAACGGTCCCACTCCTGCATCCATGGAACTTGATAACAATCAAACAACCCAGCTGGATGATTTGAGAATGCTTCTGAAAGTTTAGCTCTATCGATTCTCCCCCCGCGCCTTAGAACCTCGCTACGAACATCGTACGCCCACGACACATAGCCAGAACGCGGTGAGGTTTCATCGCCATTTAGACGGTCAATCTTGACACGGGTTGAAAGCCAAGATAGCATCGCCATCATAACGCGTGAATTGGAATCTGCAGTTTCTATGCCTCGCAAGATGTCGTTTAAATTGCCACCTTCGCCATTGGTATTCAAAATTGGAGTTGTGCACGAAAGACCTACGATGAGGCCTGGAAGATCCCACCCTCGGCGAACATCTTTACTTGCAAGAACTGGAAAAAGAGAACGCAAACTGACAACAGAAGGAAGCTCAACATCGTCAAGATACTGGCGCCCATCCATTATTCTGAAAAAAGAGCCATTGAAGAACTCAATCCCTTTTGCCATCCAGCGCTGCTGTTGACTGGTAAGTGCAAAACCTTGAACGATGGATTGGTGTAAACTCTCAAACTCACTCTCGCTGCAAGGGAGGGTTTTGATCGGGTCATCCCAATCCGAACTCAGTCGGGCCCAGCCCGCGTGTTCGGTTTCTCCGAGTGAACTCGCCAAACGTTTCCAGCGCGAAGAAGCAGGGACTGAGGGGCCGCCAAACAGGGCTATTGCTCGCTCATGCTCAATGGTATTGAGCGGTGCAGACCAACCCGTTTTGGGGTCAAAGTCAATCATTGATTGGCATAAATCACAAACAATGTCGATCTCGTTTGAGTCAGGATTAAATTTGCATTCCGTATTTGATGAATGGAATTCCATACAACGAAATAACGCCGACCTATTATGAAGGCTCAACTGTCAAAAAGTTGCTTGCAGAGAGCGATAAAGGCATTGACATCATCGTCTGTGATGTGGAGATGAACCACAATGCGAATGTGAGTTGGGGAGATATCGAATACATCAACTCCATTCTTCTGCAATTCGGACGCAATCTCGATTGCAGGTTTGGTGCATTCCACATAGACCATATTTGTCTGAACGGTACTCATGTCCACGGAAAAGGCGTTCATGCCGTCAAGGGCCTTTGCAATCGTTGTCGCGCGCTGATGGTCTTCCGCCAACCGCTCCACATGATGGTCAAGTGCATGCATGCCGGCAGCTGCTAACATTCCTGCTTGCCTCCAACCTCCACCAAACAACTTCCTCCACCGATGGGCACGAGCAATAAACGATGAAGACCCAATCAATACCGAGCCGACAGGAGCGCCTAATCCCTTTGAAAGGCACACGGATACAGAGTCGTAATGTTTGCACATGGTAGCAACGTCAACCCCTGTCGCAATCGCAGCGTTGAAAATCCGAGCGCCGTCAATATGGGTTTTACAATCGTTGGCTTTAGCAAGGATTGCAATTTGGTCAAAGGTTGCTTGATCGTAACACGAACCCCCTCCCAAATTGGTTGTATTTTCCACGCATACAAGACTGCCATTGGGGTAGTGGCTTCCAGAACCTTCGGCTTTGCGGATGGCCCGTTTGACCTGCTCGGGCGTCATGAGGCTTTTTTCACCGTCAACAAGCGCGATGGAAGCCCCGCATAATGCTGCATATCCGCCGCCCTCATACCGATAAATGTGAGCTGTTTTGTCACAAACGATCTCATCGCCAGGGACCGTGTGGGTCCTGAGGGCAATGGCGTTTGACATGGTCCCGGATGGAACGAAAAGGGCTGCTTCTTTGTCAAACATGGTTGCCATACGCTCTTGTAAAGCAATAACAGTAGGGTCGTCACCCAGAACATCGTCGCCAACAGGAGCGCTCATCATTGCATCTCTCATGGCCTTGGTAGGTTGCGTTACTGTATCTGAACGGAAATCAATACGTTCGGATGGATGTTCGCGCATGGAGGTGGCTCTGCGCCATCCTTCATGAATGCCTTGGAGGCTCACAATAACTTCAGTTCCCCAGTAATGGCGTCAAGTTCATCCTCAAGATAGGGGCCCAAAGCGAGAACTGTTTTCGAGCCACTCGGAATTTGAGTATGCCCTGCATCTCGAACCATGTGGAAGGGGATGTTGGCTTCTTGAGCGCAAGCAATCAGTTCTTCAAAGGCAACATCGTCCTTTGCCTTTAGACATATTTTCTTTTGCCCGCTTGAAAGCCAAGCCTCCAAAAAATGTGGGTGTGTTCTGCCCGTACGCAGAAACGATTCAACCGAAGCATGGCCCACTTGGGCAGCGACCTTTCCTTTTCCCATTTTCAAAGATTGGTTGACAATGCACACAAGTTTGACATTGCCCCGAACAGGCCTCGCCTTGGATCTTGGCGCCGTTAGATGATGAATGAATGAACGAAAACCCACATCTTCACCTCAAAGTGTTGACAAATCTTCGGTAATCAAATCCAGCGACCTTCGTGGCGCTGGCCCGATTCCAAGGACCGTGATGGTCCCTGGCGCCACCTCGGTATGACCAGCATCTTGAACCAAGTGATAGGGTAAATTGGCGTTTTGAGCCTCACTCGCAAGACGATGAAGGGACGCTAAATTCTCAGCTACGAGGCATATTTTTCTGGCCCCCGTCCTTCTCCATCGCTCCATGAGTCGTGCGTGTTTTCGGCGAGCTTCTAGAGCGCATTGCACTGCGGCGTGGGCGCATTGTACGGCCGTTTTCCCTGCTGAAAGGTTAAGGTCGGCGCGAACGATAAGCGCCATTGAAGGGGCCTCATCCATTGACGACATTGTCTTCTACCACCGCTTGTTCTAATTGCTCGGGAGATTCTATGGCCTCAAGTGTACGGAATACAAAATGTCCAAACCATACTGCGAAGGTAAGATTGCCCAAAGCATGCAGAACATCGAACGGCAGACCGTGAGCAAGATACACTGCGAACTCGCCGAGCGTCATTCCAGGCGTGTAGATTGAAAGAGACGCGATGAAATCGAATAAGAACGCAGAACCTGCAGCGGCCAAATAAAGCCGCCCTGAATGGAATCGTTCAACAGTTCCAAAGTTGATTAGAGAGCCGAAGACTGCTACTGCACCCCAGCCAATGGCCTGGAACAAGGTCCACCAACCGTCTCCGATCAGAGCATTGGAGAGAAGGGTGACCAACACGGCAAAGGCAACACCCCTCCGGGCTCCGAGTTGAGCGCCGACAAGCAATGCCGCAACGGTCACTGGCTGAACGTTTGGAACGGGTTGAAGGAGCACCCTCAATGCAGTTACAGAAACGACAAACGTTGCAAGAAGTGCAACATCGTACTTTGAAGTGCGTGGCGCACTGATGAGAAGTGCAAAGGCGATGCCTGCTAGAAGCAGGTCGATGACCATGTCCGCAAACGGAGTCAGTTCGGGCCCGTGGACACCAAAAGCTTGGAACATTAACCCTCCGAAAGGGCGTACCTCCTTGAGCCTACCGACGAACAAGCCGCCATTCAAGGACTGTGGATTCTGAAACGGGTTGGAGGTCTGAAGACTGCCCAGCACGTTCTCCATCGAGGAAATACTCCCATCCTGAGCCTTCTTCACCGTTGATTGAAACCACGAATGTTCCAAGTTCCGTTGACTCAACCTCAACTTCCCACGAGGCTTCTTGGGCCGCTGCGAGTGTCAAATCAAGCGCGGTCTCGTGGCCCAAAAGACCGCCAACGGTCTCTTGCTCACCATCGATTTCAATGACCACGATCTGCGTGCCCGCCCATGCTTCGGGCCATGTGTTATTCCACTGGTCGGATTTCTCACTCGCCGTTTGTTCTGAAACGGTCTGAGACCATGAAGATGAAAGGTCCGGCATCAGCAAAAGCATGGAAATGAGCATCGTCAAAACAACGATTTTCCATGCCCAATCTATCCGCTGTAGCGAGGTTGAATAAGCCCCCACAAACAAGAAACAGATGAGAATAAAGGCCCCAAAAGCCGGAGTCCAATCGTACGGTTCTGAGATGACCGGTTCTGAGTCAAGAAGCGATTCTTGGCCCAATGTGAACATCATCAAAATCCCAGCATCATTGCCCATAACCATTCGTTGTTCATCAAAGGCAGGAGCGGCGGTGCCATAACCGTCATGAGGGGTTGAGAATTTGGTGGAATTGGTAATCGCTCCAGTTTGATTTAAGCTCGCCATCGACCAATGGCCAGTGGGCAGATTCACCGAATACCAAATCCGGTTCATTTCTACCCAAACAAGTTCTCCGTTAGTAGTCGTGGAATATTGCGAGCGAAGCGTGCAATGCTGTTGGCATTCAAAGGTGGAGAGAAAAGAACTGTCTCCTGTCACAACATAATCGCCCTTCATGGAAGGAATCGCTGGAGAAGGGCCGCTCTCGTGGAGCAAAATAGGTGTTTCATTTGAAAGATTAATCGCGTAAATAGCACTTGAGGTTGGGTGTTGGACATGAACCAAGATGCCTGCATTCGTGAGAAGGGGTGGGTGGCGTATTGAGCCTTCTAATGAAGCAAATGAAGAGGCATTGCCTTCGCGGTTAACGTGCCACAATGTGCCCGCCTCATCGCCGATGTAGAAGCCACCGTCAGTGACCAATACTCCATTTCGCCAACCAAGGTCCAATTCGACATCAAAGTCAATTGTGCCGTCCGACAAACAAATTCGCATCAATCCATTTCGTGTAGGAACGACAAGGTGATCCCCGTCAACTGCAAGAGCTCCCGTAATCCCCCAGCCCTGAACATATGAAGACTGATTCCAAACCAAAGTCCCATTCTCAGGATTCAACGCCTCTACCGTTCCATCAGCCCAGCCCACGACAAGGAGTTCTGGCCAAGAGCCGCACGGGCCCGTTCCATTTGTAATGAGTATCAAGGGACTCATATCATGTTGAACGGTCGTTGCACTCGTTCGATTCCATCGTTGCTCCCCCTCCAAAGAAAACGCAAAGACTTGGGGTCGTTCATCTCCAGTCCAAAATCCAGATGACCGAACAAATACGGTTTCATTGGCGATGACCGGTTTCGTGGAGATATAACCTTCGCCAAGGTCAACTTCCCAATCGAGTTGCCAAGAGTCTTCAGATGTTGCTTGAACTGGGAAAGCTGCAGCACATAGGGTAAAAAGCATGCAGATAATGGCCATCCGCCTTATCATGCAATCACTCCGTGACCGACTGAATTGCTGCACGGAGGAGTGCGCTGACCTCTTTGCCATCTGCGCCTCCTGCTGCTTGCATGACAATCCCCATCAAAGGGCCCATCGCACCCATTCCTCGCTCCTTGACAAAATCAAGACGTTCGGCAATGATCTTATCGATCACATCTGCAAGGCCACTGACGTCGCCAGGGGCAAGTTCGTGCGCCTCGCAGTAAGCAGCAAGTGTCTCTTTTGCTGGATTTTGGCCAGCATGGGCCTCGATCACACGGTCCATGTTTTCACGTGAAAGAAGACCGTCTTCGCGAAGTGAAAGAACGTGAACCAACATCATGGGATGTTCTTCATCGTGAACCAACAACAGGGACGCCCACCCTTTTTCGGGAAGGTTTGACTTATGGTTCCAAAACACATCATCCAACTCGCGAGCAAGCAACTGAGAGGCTTGGTCGTCTGAGATATCCAAACCACGAAGTCTCTCGGCACGTTCCGAATCTGACATCGGCAAATTGTCGGATATCTCTTGCCAGTGCGAAGGCATGACCTGTTGAGGAGGTACATCTGTTTCAGGGTACATTCTCGAGTGACCAGGAAGGGGGCGCATTGGAGCGGTCGTACCGTCTTCTGGAGAACCTTTCTTGACAACCACATTCCGGACCTCTTGAGGAATGCGATGCCAAGCAAGACGTGCGCGGCTTAAAGCGGCCTCAAGAGCAAGTTCGGCCTGCCAAACCGGGGCGCAGCACAACACAAATCCATCCTCATCATTCAGCGCCAATGAGGCTCGGACTTTGGAAACTTCATCCTCAGAGATGCCGTAGGCAGGAAGTTCGTCGGCGTGAAAGATACCTTTGACCCCCGCTAGTTTTGACGCCCCGGCGAGTTCGCGCCCCAGCCGAGGAAGTTGAGCGCCGTTGTGATCGGCTGTTTTTGTTCCCAGTTTTCCTTTCAATCCTGGAAGTGGGAGAGCCATCATTGACGAGCCGGCTTCAAGACCTTTGTTGATCATCGCCGATTCACAGTGTGCAAACGCCTCCGAGACATCGTGAATGGCCCATGGTAAATGTTGTTCAACGCGTTCAGAAACACGCTGTTCAACCTCAACATCGTCGTCGTTTCTGTGAGGTGGAAGCGCTGGTAGGTCCAAACTCGCTCTCAAATCGTTGGCGAGGCGGTAAAAGTGCAATTGACGGGCCATTTCCAATCGGATAATGCGGGGGATCCAATCCAAATCTTGACATCCTTTGATTTCAACCCGGTCGCCCGCCCCGATAGAGACGTTTAGGTCTTGGCGAATGCTACCAAGGCCGCGACGAACACGGCGGGTTTGGCGCAAAATACGCCCCAAGGCAATGGCAGTGGACTTTGCATGTTCGGGGGTTTGGACGTCAGGGGATGTAGCAATCTCGATAAGAGGAAGTCCCAATCGGTCCAAATTGTACAACACCTGTTGACCACCTTGAACATCGATTGTATCCAGTTTTCGGGCACTGTCCTCTTCTAAACACAAGACCTCTACGCCCACTTGGCCTTCCTTGGTTTCCAACAGTCCTCCTGTGGAGATCAACGATGTTCTCTGAAATCCACTTGTGTTTGAGCCATCAACGACGGTTTTGCGCATCGTTTGTATCATTGAAACTGGATGGGCTCCCAACAATGCTGCAACCGTTAGAGAGATGTCAACTGCGTCTCGGTCCAATTCAACCGGAGGTTGCTCGTCAAGTTCAATCAGCCCTGAATTAGGAGATTGTGCATAAATGAAGGAACGATTGCGCTTTGCTTCAAAACGAGCTGCGATGTCTATGGCACCCCCTTCCCCACGAGATGCCCGAAGTTTACGAGCGAAGCGAGGCCAATCATCAGGGACCGTTTCAGCAGTAACATCGTACAATTCTCCGGTTTGACGAGAGTGGAGCTTTCCCGTAGCCAATTGTTGGTGAACCTCCAAGCCGCACATGAAGCCTATTTGGACGGGGTCCAACAGGTCTGAGCGACTCACATCGCCTTCGGGTTCACCGGCCATGAACCTGCGAAGGGCTCAACCTTCATGAGCACCACCCTCATTTGGAATCAAACAACTTGCAGGGTCTCGTATCCAGAAGGGCGCATCATTCGCCCTTCTCTGCAAAGTTTGTCAATGATATCTTCCGCCTTTCCACGGCTGATATCGTTTCGCTCTGCTTCGGTCAACACATCGAGAAGGTTGGCTGAACTGCCCGACTCGTTTTGGAGCGTTGATACAAGGTCAAGAATGATTTTTTCTTGGTTGCGAACCGTTCCCTTCTTCCCAGATTGCATGGTTGTTTCATCATAGTGCTCTCCCATCAAATCGTGACGCCATAATTTAGTGAGTTGAATGGCCATTTCTGCATCTTCAATCGTTGCTTCGTCGGAAAGACGGATGCGCGCACTGGCTTCGGAAAGACGCGAAAGGGCTTCAAGAGAACGTGCAGTTATGGCGACGCTGTCTGATGATTCGCCACCGGACTTTCGAGTTTCAACATAGTATCCCACGATGGCCTCTCTTGCTTTTTCTGTTAGTTTTGGATGGATGTTCCGTTTTGAGTAAGCAACATACTTTCGCAGAATTTCTCGTGAGAGAATATCGTATGTTCCGCCCTTCTTTTTGGTGGAGGTTTTGGACGACGCAGTAGGTCTTGAAGGGTCGGGCAAGGAGCCTTCATGGACCAACAACTCACTGCTGCCTTTCATTCGGTTTGCAATAATGTGCTGCGCAATCTTTTGGTCGTTATCGCCATCTGGCGTATCGGTAATCAACCAAATAATGTCAAACCGAGAAACCAACGGTGGGGCAAGGTCAATTTGCGCCGTGAAAGGAAGGTCGCTCACGGGCTCAAAGCGCCCTGCCTTTGGATTTGCAGCTGCAAGAATTGCACAACGGGTCCTCAAACTTGCATTGATCCCTGCTTTAGAGATTGAAATGCGTTGTTGTTCCATGGCTTCGTGCATGCTCGAACGGTCGGCGGTGTTCATCTTATCGAATTCGTCAATTGCTGCAAGCCCAAGGTCTGCAAGGACAAGGGCCCCTGCTTCCAAGGTCCACCGTCCGTCCGCCGTTGCGTCTTGAACCGCAGCTGCTGTCAAACCAGCGGCGGACGCCGATTGACCCGACGTGAATCTACCTCTTGGAGAAATGGACGCCATGTAATTGAGAAGTTGTGATTTCGCAACACCGGGGTCTCCCATGAGCAAGATGTGGATGTCCCCGCGGTTTCGGGTTCCATCTGGATTCAGTTGGGCAACCCCTCCGAACAATTGCAACATGAGTGAACGTTTGATGTACTCCATGCCAAAAATCGATGGGGCAATGCTGCGCGTTAACAGTTCCTTTACGTCCGGTTGACGCGCTATATTACGGATTTCAAGTTCTTCTTCTTCCGTGATAATGATCTCTTCCAAAGGAATGTTTTGACGTTCAAGGGAATGGATTCGTAGGAAAATATCAAACACCGGTGTGTCTTTGCCTCCTTTGCGTTGAGAGCGAATAAAGAGAACGCCGTTGGCTTTGACTCGGTCTCCTGGATTTAATTTACCAGCCAAATCCTGCTCGCCGATGCAGATGATTCGTTCGGGTTGAATTCCACCTTTCATTTGTTCTGGAAGTTCCTGTAACTCAATGAATTGTGAATTGATCAGATGGGAAGCTTTCTGTTGCAACTGAAATCGAGTCTGACGCTTTTGTAGGCCGCCCCCGCCGTCGATTTGGGAACATTGCAAAGGTTCGATCAATTCTTGTTCGTTCGGCTGATTGATTTCCGTATGGTGGCCGCATGCAACGCATTCAAAGACTGCGGAATACAATCGTGGACGAACTCCAGAAATTTTGGTCGTAACAGCGTCAAGAGCAACCATTTGTCCGATGTCGTCGGCACGAAGTTGTGAGACGGTTCGTGTTTGGTCGCTTGGCAGGTGCTCAATTCTAACAAACGGCAGAATGTTGCCGTGGCCAGCATCGAGTAAAAATTGCCTCAATGCGTGATTGGCGGCCAAAAAATGGTGCTCGGGGTTGGCGAGTAAATCTTGGGCAAATTCGTGGTCGTATCCTTCAATGATGCGATAAGATACAGCCAGTGATTGCTCGTCGGGCCACATGTGTGCAAGATTATGCACCGCTTCTGAGAAGTTGTCTTGAATCAAAGATGTCCAACGCGCCGGTAAATCAAATTCTTGAATTGAGGCCATCTCTTTCCCACCCGTAGATACTTGACTCGGTTGCCCACACTCTATAATGAATTCCCAAATGGAAGACCACCCCTTTGTTTCCACTGGAGGAATGGGGGGTTGCTGGCCTCTTTTTCTTTAGCAAAACGGCGTCCATTGGAAAGACCCCAGCACCGCAGAACACATGAATCACGACATCTACCCGCTACCATGCCAGCACACCAATTCACACCAGTTCGTGGTCGCGTTGAACGATGGTCCTTTGATTCCAACTTGCTTGAAAATCGTCTCGGAGACCCAACAGAGCGAGAAGTTCTTGTCCACCTTGCGCCCGAGGGATTGGAAATTTTAGAACGTGGAGGAAAACTTCCCGTTGTCATCTATCTTGCTCCCTTCACATCAAGCGGCCCACAAAGAGCAGGGTGGAAGGCCTTCGGAGAAACCCTCCCTCAACGCCATGAACGATTGGTTTCTACGGGAGAGATGATGCCAGTGATTCTGGTTATGCCAGATACATTCACTTCTCTAGGAGGAAATCAGTTTGTGGATTCGCCCGTCCTTGGTAAGTGGTCTACATGGCTCGCAGAAGGCCTCTGTCCTGAAATCGCTCAAAGATACTCAACCAACAACCGTTTTGGATTGGTTGGAAAATCATCCGGTGGCTACGGCGCGATGGTCAACGGAATGCTTCGCCCCGATGTATGGTCCGCCATCGCTTCGCATTCAGGGGATGTCGGTTTCGAGCTGATGTACGGTGGAACTTGGGGCGAAACCGTATCCCACATCGCTGCGGATGGATCGGCAGAAGCATATCTTAAGCGGCTTGCAGCAGCCTCTTCCATGCGTTCATCTGACTTCCACACGATGATGATGTGCGCCCTTGCAGCATCATACGACCCGCGCCCGGTAAGTGCTTCTCTTGATTTAGGAGTGGAATTGCCCGTTGATATTCACACCTGCGTTCTTGACAAGGAGGCATGGCAGCGCTGGATGAATCATGACCCACTCGAGATGATCGAACAGCATCACCAAGCGTTGTCAAATATGGCACTTTGTTTCATTGATTGTGGTGGCCAAGACCAGTATCATATCCACTACGGCACCCGACGACTTGCTAACCGACTTGAATCGTTGTCCATTCCACATACCTACGAAGAATTCGTGGGGACGCACAGTGGAATTGACCACCGATTGGATGTTTCTTTGCCGCTTCTGTCAACGTCATTGCAATAATCAATCAAGAAATTGAAGCGGTTTCTTCTTGAGCCGAGAACCTGTGGTACATCCATGGACGAGCCCATGGACTACGCAAGTGCTGGGGTTGATATCGACCTTGAAGGGTCAGCAGTTGCTTCTCTTATCGGGGCGTTAAGCAAGAGCGTTCGCAAACCGGGGTCACCTGGAGCTCCAGTTGACCTCCCCGGCGGATTTGGTGGACTCATTGAATTTGGGGACAATCTTTTGGCGATGGCTACAGATGGCGTCGGGAGTAAATTGCAAATAGCCACGATGCTCGAACAATGGGGTGGCGTAGGCATTGACTGTATGGCGATGAATGTAAATGACCTGCTTTGTGTTGGAGCCGAACCGATCGCCTTTGTCGACTATGTCGCCGTCCCAAAACCAGATCCGGCCATTCATGCTGCTCTTGGTGCTTCGCTTGCAGAAGCCTGCCGACAAGCAAGAGTAACCTTAGCGGGGGGGGAAACTGCCTCATTGCCTGGCATCGTCACGGAATTGGACATGTCCGGTACAGCCCTAGGATGGTTGCCCAAAGGAGAAGCCATCACTGGTGAACATCTGAAAGAAGGCGACGTCTTGATCGGTCTTCCTTCATCGGGAATCCACTCAAACGGTTACTCGTTGGTTCGTCGGATTGTTGAGCATGTTGGTGTTGATTATCGTTCACCTGCTCCATTTGACAGTGCTCACCCGCACAGGACGTTCATTCGTTGGACTGACGGCGAACCGACCATGGGTGAAGTGGTTCTCAATCCAACTCGGATCTATTGTGACCCGGTGGTTGATTTGCTCAATGAAGCTCGCAACGGCTCAAACTTTTCAATTTCAGATATTCACGCTATCTGCCATGTAACCGGCGGGGGATTGTCCAATCTTCTTCGCCTCCATGACACGCTTGGGTGGTCCATTGATTCCCCCTTACCTGTACTCCCTGAATTCAAGTGGCTTCAAGAAGCGGGGGGCGTGGAAACTCGAGAGATGTATCGGACGTTCAACATGGGAATGGGAATGGTCATTGCGGTGGACAAAGGACACGCTCAAAGCATCTCGGATTGGATTTCTCAACGGCTCCCCGGCACTGCAATCGTCGGTTCTGTAACCGATAACGGTCACATCGTTACTCACGCCATCGACGGCGTAGAATTCTCTCATTACTGATGCTTGTCGCGTCGGTGCGGTCTTGAGGGAGAGGCTCTTGGCCTATTTATGGTCGGAGAATCCCAAGGGTCAAATTCCCCCGGCCATCTTTGGCTTGAAGGAAAGACACTCGTCCACCTGCGCGAAGACCAAGAACGCCCGACTCACATGCCAAGAGGTCCAGCAAAACGTACGGGCCCTGGATTCCTCAATCCCGCAATGGCTCCAGCCAGAACACGTTCGGTAATGCTCCTTGCTGATGCCTTGGAGCACGACTGGTTGGTGAAACCTGGCCACGACCTTCGCGCCCTTGACGCCCTTTGTGCAACCGGTGTGCGCGTACGCCGGTGGAGAAATGAGCTCCCCGCCCAAGTTCAACCTCGGCTTCGAATTGCAGCGAATGACCTTGACGCTTTTGCTCTGGATTGGTTGAAACATTCCCATCGGTCTTTCCCTCCAGAGGTAACGGTAGGACATGCTCTTGAAGATGACCGATATGAACGGATACCTGAAGGGCAAATGGAAAACGGAATCTTCGTGATGCAAAATGACGCCCGTATCGCATTGATGGAAGCCGCTTACCAATGGGTGGACCTCGACCCCTTCGGTTCTCCTGTGAATTTTCTGGATTCCGCGATACAAGGCCTTGCAAGAATAGGGTTCCTTGAGGTTACAGCCACCGATACCGCCGCACTAACTGGGTCGAGCGCATCATCTCAACAACGACGATACGGTGCAAAAGGAATCGTTGACACCTATGCGCATGATGATGCAGTACGAGTTTTGCTTGGCCAAGTTGCGACGACTTCGGCCCGCCATGACCGGTTCATTGAACCCGTGTTAGCGCTCTTTGATGGCCATCATGTTCGTGTAAGCGTCAAGGTAAGCCGTAGCAAGGAACGGGCATCCACTGTCATGGACATGATGGGATGGCGTATTCGTGAGCCCCGAGGTGGTTACCGATTTGTACAACACCCGACTCCTGAAGAGGTTGAGAGGGGAAGCGGCCCAATGTGGGTTGGCCCTTTGTGGAGTAAAGAGATCGCTGGCCGTATGACTGAAGAGCGGGCGCTTGACCTATGTTCGCCCTCAACGGAGGAAATTAAGCAGGCAACAAAGGCTGGACTCCAGTGGGACGAAGCAGACCAAGAATACTCCCAGCGTGAACTGCGAAGAAGTGTACGTTACATTGCTGATGCTGCTGACTTGATGAGCCGAGAGCATCTTTTGTTGCACATTGACGATGTTCCCAATATGGCGGGCGTCTCACACGCTCCAAAGATGGAAGTGCTGTTTTCAACCCTCAAAGAAAAGGGTCATTGTGCGGCCCGAGTCCCCGATATTGACCCATTCTTTGTAACAGACGCTCCGCTTGAAGCGGTTCTAGAGTGCGTGCGCTTGCTGGTTGGGCAATAAGCATCTATCTTCCAAGTATTTGGCGCGAATCAAGCTCAACTCATCAGCCAAACGATGGGTCGATGTCGGTGACATTATTGGCCTCTGGTGCAGGAAGCATTTGAGATGCATTCTCAATGATGTTTCGGACATTGTCTTCAATGGCCCGTGCATTTTCCAACAAGTCGGTCAGTGGGATTTCTATGCCCGTTAAATCGCTGATCGCTTCGACTGCGATAGCAGCGGCCCGAGCATCCGGGTACATCGGATTGGCCTCGGATAGAAGCGCCGTGATGTCAATTCCCAAACGGTCGCCTTCGCCCAATAAAAATCCAGTAATCCCGGCTACAATTCCTTGTTGAATCGGTTCAATATCCAAGCCCTTAAGCCGCTCACGAGAGGCTTGAATTGACCCTACGCCAAACAGTTCACCTTGGCTCAATTCCTTCTCGGGGCGAACCAGTCCGTCAACAATAATGAGGCGGTCAAAGCCGCCCTTTGTAAACCACTCAAGGACGGTCGTTGCAAAGGGAATATCGGTCTCGTTCCCGAACTGTATTTCGGAGGTGAAGATGCCCACTCCCTCGCCTTGGTAAACGCGCACTGGATGCTTGGGGACTTCATTGTGAATAAGAGCAACTGCGGGGAAGTCAGCATGCATTACCGTGCCCAATTGCTTGAGTTTCAACTCCTTGATGATATGCGAGGTTGCGATAACACCAACCATTCCTGCTGTTGTAAAACCGCAGATAGCGACGCCTCCAGTACGAGGGTCTGCATCTTGATGCAGGACCAGCGCATAGGGTTGAAGATTCGCATCCATGTGTATTCGCTCCAGTTATGGGCCAACCGTCAGTCCATGAAAAGACTCACGGCTGAATCAATCTTCCCAAACAGCCCAGTCTTCCCAACCTTCTTCACGGTACCACCAGACGCCTTCTTCATCTTCCCACCATTCTGTACCATCTTCGTCTACAGAGATACCGTCGTCCTCTTCGGCTTCTTCAGCCCACTCTTCTTCGGAATCTTGGGCATCGTCTTCCTCTGCATTCACTTCTGGGATCGCATCTTCAGCAGTTGCTCCGAATTGGAAGGCATCAGCACTGCTACCAAGCATCTGGGATTCAAGTCCTTCCGGTGCATCTTCGTGGAGCTCCTTACCTTCTGCCTTGAGTGAGTCGAGAGATTTTGATTCGGCAAGATTGAAGCGTTTCTTCTCGGAGCGGGCGTCGGGCTCATCCATGGCTTCAGCATAGTAATCTTCGTCGTCCTCATCATCGAAATCATCTTCAAAACGAGAGCGCATGAAGATGGCTCCTCCGATCGCTGCTGCGACAAACAATACAATTCCAATTCCGACCAAAACAGGAGTTGTAGAACTTGAGCTCCCGTCTTCTCCGCTATTGGTTGAGCCTGTATTGTCTGTGGCGTTCAAGGGTTTCTCGCCGAGCGTCCACTGAATCTCGCCTTCGGAACTGGCGGAAGGCGTGGTCATGTTTGCGCACCGACTCGTTTCGTCGTCCAAACATGTGAGTTGAAGCACGTATCCCACGCCTTGCATTCCAGGAAATAGGCCGTCAGAAGGCCCATTGCGGACTGGAGTAAATTCAACCTCAAGAATACCATTTGCAGGCATGGAGTCGGGATTATTGAAGGTCTCGAATGAAATTGGAGGTAGCGTTGATGGAATAGATTTCCAGTCAAACCCTACTTGCACGCCGAATGGATTTGGATTGGTAATGACACAAATGATTGATTCATCGGTTCCGTTATCTGACCATGAATATGTGGCTGTTCCACAGTCAACGGTTCCTGGAAGTATGGTGGCGGGGAAGGTAGATGTGTCGTTCGTCGTTGAAGAATTGTTTTGATTTTGGTCAACAGCGGGGGCGTCCTCAAACAACAGCGTTAACGACATCCCTTCAGTGTAGTAATATGGCATTGAGGGATCAAGTTGAATGTACAACGTTCCACCGTATGAGCCAACGCCAGACAACACCATCTCGTTACCCTGAACCGAACCCGTACCGTTGGAAACATCGGCGCCATCTTCAGATTTGACATCCCATCCAACCAACATGTTAGCCAGCAAATTCTGCTGGTCTGCATTCTGAGCATCAACCAATAGGGTTGTTGTGAATGAGCCGTCTTCCGCCAGTGAAATCGGTTCAACGGTTGTGAAATTTACTGCTACCGTTCCAAACGCATCGGTTTGATTGTATGCTGGAGTGAGTGGACGGACGATGACTCCACCTTGGCTGCCAGCATAAGCGACCGATAGCGACATTGAACCAAGAGCCTCAATCGGCCCCAATGTGCTTAGATCGGCTACCGTGAAGACTGCAATTCCTGAGTCATTTGTAGTTTCGAAAAGGGTATAATTATCATTTTCTCCAAAAATATTGAGCGACAATTCCGCTCCATCGACTGCCACGCCATCGTGATGAAGATGCGCAGTAACATGCAAAGAGCCGTCCTCTTTCAGCAACACTTGCGATAGCGCCGTATCTTCTGTGAACCCAACATAGGATACATCGAGTGTTGTCACCAACGCCGTATCGTTCCTTGTGTAAAATGGACCGTTTGCAATCACCTGCTGTGATGCATTGCCGTATTGGTCAACGCCAACAACGGCGACATAATATGCAATCCCATCGGTCAGCGGCTGACCTTCATCATCAACGCTGATATTTGCCATAAGTACAGAAGATGGTACGACGATTGATGCATTGAGTTCAGCAATCGATGTAAAGTTCGTGCTTGAAACATAGACGTTATGATGAGTTATTGACGCATGCCCTGATGACCAAGACACATCCAAAACGCCGCCACCGTCGCCGGGATGGTCGCCGGCCGTTATGTTCGGGATGTAGGATTGTGGAGGAGGATACGGTATGTATATTGAAAGCGGGGCTGAGAGGTTACTCGTCACTCCAAATGCGTGAATGCTACGGACGTAATAGGTATAGGTCTCGCCTGGAAGGAAATTGGAATCCATCGTGCCGTTGAGCATCGAATTGGAATAAATATTCATCAGATCCAACGATTGATTCGCCCCCACTCGATACACAATGAACTCGAGCAAGTCGTCACCAAAGTCCGATTGATTTTGCCATATAATTTCAGCAACAGTACTGTTGAGTTGAGCCACCTGCAAGACCGGCGTAGGGGGTAATGCAATGTTTGGAGCCCCCTGGATGTACGTCACCGTTGGATTTGAAATTAAGAAGCTGCCATTTTGGGTTGATGAAAATACCAGAGGCACAAAGAGTGTTCCCGAGCCACCCGTCATCTGTTGGTTGAGGACATTGGTTAAATTCCCAGCAGGATGAGGATTGAAATTTACTTGAAAATCAGCATTGTAGGTGATGTTGAGTTCAGAAAAGTGGAAAGTCCCGTTACCGAGTGAACCTAAAGAAAAGTTAACTGGAGACATCTGAATCCCGTATCCGTCCACTGTCCAATCCCAACTGTAACTCATCATGCCCAAGTCTGAACTTAGATTGTTGACAGGATCGAGAATCTCAAGTGGCGGCAGACCATTGGAGCCATTACCGGCGTATCCTGATGCGGTGTAATCCATAACTGAATTGTGATCAACATCGTATCCGATCTCGTGCCACCCTCCGATGAAAACACCATGTTGAGACCCTTCTCCTGCCACAATAACATGTTCCCGAATACCATCGCCGTCAAAATCTCCAAAATCAATTGATTTTGGCATGGTCCAAGGTTCAATGATTACTTCGGTGTTGAAGAGAACTCTGCCTTGGTTGTTGCCGGTGGTATCAAAATTATATGTTGTGAAATTACCTTCAATGGTACTTGGGTTACCATCCGATACGGCTAATTGTGGGAGGAAGAGTGAACTGTCCATGTCATAATTATGGTCAACAATTGAAGCATTGGTAAGGTCGAGGAGCCCTTGATGATTGTCGCTGTCCCATGAAGTGATTCTATTTTCGATTGACCGGTGACCTGACCCCCGAGTTGCGATGAAATCAAGGTCTCCGTCACTGTCAATGTCTCCATAAATAGAATCCGTTCCCAAGCCGCTAAATCGACTGGCCAATTCAGCGTAAACGCTGGTGCTTTGGAAATATTCGATTTGGATGCATTGGCCGGTATTGTCCACGACAACAAGTTTGTAGGGGTTCAATTCCCCGTTAAAACGGGCCAGGTACATTGCCGATAATGTGGCGGTTGTAGTGCCTCCTGACTGTTGATAAATTGTAAGTGAACTGACTGAAGCATAACCTCCGCTCTTGGCATTGTATTCCGCAATATCAACAACTCCGCCTGACCGAATGGTAATCAAATCGGCGTATCCATCATCTGCCGTATCGCCGATATCCAAGTCTATGACCGTTGAAGGGAGGGTGAAATTGACTTGAGCCGAGAAACTCCCGGAGGTTCCGTTGTAAAGGTGCGTGCACAGAACGTTATCAGTAGGAGCGTATGTGACTACATCTTGGAACGAATCCCCGTTCAAATCATCGACCATGAGACGGGTTGCGTTGGTGCATGTCGGCGTCCACGATGTGTTTGTAATCCCTGTTGTATTGTCGAGACCCATAACGCTGAACGCTGTTCCAACACCTGTGGTCGCATTTGACGAAGAAAGAATGACTGCGTCTGAAAGGCTGTTGTTCTCAATATCACCTATTGCTACATCGATCACAGGCCCCATCTGGTAAAATCCTCCCGAAAAAGTAGGCTCAAATTCCACCGTAATTCGGGCGTCGCTTAGGGCCGCACCATAAGGGAGGAGGAAGTCGGATGAATTGGTGCTCATTTGAACCACGCTATTTGGACTGATTAAAGTTGAAGTTGAATTGTTTCCATCTGCAAACATTGTCTGGAGGCCAAAACCACCATAATTAGTCTGGTTGAATTCCCATTCGTTGATTCCATTTTGGTCAAGGTCCAACCACAGGTTACCTGGAGATTGAGTCGTTCCGGAGTCTGGAGATAAGAAGAAAAATGCGTCTTGGATGGTAGTATTTCGTTCTAGATCAAACCCAAGAGAGGCATGTGTGCCGCCACTCATTGTTATTGTTTCTTGGGCTGTACCGGTTGAAAATACAGAAAGGGTCGTTGTTTGAGCACTGGCAAACATAACCGACCAGGCTGGCCCGACCAACATCAGCATAAGCACAATTCCCAAAATTTTGCGGGATTTCATTTTAATGGCCTCATGGGTTGCTACACATTACCTGTTATGTTTGTTTTGCATGGACGAACCCTCTAAATTTCGCGGAAAATGTATCATTTTTCACAACATAAGGTTATGAATGATTGAGTTTCCCTTTCATTGAGAAGGAGAGATTATTTTGCGACTTACAGTTCAAGCAGGCGACATTGAAATTAATCTTGAGGGAGCCACAATCCAAATTGACGAACAATTGGCGGCTACCAAGGCCGACCACACTTGGACCATGCTTCTGGAGCGAATCCGTGAGGCGAGAGAATACGCGCTTGAAGCTGCCGTGAATGCCGCTCGAGACGCTGGTTTACCCGAGCGTGGGTCAGCCTTCCGCGCCTTACTGAATAACTGTGCATTGTCACGAAAACCGGACCAAGTTCTCGGCGCCATACACTATCTTCGGGATGTTGAAGGCATTAGTGACAGCCCCCCCCGTGTCGTCAACCAATTGTTCAGCGATGCAGGTATTGAATCTCCCGGCAACCTCTCACTTTACCTCAACCGTTTGAAAGAGAAAAATTTCTTGGTCGTACCAAACGGCAAGGAGGATAAAAATCGATTCGCAATCCTTACACCCGAAGGCCAAGCACATCTGGACAAGCGCTCCGGCGCTTGAGGTGCTAGCATGGTCATGTCGGGAGGTGGAACTGGAGACCCCCGCGACGACGAATCCACAGCAGAAGAGTCCGTAATCCTTGACTGGTCGTTTCAAAACAAAACAGGAGAGCTGGTTCGTAAAGGACGTCACACCAGTTCCAACTTCCGAAGAGCAATTCTTGATCGTGCTGACCTAACCGAAGGTGACTTCACCCACTGCGACTTCAGACGAGCATCCATGGTTGAGGTTGATTTGATGAAATCATCGTTTGACAACTCTGACTTTAGAGGGGCCGATCTTAGAAAGGCGAGAATGAACCTCTCCAATTTTAAAAATTGTAAATTCAAGGGAGCCGACCTTCGTGGCATACGAGGCAAATATGCGATATGGCAAGGAAGTGATTGGTGGAACGCGACCATGGACGACGATTTGCGTAAAGCCCTATCAAAAAAATGGCCTCAGCCAAAGGATGAAGATTATTCTGATTCTTCTTGAATCAACTTTACTTCTGGTGACAAAGCCAAACGAGCCCTCGTATTGAGAAGCGGTAAGGCGGCGACTGCGAGGCAAAGTGACATGATAGTGCCGCAAAGATAGACCCATATCTCGTAGGTTAGCATCATGGCGTCGCCGAGATGCATTTGTGCTGATTGATTGATCTGAAAACTTCCAAACACGCCAGAACACAGACCTATCGCTGCTCCAGCAACACAGAGGTAGGCGCCCTTGATGTTCAAACGATGCAGTAGGGGTGCTCCGATCAAGAGACTAACTGTGGTGATAGCCAGGCCAATCGATCGGATCAAGTAGCCCTTATTTGATTGAACTGCGTCCTCAAAATTGCGAAAATCATCAACCGTTGTCGGCTCGCCGCCTTGGTTGTTTGGTGTTGCGAGGAAGGTGTCGACTTGAGAATCTGTAAGTCCACCTTGGTGCTGCATCCAATCTTGGTAGGCAAAACCGGCCAAGATAAGTGCGCTAATGAACAACAAAATTGCTACGTTCTTCGGGCCTTTGGAATCCGGACGAATTTCATTACTTTCCACCTTCAACGCCCCCTTCCATATGTGCGAGAAGTCCTTCTCTCAAATCGTCCGGAATCGTCCGTGATTGAAGCGTAGTCATGTCAACACAAACTGTCGTTTGCGATGATGTCCAAACCAAATCCCCGTGCTGATTGAAGAATCGGTACTCCCAAACAAGTGACGATGTTCCGAGATGGGAAATTGAAATGTGGGCAGAGATCATGTCCCCATAACGCATGGGGGCTTTGAATTCAGAGGTGATGTTCACAACTGGAAATCCAACGTTGATCTGGCCCAAGACGGTCGGGTAATCAACACCACACATCTCCAGCCAAGACGCTTCAAACACGCGGTGCGCTAAATCGTATATCCGTGGGTAATAGGCGATGTTTGCTAAATCGACCATGGGGAATTCTACGGGTCGTTCTATCACTACCGCCATGCTTGCCCCAAGAGGCTCAATTCAATGAACCCTTGTGCGAGCCGGGGCAAACATCACCCTCGCGCTTATATTGGGGCGGCTGGTCGCCCAAAATGGCCCTATAGTGTAGCTTGGATATCACAGAGGCTTGCGGAGCCTCGAACCCGTGTTCGAATCGCGGTGGGGCCGCCATTCAACACCAATCAGCTTAAGCAAGAATCATGCTTCTTATTTGGTCGTCCAAAAATGAAATCTGAATGGCGTCATTGGAATCAATGGGTTCATCGTAAAAGGAGTAAATCTCAGATGGGTCGTAATCTTCGGCTTCAATTCGTGAAATAAGGTCTCGTGCAAGAGGTGGATAATCGGATGCAACTTTACGAACAAAAATTGGGTCTGTGTTCCATTCAGCCGCTTGCCGAAGCAAAGCGGGAGATTGGGCCAAATGCTCTACAATGTCGAAGAAATGGGACATTGTGTAGTGGTCTGTAGTTTCAACAGAGTGGTCATCAAACATATGATTCCACCAGTCTTGACGTGGCTTTTGATATTCAATCTTGAAGCCTCGTGCGAGGGGGTTGCCAAAGGACAGCCGCCATTTCCAACCATTGGTACCGTTGAAAGTTAAGCGGTCGTTTTTGGTATCAAACTGGCCTTTATGTTGAAGATAAAGGTGTTCAGAAAGAGACTTGGTAAGCGGACTCATTCTCAAACCATACATTGAGTATAAAGCCCTTCGAAGCGGAGTCATGTTCTCTTCCAACCAAGTATGCTCATCGTTCATCAAGCCCAATAAATAGGCCCCTAGGAGGTCATAAGCAGGCATGGAGGCATGCATTTGCACCTGGACACAAGCGGTTTGAAATTTCTCGGACAGGATTCCTTTTGGGTGAACTTCTACTTGGTCAAAGGAACTGTAATCAAATGGATTGTTCATTTTGTTGTGAAAACCATTCATATCAACTCTGTATGTTGCAAGGCTTCCGTTGATGACAATCTTGCCATCCTTGTCAACAAACATCTTTTCTGGGTTGTTTTCTACGATGTTATGAACCAAACGTGCTGCACGCCGTGATGCTTCGGTGGCCTCCAACATCTCGTTCAAGAGCAATTCTCTTCGTGAATATTGGATGTGTGTGCTTGCTTCAATTTCCCCGACTTCTTCTTCCTCGTAATCCATGACAAGGATTGCAATTGACAATATATGAAGTCTCAACGCCATTCAACAATTTCCCATTGCTGATTCTCGGCATGTTTCCTCAAGGACCCTTCAGGATTAACGGCCACTGCGTGCCCGCACAAGGCCATAAACCAAGAGTCGGCATGGGTATTTCCATACCCGTAACATTGCCCGAGGTCATGCCCATGCTGGAGGGCATCTTGTTGCACAACTGGAACCTTGCCTTTTCTACGAGGCACGCTCCACCCTCGTTCTGATCCCGATAGCCGGCCCGACCGCTCACTTGGCCCACAACCGTACACTTCATCCATATCCAGGACTTTTGCCATCGCTTCGGCCATGGGAGCTACTGTCGCCGTAACCAAAATCAATCGGTGACCTTGTTCTCGATGCCAATTTAATCGCTCCCATGCTTGCTGAGATACCTGAGGCCGTAAAACATGTTCTGCAAGGTGTTGTGAATATGTTTCCAATACATCCCAAGAAGCCAATGAGAGGTGCCCTCGGTTTCGGGCAGCATCATAGACTGAACGGCCTCGTAATAAATTGGTAAGAAACCCCGTTGTCCAAGCGACTGCCCCCCATGGGATGCGCCACGGACGACGCTTAGCGAGATGGGCGGTTAGGGTCTTTTCACTTGACGCATTGAGAAGGGTTCCGTCGAGGTCGAAATATGCTGCAATTTGACCCTCCATATCCATGCTGAAGCGCAGACCCTACATGAGTCAAACCCACGTTTTGTCTTCATTCAGGTGTGTTTTTTGAACGTTCATCGCCGATCAGCCCATACACTCGCCGTCCAGCACGATGGTCTTGCCACCAGGTGAGTGATGCGGTGAGATGGCGGGTGATAAAAAAGCCAACTTTTCTTGGAGTAAGTCCATGGTTTCTCATTCTTTGATCGTGGTTTAGGTTGGCGACAATTGCTTGGGCGGAACACCCAGGATTGGCTGAAACAAAGTGACGAACTTCCTTGCACAAGCGATTGAATCTTGCTCGTTTTTGACTGCCAATACCTGTTTTCTGTTTCATAAACGGCAAAATCTCATTGAACCGTTATGAAAGATTCGTTGGGACTCATTCAAACGAAACAGTTTGAGTCGTTTTCCAATTAGCGGTGGCTAATTTTTTCGCTTTACCGTCGGCGATGATGGGGTGGATGTTCTTCAGGCGCCCGTGCATTCCGTGAACTTGGAACTTCACCCGAAGTTCTGCGGCTCGGTCGCGTTGAAGCGTTTCATCCTGCTCATCGTCCAATTCTACAGAAGCGAGTTCATGACCTTGGTTAGCACAGCGTACTGAAAGTGTATTGTTTGAGTAAAATAAAGCCGGCCTGAAATCCCAATCATCTGGGTGTTTCATCCATACGGAAAGATCAACTGATACTGTATTTCGGATTGAAACGCGACTGATTTCTACCGTATCCACCATGGTGACCATTCCTCTCCAAGGCGCCCCTCTTCATACACCTTTCTCTTTCACTCACTGGTTGCCACTTCGGTCAAGGATGGTCTTGAAACCGTAATTTCAACCGTCAGAACCCAATCGTTGCCGGGGTCGGGGTCAAATTCACCAATGAACGAATCAGGTTCCGCTTGTTTTGCGGCTACAGACCACAGCCAAATTCCTTGCCCGCTGCTATTGCCTTCATCATTGAGCAGAAGACGAACCAATTCCTCTTCGGAGTCTGCAACAAAGAGGCCTTCTTCGCCCGGAGCATTCATGTCTCCAAGTGTTATTTCTGCTCGCACAGGTTGATTGTTGGTGTAATTTCCTTCAGTTTGTGCATTGTCTCGGAAATTATCATCAACGATATGAACAAACAATGTGAAGTTGTCGTGAGGAGGCACGTCCTCTTCGTCAAGTTCAAGGACGGCATCGAACGCAATGATTCGACCATTGTCCCCCGGAGTCATGTTTCCTTCCCACGACTGTCCTTGCTCAAGATATTCATCCCATGAGATCTGTATCTTTTCAGTCACCCAGACGACTTTGAAGGTCCGGGTTGTGATGTTAAGTTCAAACGCTTCAGTTGAGAATGCCCCATCATTGTCATCAATACGAAGAATGCCGGAAATCATACCCGACTTTTCAGTGGGCAGCAAAACTTCGGGCGTGAGGGCATCAAGGTCATTTTCTGGGTCTCCATCACCATTGGTGTCAACCTTAGGGTCGAAATCCCATGAGAATGTCAGCAGTCCACCTTCAGGGTCGTAGGACTGTGATGCATCAAAGAGGGCTGTATCTCCTGCACGAACCGACGGCGGCATGCTAAGATTGATCACGGGGGCGCCATTAACAATCACCGTAGCAACGGCGTCATCGGTACCGCCTTGGTCGTTTGTTACCGTTAGACGAATGCTGTATTGTCCGAACTTTGGAAACGCGTGTGATGTAAAGCCGACCACTGTTTCTGCTGTTGAGCCATCTCCAAAGTCCCAGGTGTATCCGGTGATAATCCCTTCAACTGCGGAGGAGCCCCGCGCATCCAATGTAACCATTTCTCCCTCTTGAATGAGCGTGGGGTAGGCTTCCAATGTCGCACGTGGCGTAACGGTTGTATCCAAAGCGTCGATACAGCCAGACAACATGGACATCAAAAACAGGCCTACAGCAACAACTGCGGAGGTCCTTCTTTGCTTAGATGCCAGCATCATGTTAGAAACCGGCGCTCCATCCTTTCTAATGGTTCGGTTGGAGTGATTAAACAGAAGGCGTGTTTTCTTACTTGCCAAGCACCACGGTTTCGGATATATCGCCTTCAATCCGTGCATCCAGATACGGGTCTTCGATTTCTGAGACGTCCTCAATCATTACTTCATCTGTATGAGTAAACGATGGCGATTGATCTTCGCTCAAAAGGTCAAGTGCATCAGCTTCGCCGGCATCGTAGGGTGCAGTTACCGCCTCGGCCGGCGGCTCTTGTTGCTCATCTGGCTCCCCGAAGAGGGCCAGTGCTTCCTCGGCACGGATTTGTTGTACATCGGCAAATACCTGACGATCATCGTTCGATGGAGGCTGTTCTGTTTGTGTGGGTGCGGGGGTGACCTGTTTTGGGCCGAGGGTTGATTTCAACCAATCGCGGACCCCCATGGGCAGTCCAAGCGCTCATTCGGTTTGAGAGTGATGTTCAAAGGGGAGCGGTTGCAGTGGAATTCCATGGGACAAGACCTTTTCCAAGGAGAAAAGGTTCTGGCGTTTGACCTTGAAACGACCGGCGTATCCACTCAACAAGATAAAATCGTGCAATTGGCCCTTATTGGGAGCTCGCCGGATGGAGCAACAATCAACTTTGAGCGATTGGTGAATCCTAAACGAGCCATACCGTATGATGCAAGCCGAATCCATGGAATATATGACCGGGATGTTAGAAGTTTGGAGGGATTTGAAGCGGTTGCTGATGATGTCGCAGAATTGATCGAAGGAGCGATCTTAGTTGGACACAATGTTCGTAATTTTGACTATGCCCTGCTGGAGAAAGAATACCTGCGATTGGGAAGGCTGTGCCCTCGGCCCAAAGCGATCATGGACACGCTTGAGTTGGTTCGCAGGCTCAAGCTTCCACGCCCCCATAATCTCGGTTCGCTCTGCAGTAGACATGGTATCAAATTGGAAGCAGCTCACACTGCGGCTGCGGATGCGGCTGCAACGCTCTTGCTGTTCTGGAGGCTTTCAGTTGAGCATGCTCCTTCNTTNCGTCGNTCTCTTTCTGAACTTGAACGATGGATTGTTCACGGTGAAGGAAAGAGCGACGCATCTGAACTTGGACGTGGTTTGAATGANCTTGAACCCGTTGATTCGTTAGGAAAGGTTCGCAAAGACGGTGAACACTACGTCATTGCCTTCGGGCGCCATCGAGGCAAACATTTGACTGAAATCCAGGCCCATGACCCATCCTATGTAGGGTGGTTGCTTTCTCCAAAGGGAATAGAATGCGAAGAGACCCGGCAGTTGCTGCGTGAGCATCTACGCTGAAGGACGTTCGTACGGTTCACCGTCCGGCAATGGATTCCAAGGTAAAACATCGCACCAGGGTCCAATACGCCATGAGCGACGAGCGGTCATGATGGAGCCAAGAAAGATGGGGCCTTGGTGGCCTTGGCTTCGTAATTCTTCAAGAGCGTCTTTTCCACGCCCATCAAATTTGGCTGAAACTCGGTTTCCGGTAGGAATCGCTCGGCCCGATTCATCCAGCGGCTCACACATCTCAAGAACGCCGACTCCACTGACTTCGTCGTATTGGTGGAGCAGAACCACCGAATCGCTGAAGTCGCCTTGGTGGAGCGTGCCTGAATCTTTGCGCCATGTCCACCAATGAGGGCACCATGCCTTCCAATCGCAAAATCCGCCGCAGGTGTCCGGGCCTGGTTTTGCCTCCATTGGGATCGGGGTGGCTTGAGTCGCTTCCCATGCCGCATAAGCATCTTCAAGGACACTCGGCCCTTCTGCAGACCATTTGCTGGCGGTCTTCGTGTACCATCCTTCTGTACGAACCGGGGGTGCTGAAGGATTGTTAGCAAGAAGGATGTCTCGATACATTCGGAGTTGACGATTGACTTCGGTCTTCAATTCTTTTGTGGGAGCATTTCCTGTTTTCAAATCTGCAACCAACCAACCTTTCATCGAACCGTCTTCGGCAATATCAGCAAACAGTAAATCCAAACGCCCCATCAGCCTTCCATCACTTGTTCTTAATTCACCTTCCACGGCGATGGTTAATTGTTGCAAGCGCTTCCAAAGGGCTACGGTTATTTTGTCATGCGGTAATTCTCGCGCTCCAAGGTGATCGAGTAAGAGGACGATTCCTCCTCGTTGCTGTTTGAGCGCTTCCTTCCACTTGTCCTCTTTCCAGTTGGGGCGGCGGGGTGTCGCCATGAATGCCGCTTTTTCTTCCTCCCATCGAGTTTTCAGAAATCCTTCGGCTTCCCGTGGCAACCAGCCAGCCTCGTTATCGTCGCGACCAGACAAATCCATGTTGAGCACGTCTTCAATCGAAGCATGGACTGCAGTACCCAGTGAAGCAGCCATACCTGCTTTGCGAGGCAAGCGTTGGCGGCTGAGCCAATACATTCTCGGACATGTCTCATAGCGATTCCATGCTGAAGGAGAGAGTTGGTGGGGGCGTGGCACCGTCTCCGCTCCATCGCTCATGCACCATGGTTAACCTCGTCAATGATGAAGCCTTTGATGACATGAAGCCAAAGCGTTGAAGGTAAAGAACCATCAGCCAAGCCCATGGATGGACCAAGCCTTCGCATCAACACAGTAATAGAACCCGAGAACTCAATGGTCATTGCTTGCTTTCCGAGCGTAGGAATGGTCTCAAGTATCGTCGCTCATTACTTGATCGACCATCTTGATTTGGAATTTGTTGGTGGCTTGGTCGACGACCGGCTGCCTACCCTCTCCTTAATCCAAGAAGGAGTTCCCCTCCCGCCCATTCGAGCCTATGCAGGTAAACCGCAATGCAGTATAGATGGTTGTGACCAAGTTATCTTGCTCATGAGTGAAATGGTGGTTCCCGAGCCCCTCGTTCACAAGATCGTATGGGCTTTGTTTGAGTGGTCAAAAGAACATCAAGTGTTGGCTGGAATCGTGATCGATGCTTTCGCAAAGGCCGGAATGAAAAGCAACATGGATGGTGTTGAGCCGGTCGTTGAATACGAAGATACCGAAGGGATTGATGTGGTTGGAATCGGATGCAACCAGACCGTTCGAGACATGCTCAAAGAAATGGACGTCCCATTGCTTCAACAAGGGGTCATCCGGGGAATGAATGCTGGTATCCTAAGTGAGGCTACACGAAGAGGTTTAGGGACCATGTCGCTCATGGTAGAAGCGGACCCTCGTTGGCCAGACGCTCGGGCGGCGGCTGTTCTCATTGAGAAGTTGAACACGCTTCTCCCTACCATTGACCTTCCAAACCAACCTCTCATTGAAGAGGCAGAAAAACTTGAGGCGCAACTCAAGGCCTTGATGGAGAGTGCAGGAAAGGGCGAAGACAGTTCTCCTACCAGCAACGCCATGCTCTACGGTTGATTGCTCTAGAAATCAAGAAGCGTTGGTTGCTTTGATTGTGTTTGAGAGTCTTTAGGTTCGTCTTGTACTTCTAAATCAAATTGCGCCATGAGGTTTGCTTCACTCCAAATTGTGACTCCAAGAGTTTCGGCCTTTGCCTTCTTCGAACCTGCCTTTTCGCCTGCAACAAGAACGGCGAGTTTTTCCGAAACGCTGCCGACTACCTTTCCGCCTGCATCTTGGATGAGTTGCTGTATTTCCTTGCGCGGCTTGCTCAGCGTCCCAGTTAAGCAGAATGTTTTGCCCTCAAATAAGCCGCCGGAAACTTGGATTGGTTGTTCCAGAACAACGACCGATGACAAGAGATCTTCGAGGATCTCCCTGCGTTGCTCTAAACCGTCTCTGAAATGAAGGGCTACGATTGAGCCAACTCCGTCAATTTCCATTAGACTGCGTAGAGCTTCATTGTGTTCGTGGGATTTTCCGTTATCATCGCAATGGGGGCCGAACAAAGCGTCTTCTTTGGAGGCATGTGCTGATTCTAGCCATTGAATGAGTCCGTTTGCGTCACGGAGTTTTTGAGCGATCGCGTTTGCTAATTCAGGGCCAATTCCTGAAAGCCCCAACCCATGCAAGAACCTTCCAAGGACCATGGTTTTAGATTTAGAAATCTCCGAAAGCACGTTGTTGGCGGATTTCTCTCCTGTTCGCTCCAAGGTCATCAATTCGTCAAAGGTCAATCTGTACAAATCTGCTACCGTGCGAATAATGCCTTCATCAAGCAATTGCTCAACAAGTTTTTCTCCAATCCCATCCATTTCTAACGATCGGCACCAATAGAGAATTGCACGGCTTGTTCGGGCAACACAAAATAAATCTGGGCATTTTAGAAATGCCCCCTCGGCCTCAATCTCTCCTCCGCATGCAGGACAACATTCGGGGGCAGCGATTGCGATCGGTTCAGGCAAAACAGCATCGTACAACTCCCCAGTTGCATGTACTCGGGCAAGAAGATCTGACTGAGTTGCTCTTCCAAGTCCCCGTTCGATTTTAGGTATAACATCGCCACGGCGGACGATGAGAACCTTGTCGCCAATCTTGAGATTCAATCGTTCCACTTCACCAAGATTGTGAAGTGTTGTGTTTTCAACCGTTACTCCCCCTACGCGTTGAGGTGCGATTCGCGCCACAGGAGTGATGTTCCCGGTACGGCCAGTTTGCCATTCAACTCCCATCAAAACTGAGGTGGCTTCTTCAGGTGGAAATTTCCATGCAAGTGCCCATCGTGGATGGTGGGCCGTCATGCCCAGTGTTTCTCGTTGCTGCAAGTGGTCAAGTTTGAACACGACCCCATCGATCTCAAATTGAAAGGCGCCTCGTTGTTCCAACCAATGTTGTGATTGCTCGTACAATAATTGGCCTACTGCTGCAGAAGTTTCGGCTTCGTGACAGGCCCATTTAGCAGGTTGAATGCCCAATATGGTCTCCATCCAAGCAAGGACTTCGGTGTCGTAGGTAAACGAAGGGATGGCTTGACTTTCGGGATGTCGGTCGCCCCCAAGAGGAAATTTTGCATCGTATGCCTGGAAGACTAAATCGCTTGCGTCGGCCTTGCCGTCATCGTGCTTTTGGCGCAAAGCCCCAGCAGCCAAATTCCTCGGGTTCGGCGATACTTCCCGGTACGTGGACTCGAATACTGAAAGGGGCATGACAACTTCGCCCCGAACATGAATGTCGACCGGCAACGGCAGTGTTTCTGGAACATTGGCGATTTTTCGTGCATTACGGGTGACATCTTCTCCGCGTTCACCGCTCCCCCGAGTTGCTGCGCGAACCAACCGTCCAACTCGATACTCAAGGGAAAGGGCGGAGCCGTCCAATTTCGGTTGAGAAAGAAAGCGGGTCGCACCTTGAGTGGTTGCATTGACGAAATGTGACAAGTCCTCCTTTTTATTCGCCTTATCCAAACTTCTCATTGGAAACAAATGGTCAACTTTGATGCTTCCTGGCGCCACATCCGCACCAACGCGCCCCAGTTGCGGGTGGTTGGGCTCAAGGCGTTTGAGTTCGTCCCATAGTCTGTCAAATTCAGCATCTGAAAGTTCCGGCTTTGCCAGATTATAGTAGAGGTTTGAGTGATGAGCAATCTGCTGCGCGAGCCACTCAATTCGCTGGGGCGAATTGTTTGGAATTGGGGCTTCGCCGCTCATGTTGCTAACACGCGTGCGACAGGATAAGAAGCATCGCTTTTGAAGGGCTCAATCAAACTTCAANGCAACAAATTCGCTGTTCTCCANTGGGCACCTTGTCATGATTGCCTCGGTGAGCAACCTCANGTGGATTTCANCGACGACATGAACCGTTGCGGAAAACATGTGNCCGGCGTGAGGCTTGAGGTCATCGTCTGAAAATGTTGCATGGAGGTGAGTGAATGCTTCTCCAGATTCACGGCGAGCGAGATTGCCCTGTAGGGTCACGAGTTCGCTCCCTCCATCTAGTGTGACTCTGTGATAACGATGGTTGTCGTCCATGTAGCCATAAGTACTGTTTCGAGTCCTCCCTATTCCACTTGTAATGGCTGCAGCATCAAAACCGATTTCGTCGGCTAGGAGCTGCAGTGTGGCGTGTATCTCTTCTCCAGGGTCAAGGCGAACAAAGACATCATCCCCGCTTCGTGTCCATTCCATGTCCGCTCCAAGAGGTGACGACACAAGAGAATAGCGCTTCATTCCTGTTCTGCTTTTGGAAACTTCTTGTGGCTACGGGCTTGTTCCATTGCCCGTATGTATTCCTTCGCCGTTGCAAGCGAGCCCTGGTCGCCTCCCAGTGGAAGTGGGCCAAACGGGCCCCAGCCGTTTCGAAGCAGCATGATCCTTCGCTTTGGTTGTCGCTTGGCAAGACGTAGCCGCTCCCAAGCATAGCGTTGACCATCAGCAAAAAGGTGGGTTGAAGTGATGGCGTACCTCTTAGGAACGGTAAGAGAAATGAGATGCAGTCCCAAAAGTATGTCCCATACAATGGCGTAAACAATGGGAGTGTTGCTGGCTTCAAGTAGACCCCAGGGTAAAACCATCATCGCCGCCATGGAGCCAAGATTTCCCCACTGGCGAATCAATTCATGCGCCCCCTCGCTCTTCCATGCGAATCCTCCGTCGGGCAACATGCCAAGTTCAGGTATGTCTCTCCGCTGACGTGTTAACCAAAATGCATCCCATGCAAGAATAATGGCGAGAATGCCCACCGCAGCGAATGCGACTTGCTCAGACGTTGGGAGTGATACCAAGCGGCCAACCCCTCACAAGTGTGTCTCATCCAAAGGAGTGAATTCGCCCGGGCCACCTTTCCGAAGGCGAACAATGAAGATAAGGACAATCACAACGAACAGTGTAAGTACGACCATGATGGCGTTGAGGTTGTCATCTCCAGAAGTCGATTCCACTCCTTCAAGGGTGTCGGGAATGCCGTCGCCGTCATCATCCATGTCAACCGTGAGCCAGGTCGTCATTCCCTCTGGACAATTGATATCGTCCGGTTGTGTATCTCCATCCGTATCCAAGCGTGCACAAGCGTCGAGTGGGAAGGCATCTTTGGTGTCGGCGAATCCGTCATTATCATCATCCAAATCATAAATGTCAGGGCCGCATGGACGGCCAAGGGTGGAGTCAAACCACGTATCCGAGATGCAGGTAGTCAACCAGTCATTATCAGTATCAAGGAGTGTATACTCGATGTCAACCGAATCTGTTGAGGAGAGGCCGTAACTGTCCGTTACAGTGACTTCAACAACATAGAATCCTGCTGTGAGGTCGGTGATGTTGTACATCGGTTCGTTTCCACCCTGCAAAACTGAATTACCGGATACATCAAAAATATTCCAAGAGATTGTTAAATCGTCAACGGAATCGATGTCATCTTGAACCGTTACTGATGCTCGAATTGAGTCCCCTTCCATCACACGCTCGCCCGATGAAGGTTCCGTGAGTTCTGCAGTTGGTGCTTGATTGACGGCAAGCGCAATCACCACCGTTCTACTCGTAGTTGACAGCGACTCAACAACAACGCTGGCAGGAGGCGAGCCTGTTGCTACTGCAGTGATGTGAGCAGATGATGCGGTGGCATCGGATGAATCCGTAACCATTTGAACAAGAATTTCTGCATCGATTGTTGTGCCAGATAAGGTCATGTCCGGTAGGCTTGAATTCGGGAATTGGACGGTGAAATCTGCATTCAATGGAGTCCCGCTGCGTTGGGCATCAAGAACAAAGGTGCGGTATGCGTGGAAACTGCCGCCCTCGGTGGCGGTAATCCCATCATGGGCTCCATCAACAAAATCAACATGGGCTCCATAATTCTCAACGAGTCCTGAAAGTGTGGTGTCTTCAAAGCGGACATCATAGCCTTCGGTTGCTAACGATGTACTTGCCGTGACGGTACTTTGGCGGATAATGAGCGGAGTCGCTTGTTCATCGGAGTCCAAATGCAATCCGATTCCTACCGAAAATTGCTCTACGGTCAAGTTGGTGAGGTAAAGTGTGTCTAACGAACGTCCGTGGTGGAACACCATTCCCGTCCCCGACCCATTGCCCGTGAGGTGGACATCGGTAATGGTCCCTGCACTACGGTCGATATCGATTCCCGGGGCGCCGGTTAGGTTGATGTTTTGAAGATTCAATGCTCTGTTTTCCGACCCGACAATACCTCCGGCTGCACCGGTAAGGCCGCTAACATCCGACAAAAGGAACGTGCCATCAACTGCATTCATTGAGATCAGGGAAGATGAACCGGTGAACGATTGTGCGTGAACGCCGTCAATATGCCCTGTGACTCCCGTTAGATCCAGCCCTTGGTCAATTCCATCGCCCAATACGATGTCTGTGATTGCAAGTGGGGTCTGGCGTGCCCACAAACCCGTACCCCCACAGTCTGTAAGCGTGACGTTGGACAAGGTGAATGTTCCAGTTGATTGGAACGTCCGGAGGCATCCGTCTCCTGCATCTTGAAGATGCGAATCCCTCAGTTGAATCTCAGCATTGCTGCCCGCTTGAACGGTGATGAGAGTTTCAGAAGCGGAGCGGGCAAAGAACGAGTCGTCCGCTGTAAACGAACCATCGCCGCTTATTGTTGCCGCAGGTGATGCCTCCACAAGAGTGGTTCCTGCGAGGTCGATTGAAGCACCTGCTGACGCTCCAAGGACGAGTCCACCCCATCTTGCGCCCGAGCCTGTTGATGAAAGAGTAGCACCCCCTACATCCATCGTACCGTTGACAGTGATGGTGGCGCCGTTGGAGATGCGCAATGAGACGCCGTCTTGAACGGTAAGGGTCGCATCACGCGACAGCGAAAGAGAAGAGGACAGTGTGTAAGGGCTCCATTGCTTTTCAAGAATGAGCCAATTGTCAAGGGTTCCCGAAGGGAGGCTTGAGACCATAAACGTGTGCTCAAAGGAAACGTTCGTATCCCAGGTGATGGAATCTTGAAGGCCGTTGGCTGAAATTGTCAGCGTAATAATCCCACTCCATGTTTCACCGTTGCTGTCGACGACGAGAGAAGGGTGATTGATCGGTGCAAAGCCTTCGCTGTTGGTTTGAGTCGAAGCCCCGGATACGGAAATCAAAGCGCCTTGAACGGGGCTTCCTTTGTCAAGCACCGTTACGTATGCCCACGAAAACGCTTCAAACTTAGCGTCATTCATGACTGAAACATGGCTTGGAACTCTTCCTTCGTTTTGTTGAAGTTCACAGTAGGGTTGAAGCGTTAGGTCACCATCAAAGTGAGTGCCACTTACCTGTTTTTGTCCTCCGCAATTCCATGAAACGTCACTTTGAATCGATAGGAACTTGTCTTCCTGAATCACACTGGAGGTTGCACCAATACGCCCTTGAGGAGATACGGAAATCGTTGGAGATTCAACGGTACTCGCCTCTCCCTCCAATACGCCTGTTCCAAGAATTGTAATCGACTCTGAAGTGGGAATGATGAGGGTCGTATTGGCCAATGTGAGTTGGGAGTTGTCTGAGATTGTCAGACTTCCAGTAAGTTGGTGTGGGGCTCCGTCTGGTCGTGCTCCAAGAATGACCACTTTGTTTGACGGGATGGTCCAATCGCCTGTAGGAATTACCGGGACTTGAACCGATTGGCCTATGTAGCCGCCGGTTAACACAACTCGTACACCTGCACCCTGGTATGTTGCATCGACAACTGCTCCCGATTCTGATAGCGGGAGCGTCAATGCACCGTTTTCGTTTGCTATGAATTCAAATCCGTGCACAGCGACATTGGCTTCAAGAGGTTGGCCGNTCAAGTCGGTGAAGGTGACNGGCGTTTCCTCCATAAAATGGAATTCCGCCATATTGATCGTCGGNGAACTTTGACTGCCATAGTAAAGAATGCCGCTACCGGATGCATCNCCNGAACCTTGAGCGGTGTTGGTTGGTTCAAAGAACCGGACGGTNGCGGAAGAGGCCCCTTCAATCAGAAGCGCAACGTCGTGAAGATTGCTGGAAAGGTTAACTGCTTGGAGGTGCGATTGTCCCTCCAAGTGCACGCCGTTATCTTGAGCGAGGGTCGAGATGGTGTCGCCGGTGTATTCGGCATTGATGAGATGGAGTCCTGCAGTCGCCCCTTGATGGGCATTAAAGTTCTCAACATTTGCACTTCCTCGCTCAATCCGAAGTCCTGTGGAGGTGTTTTCAGTGACGACTGAGCCAAGGGTGAGGTCAGCATACCATGATTTCACGCCGATGGAGGACATATCGCCTGATTGGAAGGTCTTGTGAACAGTAATCCCATCCCAATCATGTGAACCTGCCAACACATCAATTCCTGTCGTTTGGGCCCCTCCAAGACGAACATGTGTTGAAGTCAATGTTGAGGTCGGGGTCTGAATGTTTAACCCAACACCATCGGTGATCACCGTTGTATTCGCTACAGTAAGGTGGCCCTCTCCGGATGCATAAACGGCTTGCTGGCTTCCCGATACTGTGCTCTCTAATATTGCGTGTGAGCCGCTTCCAGAAAGCGTCATTGCTCGTGATGAGTTCATCAAGTTAAGTCCTTGATAGGAGCAAACACCGGTGCACCTTACGTCCACCGTATAGCGAGAGTCTGGGGTGGTTGCATTGAATGTGATGTCGTCCAAATTCAGCTGAGTGACTGCATTGCCGAGAAGCATTCGTTGCCCTGAAAGGACTGCATCATGAATACTGAGGTTATCTGTGTTAGCTGCATCAATAGCAATCGAAAGGTTTTCTCCGTTCACATTAGAGATGTTGATTCCTGCTCCCGAATTTGCAGCAATGCCAACAGCTGCATCGGTAAGGTCCAGGCCGTCAATGTCCAACACCCCTGCTGAAGCACGCACGCCTATCCCTGTTTGAGAGATAGCGAGGTTGGTTACCGAAGCGGTTCCTGAAGAGTCCAAGCCAACGGCAGTATCAACGGTTGTTGCATCGTTGAGGGCAAGGGCTCCGGATTCCAAATAAATTGCTTCGTAATCCATACGATGTGCACTCAAGTCGTCAACATCAGCAGAGCCCCCGTGGACTGCTATTCCGCGATAGGCATCAAAGAGGTCCAGGCCGTCTGCATTCAAACTGCCCTCTATTCGGAGCGCAGCAGACGCGTTGGAAATCATGACGTCGGTCAATGTTGCTGAGCCGGTTGGAGATACGACGATACCGACCCAGAGGCCTTGGCCATGCGAACCTTGGGTGAGAGGGGGTGTTGATGAAAAGAAACTTGATTGGTCGGCAATCAATGTGCCATCAACGGTGATGGAGTAGGTCTTTGCGTCAACGGTTACGCCAGGACTAAGTGTTAGGGTTGCCCCTTGGTCAATGGTAACGTTACCGTCCAGGACAACAGCGCCTGACCACGTCGTGTTTACCGTAACAGTACTATCGGCAGCAGGTACCATTGGAAGCCAGGTCATGGTGACCATCAACGAGATGAGAAGAAAGGCGGGTAGGCTTCGCATGCTTCTGCGTTAACACCGCGCCATATCAAACCAAAGGCTACAAGGCAATGGATTCTAGCGGTTCAAAGGATGGGCCCGCCCGGATTTGAACCGGGGTCTGACGGCCCCCAGCCGCCAAGTATAGGCCAAGCTAACCCACGGGCCCGTTGTGATCTCAGTTTCGGGATGCACTGAACGGTGCAACTTCCTGAATGAGGTCGAGGTGGCCAACGTACATACGGCGGCAACAATACCGTCGGAGGCCAACGATATCGAGAGCCTCAGCATCGGTTTTACCTTCGCTACGCAACTGCTTGAATTCTTCCCATTTGTGAGCGACTACTGCGCCACAGCTGAAACATCTTACTGGAATAATCATGATATCACCTCATCGGTAGGACTTTTGCTTCTTTCGGCGAGCACCACGGCCAAGTTGATGTTTAGGCTCCTTACGACGTGGGTCGTTCACGAGAAGGCTGCGGTCAAAGCGAAGGTATTCATCACGAAGTTCTTCGTCAATGCCTTCTGCTCCGCCGTTGTAGTGGACAAGTCCACGTGCAATGGCGGTACGGATGGCGTCGGTTTGTCCCATAATTCCGCCACCATTGGTGGTAACAGAAATGTCAACCTTGCTCAAACGGTTCATGGCATCAGCGATGACCAAGGGTTCCATTGACTTGCGGCGTGCAAGGGATGGTTGAAGGATTTCAATAGGTTCGGAGTTCACGCGAACACGGCCCTTTCCGGCTTTAACTGAAGCTCGTGCAACGGCTGTCTTGCGCTTACCTGAGGATTCGACTGATTTTTTCTTTCGTGCTGCCATCATTGTTCACCTCCGGTCCATCGATGAGTTGGTGCACCCAAGTCTGCGCTGATATCGCCCAGACGGATGAAACGCTCAGGAAGGTCTCGTCGGAATTTGCTATCGTCGCCGTGTTGGTGTCCTTCGGGAAGATCGCCGGCCAAATGACTGGGGCATCCGATTTCAACACGGAGATTTCGTAGAGCTCGCCGGCCGCTGCTCTTCTTTTGATAAGGCAACATACCGCGAACTGCACGCTTGAGGATCATGTCGGGCATGCGGGGGTAGAACGGTCCTTTACGGGCGTGGTTCAATGCATACTTGGCATGATAATTATCAAGAACAGAGCGAGGACGTCCGGAAACGATTGCTTTTTCTGCGTTGATGATGATGACTTTGTCATCTCGGTGCTCTCGTGCTGCTTTGAGCAGGAGATCCGCAGAGGCAGATGCTAGGCGGCCCAAAATGAGGCCGTCGGCGTCAAAGACGTAGGTTGTTTCATCCAAGAATTACAACCCCCTTGCCTGTTGGGTTTTCGGTCATCAGCTCGCCATAGGTCATAACACGACCTCCGGCGGCTTCGATTTTCTCACGAGCACCATTGCTGACACTGTAGGCGGCGATAACATGACCGTTGGTCAACTCACCTGAGCCGAGCAGCTTGCCTGGAACGAGGATGGTTGCACCCTCGGGGGCGTAGCGGCTTACACGGCTCAAGTTTGGCTGCGCCCAATTTTTGCGACTCTTAGAGAGGCGCATGGCCACATCTCGCCAAACAGCGGCTCCGGTGTCGCGAGACTGGGCTTTCAA
>PBTH01000004.1 GCA_002726495.1 Methanobacteriota archaeon | reverse complement strand
TTAGCTACTTTCTTCTTAGCTACTTTCTTCTTAGCTACTTTCTTCTTAGCTACTTTCTTCTTAGCTACTTTCTTCTTAGCTACCTTCTTTTTGGCAACTTTACGCTTAGGAGCAGCCTTCTTCTTGACTACCTTTTTCTTAGCTACCTTCTTTTTGGCAACTCTTCTTTTAGCTACCTTCTTTTTAGCAGCTGCTTTTTTCTTGGCCACGTTTATGTCCTCCGAAATTTATTCTACGGTGTCTATGTCGCAAGTCGTTGTTTGCAAACAATTGGCTAAACGTTTGCAAACAACCGAAATTCTTTCACACTCGCTTACGACCCATTGCTGAATCGTTAACAAGTTAATCTTCAACAATAGTATTTGTAAGCATCATCGGAATTAATGCAATGTTTTTTTAACAATAATATCCCACTCTGCAGAAATCCAAACTTTTTGTTGAACGGTTATTAGACGTTACATCGCAAGTTTAATGCAATGCTAGTTTCTCAAAAGTACCGACCCAGCATTCGTTGTAGCATTTGATAAGACGAGTAAGCGAGAAGAAAGAACATGATTGCGATGAACGTCATGTTCAGTCTTAGACCTATCAAACCTGTCAGCGCACCGCATGCGATCGACAACTTCAGAGACTTGATCACTCCGTTCGGAATGCGGCTTAGAACAAACAATTCACGAGCGATCTGACCACCGTCGAGTGGATAGACGGGAATAAGATTCATCACAGCCCAAAACAATCCAATCTGAATAAAGCCAAAACAAAATATCGAAAGGAATTCATTCTGTACTCGGATCCTCTGGAGGTGCCCACGTACCACATCTTCCCAAAGAATAAGTTTGTCTCGCCCCCGATCAGCTCGATCCAGGATCTCCAAATACGTTCCGGAAAAGTGATCAAGCATTTCGCGAGGAACATATAATCTTGGGGATTTTCCTTCGACCGTTTTCCACATCGGGATTGCAAACTTCGCCGCAGCCTCAAGCTCTACTTCGTAATCTACCAACTCGATCCACGTAATCAATCCATCTTGGTTCTTATCAGCCAATCCCAGTGCGGCCTGACTTAGTTCTGGAAATTGCTGAATGGGATAACATGGTAATACTGCACCATTCACTTTGCGAAGATCCTGAAGAGACCCAACAGGATCAGCTGTCCAGGCAGCGGGAATCCCCACGATACCAGTTAGGAAACCGTCTGTTTTTCCTATTCCACGAAGAAACAATATCAACAGAATAGCGGACAGCATCTGTACTCCAGGCCCCATGGCGGTCACGAAGATTTTGGAACCGGAAGAGTATTGTCGACCATAGCCTACATAGTTGGAAACCGAATCGGGTACAGCTAAACCACCAAAATGATAGAGAACAATATGTGACTGAATACCGCACTTACGGAAAGCTAACGCATGTCCCATTTCATGAATCAGAATAGAAAGGAATATTGCCAAAGCAAAACCCAGAACAGGAAGAGGCTCACGCCCGGCCGGCAGGCTAAGTAATGCGGCAATCGCCCAAAATCCCGGATGCACTCGAACTGGTATTCCGAAACAGCGAAAAGCGAGATCGAAATCGGTTCTGTTTGGTTCACCTAATAGCAATTGAGAATCCCTTGTTTACCTTTCGAACGTACACCGCAAAACAATCAGCGACAACCTATTAGGCTGCAGACTTGGTAACGGTAAGTGATTTTCCGGTCAACGACTCCAGTATAAAGACTGCGGCTCGCTGTGAGGCACCCGGATGCCCGTACATCTCTGACAGTGTTGCCAATTGAGCAACGCTTTCATCATAGCTTTCTGCCTCACTGAGCCACTGAATCACATGTCTAGCAATTTCCGCTGACTTATCCGTGCACGTGGGATATTCCGGCATTGGAATATCTTCGCACTCAGGGTCATCAGGATGCCAGTCACGTTCGAGTGGTACAAATGGCTGTGAGGATGCAAGGAGGTTTACCAGGGTGATATAGCGAACATTCACCATAAATTTAGCATACTTATAAAGTAACTTACTCATGTGGTACAACACGACCGTCGGCTTTTGATGATACATCAATTCCAGTGACACACTTCCTGAGCAGGCAATACAACAATCAGCTGCCTGCATCAGTTCAGGAGTTCGACTTGTGTAAACGTCAATGTTGAGATCTGCTGCAGCAATCTGCTCCCGGGCAAATTCTGCCTGCGACTCCTTGAACGCCGCCACTGCAAAACGAACATCCGGTACACGCTCTTTAATCTCCTCAACGGCTTTCAAAAACCACGGCAACTGGCTCTCAACTTCCTGTGTACGAGAACCTGGCAAAATCGTAACTAGCGGCCCTTCGCCATTTTGCATGGCGTCTATAAATGTCTTATCAGCCTGATGGGAAACCAACTCGTCAAAGAATGGATGACCTACGTATTTGGCGTCACATCCACGATCCCGGTACCACTTCTCTTCGAACGGTAATTTACACAATGCATAGCTAACATTCCGCCGCATTTTGCGTATTCGCCACGGCGCCCAGGCCCAGAGTTGCGGAACCCCGTAATAATAAACTGGAATCCCGTGACGACGAGCACGTTTAGCAATAGCCCAATTGAAGCCGGGATAATCAATCAGGACGACAGCATCAACTTCGTTATCTTGAAAGTAATTCTCTGCCTGCCTAGCAAGCGCGAAGAACTTATGCAGATTCAATAACACTCGCACAAAAAACATCACGGCAAACTGAGTCAGGTCAAACAGGAGCTTGCAGCCCACTTTTTGCATGTGAGGACCACCGAAACCAACACATTCGATGTCCGGATGATGACGTTTCAATTCCTGAATCAGATTGGAACCGTGCAAGTCACCGCTTGGCTCACCAACTGAAAAGAAGATCCTCATAACCTGTCTCACTACCTTTACTATCGCCACAATGAAGCTGCAGAACCTATGGCACAAATTATTAACCATACATCAGAATGGTGGTATAGCAGATTTACATTTGAATGCCAGTTTGGAGTACCGCCTTGGCATTATTCAATGTTAAGATGCGAGTTTGCAATCATTCACTCCCGGGAAGCAACTATCCCTAATGACCAGGCTTATACAACGATTTCTGCTCATCTGGCTATCGTTACTCTCCCTCTCAGCGTACTACTGGCCCAGCTTTGGAATTGAATTCGATCCTTTCGAACACACCGCCAAATCGTTACCCTATCTAATCATCGTGACGATGTTCGGCGTCGGCTGGATGCTACCTATTGACGAGATCAGAAAAGTCGCTTCGCAATGGCCAAAAATTATAGGTGGGACGTTTACACAATTTCTCGTCATGCCATTGCTGGCATTAGGAGCTGGGCTGGGCTTTGGGCTTTCAGGGGAAAACTTGGTCGGTGTCATCCTTGTTGGCTGTGTTCCGGGAGCAATGGCCTCTAACGTCCTCACGATAGTCTCGAAAGGCAATACCAGTTACAGCGTCAGCCTGACCACGTTAGCCACCATCCTGTCACCAATCGCCGTTCCCACCATGCTGGCAATATCCGCTTCGGTAGTTGACCAATCTACACGCGAGGTAATTGAAAGTGCGAGCAACGATTCAGGCAGCATTTATCTGGACTCAGCCATTAAATTGCTTCAATGGGTCGTCTTGCCTGTAATTGCTGGATTCTCCATGGGCCGCTTACTCCCTCAATATGAATCTCAGGCAAAAACCATCGGTTCTAACACTGCCAACCTGGCCATTCTTTTAATCGTGGCCACGGTCGTTGGCAAGTCTCGTGACAATCTGGCAGCACTACCGATGGTGGTATTTGGCTGTTTACTAATAATCAATATTCTGGGATACCTCGGCGGATTTACCGGGGGCTCTTTGATGAGATTAACCCATCCCATGAAGCGTGCTCTGACACTTGAAGTGGGAATGCAAAACGCCGGGCTCGGTGCCACGTTAGCGACGCAACTATTCACCAATCCAGATTCAACCGTCGCCATTGCGCCAGCCTTCTATACTTTTTTCTGTATGTTTACGGGCACTATTCTGGCATGGTACTGGAACTCTAAACCAGTTCCTGAACACGAGCCACAAGAGGTGTCGCACCATAAGTATGGCTAAGTCACCTAAGGCAACTATTCACGATATTCCGGAAGCCGCCGCGGCACCCGAAGTTCAGCGCCATAACTTTCTGGTGATGGCGTTCTATCAGATCACGCTGCGATGTGGCTGGATCTTCAAGACTGAGAGTATCGTGATGCCTGCTTTTCTTGATGCTTTAGGAGTATCTGCCTGGGTGCGAGGGTTCCTACCATTGTTCAACCGGTTCGGCCAAAGTGTGCCTCCGATGTTGCTCTCTTCAGACATACGAGGGGCTCCATATAAGAAAACCATCGTGTCGCTAACAATGTTTTTACTTGCGATCTGTTTCTTTGCCATTGCATGCATCTGGAATCTATCGGCAAACGCCCGGTGGCTACCCATAGTCTTCCTATTGATCTATGCCTTATTTTTTATGATCGTTGGCGTCCATAATCTTGCTGCCCGAGCCGTTCAGGGAAAGCTCATCCGAGCAAATCGCCGTGGCCGACTTATGATGGTTGGGAATGTTATCGGAGCCGTTGCCTCAGTCAGTCTAGCCTATTGGCTGTTCCCTAAATGGTTACCCGCAGAAGGTCCGCACAACTTTTTCGGGCTGTTTGCTTTTGCGGCGGGCATGTTTGTTGTTTCAGCTTTCGTTGCTATGGCTGTCATTGAACCTGAAGACCACCGTCTTAGGGCGACAAACCGTCTTCATCATGCCTGGCACGATGCAAAACGCACTTTTCGGGAAGACCCGCGATTTCGTCGTATTGCATTAGTCGGAGCCTTCACGAATACATCGATTATGTTGTTTCCTCACTACCAACCGATCGCCAAAGAATACCTCAAGATGTCGCTCGACAATCTCATGCCTTGGGTGATCGCTCAAAATCTCGGAATGGCAGCTTTCAGCATGGTCTTAGGCCCCATCGCCGACCTGCGAGGAAACCGAACTGTCCTCAGGTTACTTCTGATTGTCATGATTGCCACCCCGCTACTAACCCTCTTTTTAATAAACCAGCCCACCTGGGGTGGTGACTACTTCTGGATCATTTTTGTTCTGGTGGGGATGACTCCATTTTCCATCGGTATCCTATCCAACTACACATTGGAGTTGACGGAAACAGAAAACCATCCAAGATACTTGGCGACGCTGGGACTCGTCGTAGCGATTCCAGCTATCCTTTCACCACTGGTCAGTTATTCCATTGACTTCTTTGAGTCTCCCACACCGCTGTTCACTGCCGTTTCCATAATGCTGATCGTGGCCTGGCTACTGACGTTTCGGATACCCGAACCTCGCTTCGGTGAAAGCTTACCGGAGTAACATATCCAAATAACCGGTCGTGATGCCATCTTCGAGCCCAAGTGATGCAGAAAGTTGTGTTAATAGCGCGGTAGCATTGTCCAAGCCATCTTCAGCAACAACCCGTTCGAATTCTACAAACGTGCCCAGTCCTTGCACCTCATCGAACGCGACGACAACCTCCTGTTGCTGATAACTTAGCATTCCTTTTCTTCGCCGCTTGACCACACTGTGGACGTACGTGAAGCCGAGAGTCAATAGAAACTGTTTCATCGAGACTCCATCAGTACCGGGATTAGCAATCTGCAATTCCAACTCCTGTCTCGTTTTAGTGGCTGAATCAATGCGTGGACCTTTATAAGTAAACATTGCCTCCGAGCCATCTAAACGCACACGCAACGCTTCGTCTGTTTCTGCAAAATCCCGAAGCGGGTGATTAAAATAAGCATCCTCCTGACGCACTGTGTCCCCCCAGCAAATACCCAGGTCTTCAAGTTGTTCGAGTAATGCTGACTCGTGGAGCACTCGGAACTTCTGTTCAACTTCGTAATGCATGGGGTCTTCTAGCTTTCCGGGGTCAATCAGCGGGAACTAGCCGATGGCGAGCCATGGTGTTCTTTAAAGTTTCAATCACCCTGCGATGATCACCATCCGGGCCTATACAACTAGAGACAGCCACTCGACTAAAACCAGACTTTGCAATCTTCTCAATGTTGTCGGTGTCAATACCGCCAATGGCAAAGGCTGGCAATGAACAATTTGATGCTACCCAGGTAAGAAACTCCGGCCCTGGAAAATCACTGAAGTCTTTCGTCACGGAGGGAAACGTTGGGCCACACCCGATGTAATCAGCACCATCCCGAATAGCTTGTTCAACCTGTTCAGGGTGGTGAGTCGAAATTCCTATTAGAAATTGATTTCCTAGCAATTGGCGAGCATCCTGAAGCGAAATTTCAGTCTGTCCTAAATGAACCCCATCTGCTCCGGATATCCGACAAATATCCGGACGGTCGTTCACAATCATGAGCACAGGTCGTCGAGAGCGTTCAATCTCTCCATCGATAAGCTTTCGCAAATGTCGTGCTCTTGCTAATAACGTTTTATCATCGAGTTGTTTGTCTCGTAATTGAATGATATCGATACCTGCCAGTAGCAAGGANCCAACATGACTCTCAAACTCAGACAAAGTTGCACCACCTGCNACCAACCCATANACAGTCAACGGTTCGAAGATATCGTTGGCTACTGCCTGAACTACCAGATNCTTTTCCAAATCATAAGTCTGATACCTCAGCTTTTCAAAAGCACTGCCAACTTCGGCATCCAGGATTTTGCTATATTCTTCCATTGATCGCAGGGATTGCTTCAATCTCCCCAGAGAAGCTGAAACAACATGGGAAACGTCTTTCCGTTCGTACTCGGCTTCAGTTGTCACACTACGTCCTACATCTCCGACAGAATCTCTGGCAAGAATACGCTCCGCGAATGGCAAATGCTCAGCCAACTGCTGTAAGTCATGTCGCATCTGCTTGAGAGTTTCGGTCCTAGGACGATCATTGATAATGAACCGAGTGTATTCCTCGATGGTCCGCATAGCTTCCATCGAACGATTGAGGTTCGCATCTATGATCCTCAACACTTTGCTTTGCTCATCAGTCATGAATGAGTATTCCTCGAAGCTCTACGGAAATAACAGCCTTCACACCGGTTTTGGAACGGTGTTTGCTTTATCTATTAGTCTAGTGATGCGATGATAGTTTGACCATTTATGGCAGTCTATTTCGGCTGAAAAGCAGCTTGTTTAAGGTGTCAAACCTGCCAAATTGTCAGTTGCATCCACCTTCCCGACTATCCGGATGAATTTCAAAGTAAAAGGTTCTCGGGAATTGAATAAGGAACTAACTGTGGTTGTCGAAAATGTTGGAAAACACCTAAAATCCAGCATGACAATATTTAAGCCCTATGTCCTTATTGCTTAAGAAGGTTAAGACGCCTGATGAAACACATGAAGTGGATCACCTGTATTTGGCCTGGATTATCCAGACTCTGGCTTCATGGTCAGTGGACGGGATTGGCGATTGCTGCAGGATTTGGTGTCATTTTTAATTTGGCAATTATCATCCAACTCCAACTTGCGGGTCAGATAGATGGAAGCGTTCAGACAGCAGGCTTGTTAGGTGCATTAGCTTTCTGGATTGGTGGATGCCTCGACGGCATTATTATGACAGTTCATTACGGTCATCAGCAGGAGTTGAGCCAGCAACGTCATAGCGAAGTCGTTGATACGACGGAAGTTACGGATGACTCGAAGAATTTGTTAAATATTAACGATGGGAAAAAACGTACTGATTCTTCGGACGCCGTCGAAGAAATCAACGCAGAGTCATCCCAAACCATCACAGACGACTTGTTCATTAACGCACGAAACCAATACTTAAAAGGCAACTGGCTACAGTGTGAAATACTGTTGGAGAGTGCATTAGAAGAATACCCGGGAGACTTAGAGTCCCGTTTACTCCAGATTTCTCTGCTACGCTTAACAAAACGTTACGAGGAAGCTTTAGTAGAGATCACTCAATTCCAAAAGTGGGATGGAGCGGAGAAATGGAATTTCGAGATCACGCGGGAGGTGGAATTACTTGATAGAATTCTCTCCAAATTGGAGGATTCTGAAATAACCCATGCAGCATAGTCAGATAAATGGGAAAAAGACTGCCCCCCTGAAAGGTGGTGTGGTATCCCTCAAAATGCAAATTACGGTTATGTTGGATAGAGAAGAGTTTGTGTTCTGTGTGTACCTTCGGTAGTTTCGAAGTACAACATGAGAGATGAGACAAGAGCGAGTTTAGGAGTCACCTATGTACGAACGCTTTACAGACCGAGCACGTAAGGTTATGCAGCTTGCAAACCAAGAAGCTCAACGATTCAATCATGAGTATATTGGAACAGAGCATGTACTTTTAGGGTTGGTTAAGGAAGGTAGTGGCGTTGCTGCTAACGTCTTAAAGAATCTGGACGTAGACCTTCGAAAGATCCGCCTCGAGGTTGAAAAGCTTGTTCAAAGTGGACCTGAAATGGTGACGATGGGCAAATTACCTCAAACTCCACGAGCCAAAAAGGTCATCGAATATTCGATGGAAGAAGCTCGTAATCTGAACCACAACTATGTTGGTACTGAGCATATCTTGTTGGGCCTGTTGCGTGAACAAGAGGGCGTGGCGGCTCAGGTGTTGATGAACCTTGGCCTTAAACTTGAAGACGTTCGTGAAGAAGTGCTGAACCTTTTGGGACACGGGCTAGACAGCGAAGACGGCGAGGAACGCTCACGTAGTGAATCTGGCTCGTCGGATTCAAGCAGTAAGGGTTCTAAGTCCAAGACACCGGCACTTGATAGTTTTGGGCGCGACCTCACCGCTTTGGCGAAAACTAAAAAGCTAGATCCGGTCATTGGCCGTGCTAAAGAAATCGAACGTGCAATTCAGGTTCTTTGCCGTCGCACAAAAAATAATCCCGTGCTGTTGGGTGAGGCCGGTGTTGGTAAAACTGCCATCATCGAGGGTTTTGCTCAACGTGTTGTGGATGGCGATGTACCTGACCTGTTAATGGAAAAGCGAATTGTCGTGCTCGATCTGGCGATGATGGTAGCGGGCACCAAGTATCGAGGACAATTTGAAGAACGTATTAAAGCCGTTATGAATGAAGTGCGTCGTGCCAAAAACACGATCCTTTTCATTGACGAATTACACACGTTGGTCGGTGCCGGCGGTGCCGAAGGGGCAATCGATGCCGCTAACGTTCTGAAACCAGCTTTAGCTCGCGGAGAAATCCAATGCATTGGTGCCACGACGCTCGACGAATACCGTAAGTACATCGAAAAAGACAACGCCCTTGCCAGACGTTTTCAGGAAATTATTGTTAACCCGACGAACAAAGAAGAAACCATCGAAATCCTGAAAGGATTGCGAGCGCGATACGAAGAGCACCATCGAGTAAAGTTTACCGATGAAGCGTTGAAGGCTGCTGTTGAAATGTCGGAACGATACATCACAGCTCGCTGTCTGCCTGACAAGGCGATTGACGTGATTGATGAATCGGGTGCTCGTATTCGACTGAAAACAATGACTCGCCCACCAAACCTGAAAGAAATTGACGAACAGGTTGATCAACTCAACGACGAGAAAGAAGAAGCGGTCGCCAATCAGGACTTTGAGAAGGCCGCTTCACTGCGAGATAAGGCGGACAAGCTACGCAAGAAGAAAGAAACCATCACGCAGGAATGGAGAGAAAAGTCAAAAGAAACCCTGGGGACTGTTGACGAAGAAGTCATCGCCGAGGTCGTCTCTAAGATGACCGGTATTCCTCTCACTCGGGTTTCCACCGAAGACGGTGAACGTCTGATGCAAATGGAAGATGAATTGCATGAACGGGTTATCAGTCAGGACGCTGCGGTCACTGCGATCTCCAAAGCTGTGCGTCGTAGCCGTAGTGGTTTGAAAGATCCCCGCCGACCTACAGGATGTTTTATCTTCGCAGGTCCTACCGGTGTTGGTAAGACATTGCTGGCCAAAGCACTGGCCGAATACATGTTCGGGGATTCAGATGCTTTGATTCATATCGATATGAGTGAGTACATGGAGAAGCATAATGTCAGTCGACTGATTGGTGCTCCTCCGGGATACGTTGGATTTGAAGAAGGTGGTCAGTTGACCGAAAAGATCCGTCGACGACCATACGCTGTTGTCCTTCTCGACGAAATCGAAAAGGCTCACCCTGATGTCTTCAACATGTTACTGCAGGTAATGGAAGAAGGACGCCTGACTGACAGTTTTGGAAGAAATGTAGATTTCCGGAATGTGATTCTGATTCTGACAACCAATGCAGGTGCAGAAGCCATTAAAAACGAATCATCCTTTGGCTTTCAGGCTCCGGACAACGACGCTTCCTATGAAGCTATGAAGAAGCGTGTGATGGAGCAGATCGAACGAGTCTTCCGTCCGGAATTCCTCAATCGCCTCGATGACACGATTATCTTCCGCCATCTGGATGTGAGCGATCTGAAAGAGATCGTCGATCTGGAATTGGCCAAAGTTCGTGAACGCCTCTCCGATCTGGAAATGGTTCTGGAACTGACCGATGACGCACGCGAATTCATCGTCAATGCTGGCTCAAACACTAACTATGGCGATCGTCCGCTGCGA
>PBTH01000016.1 GCA_002726495.1 Methanobacteriota archaeon | reverse complement strand
GAAAGATAACCCCCATATTTGGGATGAATCAGGTGGGAAAATATCATCAGAGAATCCAAAAATGTTCTATGTAGGCCAAAGTGCTCATGATCCAGAGTGTCGATTCTCACAGCACAAACATTGCTTTGGCGAAAATATTGAACATTCTTGCATTTGTGGTATGGATTGCACCTGCTGTGATGATCAACACATAATCACTAAAAATATGTCAAACTCTTGGGTCAGAGAGCATGGATTATGGCTTAGAAAAAGAATGTATACAAAATATAATCCAATTCAAACCTATCAAAAGTCCCTCGATTTGGAACAAGAGATTACTCGTAAATTAAAATCGAAAGGATATGCTGCATATTGTAGGTAACCCTTGCGACACCCATGCATGAGAAACTCACGCGTCGGTACCCAAGCGACAGGCATCTCACGCGTGGGAGTACAAAGAGTTCTAGCGAGTTTCACTTCACCTCAAAATTGACTTTTCCAAGTAATCTATTCTGTATCTGAAAGTATACCATTTTCCAGCACAATCGCCTTCGGATAGGCACAGAGGGTTGTCTGAATAACTCGCTACCAAAATGATTTCACAATTCCACTCAATCAGTATCGCGTAGTGCAAGAATTTCATAGGGGATAGAATACGTATAATCAAACATCGGTCCAATGAGGCGTATTGAATCAAGACCCTCTCCAAAAACAACTCGTTCAAAGCACGAATCAATGGCATGTAACGGCATGCTTGCAATCAACGCCCCTTCTTTTGTCAATTGAATTCCCGTGGTCACCATGGGTGCATTTGAGGTGAATGAGAGATGGTTTTCCGTACGTTCAACCTTCCCAAGGCCAGAGAACATGGTTGAGAATTGCGCACCGATCTCACCCCAATCTTCCAGAAGGTACTCCATGTTTGAGGAACATCCGATTTGGTTAAAGTTATTTTTGTTTCATCTTAGAGATACGACTCGCCCACCTCATTGGCGTATGATGGTGCAGGAGGCAGGATTCGAACCTGCGAACCGATATGGACTGGGACCTCATCCCAGCGCCTTTGACCAAGCTGGGCGACTCCTGCGGCGACTTTGGCTCTCACCTCGCGTATATCAACACCGCGCCAACACCTTTACTCCATGAATACAGAAACATCCTCAAGCGTTTTGCGTTTGATATCAGGAACCATGGCATTTTGGGCAGGATATCCGACAGGCATCACCAGCATTGCTTCTTCATGGCTCGGCCTATTGAGGATTTTTTGAAGAAAACCCATCGGAGATGGCGTGTGTGTAAGGGTCACAAGCCCCATACCATGAATCGCTTGTATGAACATCCCTGCAGCAATGCCGCATGACTCAGTGGCGTAATACGTGGGTCCCCATTGACCGTTGCTGCGTTGGCGCTTTTTCTGTTTGAAAAGGACAACAACCCAGGGTGCATCCGTGAGATGCGCCTTGACCGCATCCGTTCCAAGGGGCGCTAAAACTTCAGACCACGCGGGAGGCATTCGTTCAGAGTAGGTTTTCCTCTCTTCCTCCTCTGCAGCCTTTCGAAGCCGGCTTTTCAGGTCGCTGTTTTTCACAGCAACCCATGTCCACGGCTGAAGGTGAGCGCCATTTGGTGCAGTTGAACCAGATAGGATCGCTAACTCAATCAACCGCTTATCCACTTCTTTTGAAGAAAAATGACGCGTAGTCCGTCGCTGCTTCATTAAACGATAATGTTTCTCCGCAAATTTGAGCATGGATGCAGGGGCTTTCTCATTCCATTCCAATGGGATAAACGGATGGTCGTTCATGTTCCTCAACCGGGGGTTGCCTCCCCGGTCAATAAGTAGGCGTGGCTGAGTTTGTAAGGGGCATCAACCCATCAGACCTTAATCTCGCTTTTGACAGGAAGCAGAATTTCATTTCTCCGCTTGAATGGAAGCGTCATCGGCCCATCATACACGGCGAGGATCGGCTCTTGTGTGGGGCTAAGCCCCTGTTGTTCAACCATGGATTTCAACCGCCCAGCCATTTTCTCAGTTTTACCGGGGGAAAATCTGCCCGTAAACGAAAGCACAGCAACATCCCTTCCTTCACATTCATACAAAAATATCCCGCCGTCTATCGGAACAGGGAGGGACTCAAGGGAATAGGCCGATGGCATGGTAAAGGCCATCCATTCCGAACCTGCTTCATTCCATGTTTCTACCGGGGCCGTCATGGCGATTGATGTTTGACTCGTATTTCCTCCAAAAATGTAGCCTGCGATTCGTCTGAAGCCACCGATGGATTGTCGACGGCCAACACCGTCTGTTTTCACCCGTGCCTGGATGGTTGGAGCATATCTGCGCAACTCAAAACCGTCATACTTGGAGAGAAGCTCATACTTCGGCTCTTCAAGTTGTTCTCCCATGTACGCCACTCTGCCATGCGCCTTTTCATGAATTGTTTTCCTCAGGCATCCGCCCACGTAAACGAAGCCATGCTTCACTGCAAAACATCAATCCATAGATTGAGGCGAGCCATAATGTGGGCCTACCCCATGTTGCAAGCGATCCATCCTCGGGAAGCACGCCGCTGTTAAAGGAAAGAAGTACACATAACCATACCAAAGTCAGCCCGTGGAGAATCCACCGTATTGAGCTTAGGAGCTCTTTTGATGTGGATTTCATCTCAGTAAGTTCGGCCTTGGTCAGTAAGGCCGATACCCCGACGATTTTATCCAATGCAGACCCACCATTCCAACGAATTCGGCCGAGTTTTAAACGCGTCAAATATTCGATTGCTGTAAACAACGTGACCCAAACCACAACCACTTCCAGCAAAGGCGCCCCACCACGGAGATCCAAGGTGCCCCAAGTAGTCCATGCTAACAGCGACCATAACCATCCAACCAAAAGGAGTTGGAAACCGTGTGCGAATTGGCTGATTTTGGCCAACAATTCCGCATCGTGGCCCAAAACCGATTCAAGAACTAAAACTCCAGCGGCCGCAATGCAAGCAACGGTCCCAGCAAGCAACCACCACCCTGACAAGTCACTGTCTCTCCAAGCCAGCATCAGTGCAGAAAGAATCCACGCCAGCGCAAAAACGGTGGCCACATTGACTGCAGCTTGCATGGTGTAAAGAGGGTCACGCCCGTCTCTCAGAACCGCCAAGCCGCCCATAAGGCGAACTTCGAAGGCAGAATCATCCACAATTCCATGGCTCGCAGCCGCCATTCCTCCTGCTGATTTGATTCTCGCAGCCTCCACAATACTCTGTGCCGCACCATCCTCCCATTCAGATCCACCCGTCCAAGAAGACCCTCTACTTGCAGCATGGGCTGCGCCTGCTCCATTTTTGGAGCCGCCACGGGCTGAGCGGGTTTTAGCCCAAGCACGAATTTCAGGTGCGATGATTTCCTCAACTTGGTCTTCGTTTAAGGGCGCGCCGTGGTCTGTGTAAAGCCACCGACATTGGATGGGCACCGGATTAGCATCAACATCTGGGGCGACCATTTGAAATTGCCCAGGGCCAAGTGTTGGGAGCTGAGCGACCAAATCTTGATCGCCGCCACTTTCTTTCAACAGATGCCGCACCTTCTCGACGTCTTGTGGTTGGGTAAATCGGCCGATGAAGGTTGTATTGGCTTGTGCGAGAATTTTGTAATCCACATCGCTGACATTTTGTGTGGCAAGAACGCACGCTACACCGTATTTTCTTGCTTGTTTGAAAATGAGTTTAATGAGGTCTTTTGCGGGAGGGTTGCGGGGATATGGCGGTAAATATGGTGCGACTTCATCCATGAAAAACAGCAATTTCAACTCGCCCTCAGCAGGCTGTTGAGTTAACATCCAGTCGTACAATTCACGCGACAACTCTTGGACGAAGTACTGTTTTTGATTTTCATCTTGAATCGTGTTAAGATAAACGATATTGAGGGGTATTTTTCCTGGAATTGCAGGCTCGGCGAATGCGTCGATATCAATCGGTACGCCGTTTGAAAACAGCAATTGGTTAACTCCCGAAGAGAATGCAGACAGCCGACGAGCCAACTCACCGCGCGTCGCCTTCGGCAAACGTTCTTCAAAATCAGTCAACCGGTGTTCGATCATCACCTCGTTCCAAGTAGGAGGGCTCGTCTTGTCTTCAGGGTCAACATCTTCTTCAAAATGTTCAGGATAAAGATGGCGAATAAATTCTTGATGCGGCTCACGGACAACGCGGGCCAGTGCCTGGAAATCACCAACATCCAAACCACACCTCGTACCTTCAACAAGAATTTCATAGAGATATGGCTTGACCGTTTTTCCCTTCGGCTTTTCAACATCAAAGCCAGCGAGATTTGCAAACCCCGCCGCCATCATATCCCAAGCGGTGATGGCTTCTTCAGCGTCAAGGTCTGCAGGAGGAGCCCGAAACGGGTCAATGCACAACGGAAGCCCCTTGCTTCGCAACGGTGTCCATATTCGCACCTCACATCGTTCAAGCAACTTCTTTGCTCTACCAACATCTCCGTCTTGGGCTTCAAGATCAGAGGGGTCAATCCCCAGTGCTAGACGAGCAAGGTCGCCTTGGGGGTCGATGATAAGCGACGGTATTCCAGCAAGGGCAGCCTCCTCAATCAGTGCTTTTGCCATTACTGTTTTTCCTGAACCGGTTGAACCCAGCATGGCGGCGTGACGAGCAAGGACCTGAGGCTTGATGTCAATCGGCTCACCAGTATCCCTTCTGCTCCCCAGAAACAGCCCCTTTGGTTTGAATTTCTTCTTACGAGAGGGCGCCGGACTTGCTTCATTAGAAGGATTCAAGATATCTCCCACAAGGCTGGCCAAATTTTCCCTTATCCCATCCTTGGACGGCGAATCATCAGCCCATGTTGGCCGGCCGTCCTCTGACTCCATAGCAGGGCAGAGGCGCGGGGGGTTTTGAAAGGCGCGATTGATGTTAGGGAGAAGACGCAGACTCAAGGAGGGGTAGCCCTTCGCCGGTGCATGGAACGAATCGCTATGGCTCGACCGTCATGGGATGATGAAATGAGAGATGCCGCCATGGAAACATTGGACTCACTCCACTGGGTCAAGGGCCCACAAGGCAAAGCATTCGGTGAAGAGTTCTCAAGATATTGTGGGGCGATACAAGGGACTCCATGCCAAAGCGGTTCTGTAGCGCTATGGGGTGCATTGCGGTTGCTGGAAATCGGGCCTGGCGATGAAGTGCTTGTACCCTCCCTCACCTACATCGCAACGGCGACGTGCGTTTCTTTGGTTGGAGCACACCCGGTTTTTGTTGATGTGGAGCCTGATTACTGGTGCGTGGACCTTGCGGCTTTAGAGGCGGCTCGCACCGAGCGAACAAAGGCAGTTATTGGCGTTCACCTTTTCGGACAGCTATGCGATTCTGAACTTCAGTCGTGGTGCGAAAACAACAACATCGCATACATCGAAGATGCTGCTCAGGCGCACGGTGCTACCCAAGGCCCTTCAGGGAAAGCGGGCTCTCTAGGTGACGTGGCTTGTTTCTCCTTTTTCCCCTCTAAAAATCTTGCAGTAGGTGGAGAGGGTGGTATGATGATGACGAAGCGAAACGACCTCGCTGCACGAATGGACGCTTTGGTCAATCATGGTCGCGATGCCCGACTTGAATCTCATGAATTGGGGTCCAATTTGAGGATGTCAGAAGTCACTGCAGCGATTGGCCGCGTGCAACTTCAGCGCCTGGATGGGTGGCTCCACCGTCGGCGCGAGATTGCTGAACAGTACCGCCATGCCTTCGATAATTTAGCCGGCATACAACTTCCTAAAATACGCAACAATACACAACACGCATGGCATCAATACTGCATGGTGGTCAAATCTCCCGAGTCGTTCACAGCGGTTTTAGATGAGCAAGGTATTGACTCCAGAGTGTACTACAGCCAACCGTGCCATCGTCAAGGTGTATACGCCTCTCATCCACAACACAACGCAACCTTCCCCATTACAGATGCTATCGCTTCGCATTTGGTCGCCATACCAATCCACCATCAACTTACTGAAAGCGAAGTTCAACGCGTCATCCGTGCGGTAACAATCGCAACATCAGTTTCCGATGGTGTCGGCAAGTGAACGGTTTGACCACGAGGGCAAACCCGTTATTTCATGACCCACCCAATCGGGGATCTCAACAGCTTGATTGGGCGAAGTCAATTCAATTTCCGCTAAGATAACTCCTGCCAAGCGGCCTTCAAACTCGTCAACTTCCCATATTCCGCCATCAACTCCAGTCCAAACATACCGTGTTTTCTCAACAGTGGGATAAGGCCCAAGAGAATTGACAGCTTCTCCGAGCTCAGGACTCACGGCCCATTCCAACTCGAAAGCGGTATCTTTTGACGTTCTAGACTTGCATGTGATAATATTCAACCCATCACGAATTCTTAATCGACCGCTCCAATCCACTCTAGAATTCCATACTTCAAGTTCTTCAGAAGTGAGGGGGGTAAGGGGCACATCCTCCATCATCAGAACACCGCTCTCTATTCGCATGGTGTCCTTTCCAAAATAGAATTGTTGAATTTGGGATGAGGTTGAACCGGATCTCCAAGGTTTTTCACCCCGCCCATCCACGATAAACCGGCGCTCAATTTCTTCAAAGCTCGTCATTCCTCTCACCCATGGTTGTTGTTTGCGGCTGAGGGGCCACAACGAATTCAACATCATCAATCAATTGTGTTCCTTGCGGACCGAGCGTCACGCGGTCGATTTTGAACCGGTCACTGCCCAGCAATTCAGGGTCTCCTATCATCAACCCATGTTCCAACTTCTTTGAAGTTGAATAAGCTCGCCATACCAGCCAAAGTGGGAATGCGAGCCCTAAACAGGCGACAAAAAGTCCGAGAACAAACCCCATCACCATGACCCTTCCATACGGCCCGAGAACATCAAGGTATGCTCATCGTTGGGTTAATCCTGACCAAGATGCGCTTGCATAGGCCTTTGCTGCCGATTCAGGGTCTTCCGACTTGTGAATTCCAGAGCCGACGATGATGCAATCTGAACCAGCCATTACCGCCTCAACAGGGTCGCCATACCGCTGTCCCATTTCCCCGTCCCCGACACTTAGATTGACCCCAGGTGTCCAGATCATTTTCGATTCACCAACCGCGGCTCGTAAGGTGGCCAATTCCTCTGGTCGCGAACCGTTGCCAATGAAGCCAAAGACACCGTCGTGCTGTTTGCCTTTTGCAACCACTTCAGTCGTGTATTTCGGGTCGAGGAGATTTCCTCTACTGGACATTTGGGCCAACAACAACACGCCACCTTCGCGCCCTACATCCTCCCATCCTGCTTGCAAACCATCTACAATATCGGGGCCAGAAATCAGATGTGCCGTAACCAAGTCCGACCAGGCTCTAATGTTGTAAACTCCAGCCATTTGCTTGCGGCTGATGCCCCCAATGTCTGCAAATTTCCGGTCTTCAAAGATCAGCAAGTCAGCATCTTTGGCGGCGCTGCAGAAGGATGCCCACGAGCCAGGAGTCCAATCATCTACCAAATCCACATGGGTCTTCAATGCTGCAATATATGGTCCAACAGCCTCGATCAATTCAAACAACCCAGCCATCGTCGAACGGTCGGCAGCAAGGCATACCAAACTCTGCTTACGGCATGCGACTTCCATGTACGCCTTGGCCATGTTGTTGGAGGCCGAACTCCATCGCTCTCCCCAAATCGTTGCGGCTTCCATGGCCCAAGGTGAACCGAGCCTGCCCTCAATCCTTGCGGCGTAGAGTTTTGTCAAACAAACATCACCTTCATCATGGGCCGCCGCGCCAATCCCTTCATGCGACAGGCGATTTTTCTTGCTGTTCTGTTGCTTTTCATGCCACTTTCAGGGTGTTTGTCCGATGAAGAAAGCGGCGTAGATGGAGACATACAAGCGCCCTACCCTTCTGTCTGGGATCGCCATGAATTGGATTGGAATTGGAGCAGCTCAATTTCTTATGTTCTTGAACCGGGCCCCTACAAAGCCCTTGATGTCCAAGAGGCGACGTTTGAAGTCGATACTTCAGGGGTTTGGGAAACGGGTCCAGCGATCTCCAACGTCCACCTTTCCTATTGGCTTCCTTCCAATACACTTGACGGAGAATCAGTCCCAGTCATCGCCGTAATCAGCCCTTATTTTTCATACGGCCAACCGGGCTCGGAAAGTGGCGCAACGAATGTTGTTGGGGCAGGGCGCGGAGACTTCATTTACGAAAATTATGTTCCTCATGGCTATGCCTTCGCCCAAGTTTCTGTATTTGGCACAGAGGAATCGAGCGGTTGTTTTGATTATCGTGGCGAGGGTGAAGGTTGGGGCATACATGCCGCTGTTGAATGGTTGGGTCAGCAAAATTGGTCCAACGGTAAAGTTGGGCTCTACGGCAAGTCATACGAGGGAGCGACGCAGTGGGAGGCAGCAGCCTTGGGCAGCGAGTACCTCGCGACCATCGTCCCGATCTCAGGCACGACAGGACTCCACCCACTCCTCTACAAGAACGGGAGTGCTGAGGCGCGAAGCCAAGTGATGCACATGAATTATTTCAGCAGCACCGTCGACTATAACGAAGACGATTTTGACAATATTTGCCCCGACATCATCGAAGGATTCTTCGCCGGCCCAGTCACCTATGGTGCAGGGGAACTTGACCCCTATATGGCGAATTATTACGACGAGCGAGAACATATTTCCAAGGCCTTGGAGAATTACAACGGGAGCGTCTACTGGGTCCAAGGCATGCAGGATTGGAACGTTGACCCCCACCAAGTATTCCCTTGGTATCAGACCTTCATCGATGAAGGATTTGAGGTTCGGGGAATGCTCGGACAATGGGAGCACAATTATCCCGACCAATGGACAAAGCACAACAATCAGGATTCCGGATATGGCGGCGAAGCCATCCACAACATGACGCGTTGGGATTGGGGCCAAGACCTCTTTGAATGGTTCGAGTATTACCTCAAAGGCGTGGGGCCTCAGCCCGAACTCCACGCTCAAATCCAACGAAATGACGGCGAATGGCGAATTGAATCAACATGGCCCCCACTTGATGCAGAACCCCTTGAACAACCACTTGACGCTTGTACACAAAACGGCCAACGCGTTGCAGGGGCAAGCGTTGCAGGTGGCGGAACGATGACCGTCACCTTCGAGTGCCCCGCACTGTTTGAAGACCAGGACGCCCACCTCTCTGGATTGTTCAGGCTCCACCTCGATGTCACGGCAGCTATGGACGGCGGGCAAATTTTTGTAGAAATGCAGGATTCTGAAACAAATCTTCGTTTGGGCCATGCAACTATGGACATACGCTACCACCAAGGTGGAAGCGATCCAACAACGGTTCTTCCGGGACAAGATTTGACCATGTTGATGGAATTCCAAGCGATTGACGCCATTCTGCCCGCAGGTCATGGCATACGCTTGGTACTCACTGAAACAGGAGAAGATTACCTTGCGCCGGCATGCGGTTTACTTTGCCCAGTCACGGTGAATGGCGGAACGCTCACGGTGGATCACATTTTGAGAGATGGAAACACCGTCCTCCTCACGCCTCAAGGCGAGGATGCGGCAAACAATCAGTGAACAGTGTGGAGCCTTCTGAGCAATGGCGCTGCATACAAATCAGCCCACGGGCGACCCGATTCCAATTACTCCGGCGTCCGGCTTTGAAGAAAACCAGCGCCGTGCGTAAAGAAAAACAACTATTCGTATGCGCGAAAATTATGCTAAAAAACTTGCATACGAGCACAAAGCGCCAACAAAACCATTCACAATTTGATGACATGACAACTTAAACCAAGAATAAGTTGTCAAATGATTATATAAAAACTATATTAAATGAGCGTATGTTTCATATACCGCCTTGACAGCGAGGCATATGATACTATGATTGACAAAGCAAAGTTAGAGTACATTTGGCTGGATGGCTACGAACCAACACAAAACATGCGCAGTAAAACCCTCGTAAAAAGCGATTTTTCAGGTGAACTTGAAGACTGCCCCGTATGGTGCTTTGACGGCTCATCTACCCTACAAGCAGAGGGCGGGGCATCCGATTGCCTCCTCCAACCAGTAGCGATTTTTCCAGACCCCCAGCGATTCAATGGCTTCCTGGTAATGTGCGAGGTCATGAATGCTGACGGTACGCCCCACGCAAGCAATGGACGAGCGACCATTGACGACGATGACGAAGACTTTTGGTTTGGATTTGAGCAAGAATACTTCATCATGGACGTAGAAACCACACTTCCACTGGGCTTCCCAGTTGGCGGATACCCAGGCCCTCAAGGGTTGTATTATTGTTCAGTTGGTGGACGAAATACCCACGGGCGTGCCTTTGTTGAAGAGCATGCGGACCTGTGCCTTGATGCAGGAATCAACTTCGAAGGAATCAACCAAGAAGTTGCTTGTGGACAATGGGAGTTCCAAGTCTTTGCAAAGGGCGCGAAGCGAGCAGGCGACGAATTGTGGGTTGCACGCTACCTTCTTGACCGTTTGACTGAGAGTTACGGATACTACATCGAATACCATCCAAAACCAGTGAAGGGCGACTGGAATGGTTCAGGGATGCACGCTAATTTCAGCGACGGCAGAATGCGAGACGAGGGCGGAGAAGAACTGTTCAATAAGATCTGTGAAGAATTTGGTAAAAATGTCAAGAAACATATGGACGTTTATGGCGCCCACAACGAACTTCGCCTCACTGGGCTGCATGAAACGCAATCCATCGACCAGTTCTCATATGGGGTATCAGACCGCGGCGCATCGATCCGTGTTCCAGTCAGCACTGTTGAAGATGGATGGGTTGGGCGCCTTGAAGACCGCCGCCCAGCATCAAATGGAGACCCGTACAAAATTGGGTCAGTGATTATTTCCACTACAAAATCGGCTTATTGAGCAAGAGTAGCTTCCTCTGCCTTCCGGGCGCGGACCACGCCAAGTATGACGGCGAGGATGACAATGAGCGTCATTATGTTGGCCACAATCATAGCCAACGACTCGACGAGAATTCCGTAAAGGAGCCACAAGGAAAGCGCAATGAATACCACGCCAAAGGTTGGTAGCGAGATACCGTCGTGGCGCCTGTACTTCCAAACTTCAATGATTTGAGGGACCCACGCGATAATCCCGATAACACCGGCTAACAAACCGATGGCTTCTATCCAAGCCTCTGCCACAAGATGTCGGCGATGCTTGTTGTGTTTGAATCCTCTCGTCACCACATTAGGGGCTTGAAGGTGGTTTTGAGAGATTTAAGGCAGCAATGGTTGCCCATGGGACGTCCTCAGGTTCCTTCCGGCCGACCACGTGCATGCGTAACGATTTTCCAAACGGCAAGGTCGCCTTCACATGTTGCTGACCAAAGTGCAACTCTACAACAGACACCTCTTTTGACCACAACGAGAAAAATGAACGGGAGTGAGATGCCGACCCAAGAAGGGGCTTATCGCGCTGCTTTTGCCACTCCGTCAAATCATCTCCCAAGCCCAAGCCCAGAACATCGCCTTTGAGCATAAGTCCCCCATTCAATTCAATCTCGTCCCAGGTTCCAAACCCATCAACAAAATCCAACAGGTCTTGGTTAATGGGCCCCGGGTCTTCTTCTTCCAAGAGTTTGATGAACTCCTTTTCATTTCGGACTTCAGAATTCAAGACCCCGATATTATTTGGCCACTCAAGTTTGGGGTGGGTGAACGCCAACAAGACACGGACCGTAACGGGCTTTTGTTCTGGGTGCTTTGTTTTGAACATATCATGAAGAATACGTGCTTTTCGTTCAATTCGTTGACTCACAGTGCTGTGATTGTGATTTGTTCCATTGTTTCGCTGTTGTATGAATTCTTCCTTTTGATTGATGGTAAAGGAGCCCGACCAGTGCTTCTGTTCCACGACCAGCATTGTACTGCCTCCGACAATAACGAGATCGATTTCACGTTTTCCACCCTGCTCGATATCAGGAATTCGAACCGATTCAAAGATATTCCAACCGTTCGCTTTACCAGCGGCCCTGCTGATTTTAGCAAGCCGTTGTTCTGCAAGTTCTCCAGCACGATGAATATCATCGGGAGGAAAAGAGGCCCTTCTTTGACGCCACCATTTCCAACGCTGCATCCACTTCATACCCTTCACCGTAGAAGTTCATCAACGCTTTCCACAATGAATGTCGGCTGTTGTTCTGCCCCATGTTCCAACATGTTCACATCATCGCGAGTAGCCTCTCCAGACAAGACAAGAATACCAACCACACCCGCTCTTGAGGCCATGGCCATGTCCGTATACAACCGGTCTCCAACCATAGCGCAGCGAGCAGGGTCAAGTCCCAACGCTTCGATTTTATGCAGAATCATTCCTGCGTTGGGTTTCCCTGTAATGTGAACTGGATCATGGCCGGTTGTTGCTTTGAACATGGCAAGGTATGCTCCCACATCCGGAAGGCCGCCGTCCGGACTCGGACACACCATGTCTGGGTGACTTGCAACCAATGGAATGCCGGCATGCATGTGGATGCTGGCCGTTGAAATTTTTTCATATGTGAGTTCAGTATCGTATCCGAGAACAACATACTGCGGCGCAGTGCTGGTTGTGTTGATACCTTGCTCTTCAAGCATGGCCCTCATGCCCTCGGTGCCCACCATCCAAGTCTCTGTAACATTCTCTTTGTTGAGCCAAGCCAGCAAATCATGGGTGGAAAGAAGAACGTCTTCTTCTTTGGCTTCCAAACCCAATCCATGTAATTTGTTCAGATATTGGGTCACAGATTTGGAGGAGTTATTGGAGAGAAAGTAACGACTGACGCCACGTTCATTGCAACGCTTAAGGAACTCAGATGCCCCTTCGATAAGGGTCCCTCCAAGGTAGATGGTTCCGTCAAGGTCAAGAAAAACAGCGTCAATATTGTTGAGTTTGGCATCCATGACATTCCCTCAGAACATAAGTGTCTTGAACATAAACCACGGAGAGTGAAGGTTTTCTTGCGCTTCTTTACTCGCGATCATTTCAGTCATCATTTCTTGAATAGCAGGCTTCTTTGAAGCCTTTTTGACAAACCAATTGAGCAACCAAGCCTTCCGACTCATCCGTTGCATTCGGTATGAATTCGTGAGTTCAGGGCCGAGCATCTCCCAAAGTGCTTGTTGATATTCGGACGGCTTCTTTTTCTGAAGGATGTGCTGAGCCGCCATTTCGCCACTCACAAGTGCATTTCCAACTCCTTCCCCGCTGAATGGGTCGACCAATGAAGCCGCATCTCCTACAAGGAAGACCCCATTAGAAGCTGAACGGCGAGGTTGCATTTCGCCTTTCTTCCGTGGCGAGCCGAATGGCAATTGCCAGCCTTTTCCGCTCCCCTTAACCATCGTGGCATCAGCAAATCGGTCCTTGAACAACTTGTGATTCATAATAACGTCTGATTGAAGCGCCTTAAGTTTCATTTTTTGTTTGTCCATTTCCGCCATGACCATGCCGATGCCCACATTCACGACCCCTTCTGAAACAGGGAAGAGCCAGAAGTATCCTGGTAGAACCGAATCAACAAAGTGTATTTCAATGTCTCCAATTTGAGATTCACATCCTTTCACTCCGGTCCAATATTCCCGGTACCCTGCGCAATAATGCGCTCGGTCGATCATGGGCTCATCATAAGTTTCCTCAAGCATGGATTTCGCAACAGGGCACCGGTAACCCCCCGCTCCGATTAGGTTTGGAGCATGGAAGGTGAATTCTTCACCACCCCTGCCCCCGACGCGAACCACAACTCCGGCCCCATGTCGTGCATCTCCACTGTGGGGACCTGGGTCTGCGCCCCCCTTGCCATCATCGTAGAGAACTTGCCGGACCTCGCCGCCTTGAATGACGGAGCCACCCGCGGCACGAACGGTATCTTGTACTTCGCGAAATAAGAGTGTGTCAAATTGCTTCCTCGGAAGCGCATACCCCGCTTCCAATCGCGCCACATCTTCTTCAGGAAGAGCCACCCGAACTTCATGACCTTTTGGAGAAGAGAACATAATTCCAGTTACTCGGAAATGGGCGGTTTGCTCTAAATGCTCTTTCACACCTAAACTTTTGACATAACTCAACGATTTACCGCCAACGGCATCTCCACAGATTTTGTCTCGTGGCCACACGCTTTTTTCAATCAACAAAACACGCTGCCCCCCCATTGCGAGATAGCCTGCTGCGGAGGCGCCACCTGGGCCGCCGCCAACAACGATCGAATCGAACGATGCCCCATTATCTGGCACCTTTCCAGTGTCAATTGGGCTGTCCCATGCGGCCGATTTAACAGCAGACGCCTCGCTCATGACCTTTCCACACAAGGGACACTCCTTGAGCATATGCTTTTCTCATCAAGATGAACCACCATGCTCTTGACCCAAAGGCCCTACCCAAAGGGCATGGCGAGCGGGGGTGAAGCAGACGAACCGTTAGCGAATCCAACGCGGAGGACTGCTGCACTTGTCTTGTTGAGTGTTACACTTGTTTGGGGGGCGACCTTCATCTGGATGAAACAAGCTCTCAATGCTCTTGATGGTGAACTCCAAGAGTACGGAACCATCCCAGTTGTCGCCTTTTTGGTAGGTGCTCGTTTTTTCATCGCAATGGTCCTCATTCTCACCTTCTTTTCCGATGCAAGGGCATCGGTGAAAAACAGAGAACTCTGGAAAGGAGGGGGCGCCTTAGGGGGACTTATGCTCGTCGGCTTTGTTACTCAAATGGTGGCGCTTGAAGACATCAACCCGTCAACATCAGCCTTTCTCACCTCACTTTATGTCGTCATGACGGCATTACTGAGTGTTCGAATGACGCAACATCCACCCCGGGCAACCTTGTATTGGGGCGTTTTTCTTGCCACATTTGGGGCTGGATTCATTGAGGGCCCACCCCATCTCTCGTGGGGCTGGGGGGAGATTGTAACGGTGATCTCCGCCTTTTTCTTTGCACTTCACATCATTTTCACTCAAAATCTCACTCAAAAATTAGACCCGATCGGCCTTTCCTTAACCTCGTTTGCAGCAGTAAGCGTAGGCGCCCTCCTCATCATGGTGTTCTCGTCAAGAGAGGCACTCGAAATGATTCCCGCAGTCCTCTCGACAAAAGGCGTCCTTTTACCTCTCTTTTTGCTTGGCCTTGGCGGCTCGTTCTTCTGCCTCATCGCCCTCAACATGTATCAGCGGCACATGCACCCAGTCCAAGCGGCAATTATCTATGCCTTTGAGCCAGTTTGGGCGACAGTGTTCGGCCTCAGCCTCGGTCTTGTTCCGTGGACATGGTGGATTTTAATCGGCGGTGGCGTCCTCCTTGGCGGCAACCTCTTGGTCGAACTCACGACTCCTAAGGATGAAACCGCCGAAGAGAATGCTTGAAGGCGACCCGTAATGTGGGAGGGGTGTTGAGGGACATGTCGAAAGAGAATTCGGAACACAATTTTGCCAGTAAAGCAGTTCATAGCGGCACACAACATATTGGCGACGCAGTCAACACCCCTATCTTTCAATCATCTACTTACAAATTGACCGATGAGCGCTATGCTGGTTGGGCGGCTGGTGCTCAACACACGCTTCTTTACGCAAGACTTTCATCGGTCAATTCCGATGCTGTTGCTCAAAAACTTACGGCGCTTGAAGGTGGAGAAGACGCCGAAACATTTGCTTCAGGAATGGCGGCCATTTCAGCAACGATGCTGAGTTTTCTCAACCAGGGCGATCACATCGTTGCAAGTGCTGATGTCTACGGGGGCACATACGGCCTGCTTACTGAAGAACTGACTCGCTATGGAATTGGAGTCAGTATGGCGGACATGCAAGACCCGTCTTCCTATGAGGCGGCCATTCAACCCAACACCAAAATCCTCTACATTGAGACGCTAACGAATCCAGTTCTGAAAGTGTGCGACATTCCTGCCATGGTAGAAATCGGACGAAAACATGGCGTCATGGTCATCATTGACAACACATTCGCCTCTCCTTGGGGTTGCAAACCCTTGGATATGGGAGTTGACCTCGTCATCCATTCCACCACCAAATATCTCGGCGGCCACTCCGATATCATCGGTGGGGCTGTTGTAGGGTCAAAGGAACTGATCGCTCAAATTTTCATGCGCAAAGTCCACTTTGGTGGAAACCCAGACCCTCACGCCTGCTATCTTTTGGAACGCGGCATGCGCACACTTGACGTCCGCATGCCTCGTATTTGTTCAAACGCCGAGACACTTGCGCAGCGTCTTAACTCGCATGCGAGCGTTGACTACGTGCTCCATACGAGCCTTGATTCTCATCCCGATTATGAAGTCGCTCAACGCATCCTTCCAAAGGGTTCGGGGATGATTGCATTTGTCGTGAAGGGCGGGGATGGAGCCGCACTCAAATTTATGCGCGGGCTTGACATGATTTATGAGGCAACAAGCCTCGGAGGCGTCGAATCTCTGATCGAATGTCCGTTCAACTCCAGCCACATGTTCGTGCCCGAGGACGTCCGCCATACTGCCGGAGTCGTTCCTGGATTCGTTCGCCTTAGTATTGGAATTGAAGACGTTGAAGACCTTTGGAAGGACATCAGCAACGCCCTTGACACACTTTGAGTTGAGGTGCTAAGAACATCTACAGCTCCAACGGGAGCCCTAACCCATAACTTGGGCGATGTGGATTACGAGCCTGTTAATTTACGAAGAGCAGCGAACGCCTCAGTCCACGCCTCTTGCTGTTCAGGAACATCATCATCCTTTGAAGTAAGAAGCGCTTGGCCAACTTCATGCAAGCGTTGTGTTGCAGGATACCATACGCCCCCCCTGTCCCGAGCAGCGGAGTCAAAGTGCCACTCTTGACCAGTTGAGCGGTTGACGGCAACAAGCCAAGCCCATGCCGCGGCGGACCGGTCAATCGAATCATGGCGCCCAGTAGCTTCTCGCTCCACCGAACCCATCCCGATGGTGAGTCCCTTGACCGTGAGAGAATGTATCATTGCAGCGGGCCCGTCTGTGGAGTCTAAAGAGGGGAAACGTGCCTTTTGCCGCGCCAATTCCATCGCCTTATCGAGGCCTTTGAGGAATTTACCGAAGGGTTTAGGCGAGGTATTTTGTTGCTCCCAAATCGCAGCTGCTTCGTCACCCTCAAGCCCTAGGCCAGCAAGACTTTGTTGCCCATGAGTTTTCCAAAAAGCGGTCAATATATCACCACAAGTTACACCTTCAAAGATTCGAATTCCACCTTCTTCGCGTTGTTCAGAAGCACCTTTTGGTTGGATTCTCAAAGCATCGTTATCTTCGTGAGGATCGGCGATGGCTGCTGCAAGTATGTGGGCGGTCAAGGTACGCTCATCTGGAGAGCCTGCAAAGGGTTCAAGGGTTGCTTGAATGGCTTCAACATCGGTACCCGGTAACCACGATTCCCCAATCAGCAAACCATCTTCAATGCCCTCAAGCGTTGTTGTTTTCATGGCGTTGGCCATGACGCCTTCGTTCAACGTTAAGCCTTGCCACGCATCAATAACTCGCTCGATTCCTTCGGTGCTTGCTTTGGGAAGCGGTTTATCCTCAGGCCACCCCTTTGGGAGATAGAATGCTTCTACCGAGAGGATTGAGGGGAGAATTGGTGGGAGCATGGACAGGGCGAGGTGATGAATGAAGGAAGCATCCTTTTTAGAAAACGAATCAAGGGATTTGAAATCAATGCCAACAACGGGCCCATGGCGAAATCTAAGCGTGACAAACCCTTCCTCGCCACCCCTTCCTTGAACAACATCGCTCGCATTCAGTTGTTCTGTTACCCAAACCGAAACCCCATCGATGGTTGTTTTGGTCATTTCAAAACGGGAACGCTTCAACACATCTTCAAGCCATTCTTCTGGAGGGTTTGGATTGGGGCCAGTACAGACAAAACCTCCTTCCCAACTGAAGAAATACATGCCCTTTTTCGCGTGATCCTCCCAAGGGAGCATGCGAAGTGTAAGGTTTGAGAAATTTTGAACCCCAGCAAGATACCCCGGTTTCCCATCACCTCTGCGAACATAGGAGGCGGATCCAAAGGAACTTGAGTTGAATTGCCCAACCAGCGTAAATTGCTCGTCGTGAGATGCGTGTAACGAGCCTGCGAATGCCTTTGCAACGGGGTCGCCACGTTTGGCCATCATACGCTTTGTGAGCCAACCGAGGTCGTCCTTTTTCTTGATGATTCGTTCAATTTCTCTGAGCGTTTTTGTTACGGGGTCCGTGCGCCCCCAACTCAATTTGCCCTGAAACGTCATGGCGGGGAGGTGGCCGCGTGGATGTTCGTGAAATTGGTGGAGTTGACGGGCGAGCTTCTTGGCCGTCGCTTCGTTGGCTTGTTTGGTGCCCCGCATCTTCATGCGTTGCTTTTTTTGGCCGGGAAATTCGACTTTGGATGGTGCCGCCATGTTACTCCCCAAACGAACGGGGAAGGCTTGAGTGTTTGAGCCCTTCTCTCCCCACTCTTCTTTTTGAAAAGCACTATCTAAGGGCACACGTACCGAAGCACATGGTCACTGCAACCCTTCTTGGTACTGCTCAAGATGGTGGACGCCCTCAAGCGGGGTGTCAACGTCCATGTTGCAACAACCTTGCTCCGACCGAACACCGATTCCCAGTGAGTCTTGGCGTGGTCGATGAGAAAAACAACGGGCACCTTATTGACACAACCCGCCACCTTGCAGGGCAACTCTCAATCTGGAAGCACCCGCTCCTTTCCTCGATATTGTTGACGCACGCCCATTTCGGACACGTCGATGGTTTGGGTCTTCTCGGAAAAGAAACCATGAATGCCAAAGGCCTTGACCTCCATGTTTCATCATCGATGTTTCAGTTGATGGAACAAACCCCCCAATGGGCACTCATGCTCAAACAAGGAGTTTTCTGTGAACGGGTATTCAAGCACGGAGATACGATTGTCTCGGAAAACGGCCTCAACATCGAATCCGTGAATGTACCTCACAGGGCGGAGCTGTCTGACATGCATGCATTTGTTGTAAGAGGGCCAAATCGCTCCCTCCTCTACCTCCCGGATCATGACGATTGGAACAGCACATTGACTCGTCATCAGAGCCAAACGATTCGTGAATGGTTTCAACGATTGGAGGTTGATGTTGCATTGATTGACGGAACATTTTGGGACGCTAACGAACTCCCGCCTGAACGACAAAACAACGTCCCACACCCCCCTGTTAGCGAGACATTGGAGTTGCTTGGAGATAGGAAAGAAGGCGACCCCGAGATCTATTTCATACATCTTAACCACACCAACCCTCTCCATGATGAGACAAGCAGTGCTTATGCAACGGTTGTTTCAATGGGCTGGGAAGTAGCCAAACAGGGCATGGAATTTGAGTTGTAAACAACCACCTTCAAACCATGGTGAGAGTGTAGTCAAGAGAAATCAACTCCCACAGATAAGTTACTTCTTCCCCGTCATCATTTGTCTCTCTGAAAGGATCAATACAATCGCCCTTGTTGACATTAACAGATATCTGCAGGTAATGTTCCCCGAATCCGAGATAATCCTCATTCTCTAACATTCCAATGACCTCAGCCTCGCTCATGTTCGAGACGGTTGTTCCGATGATGCTGGAATTGTACCACAAGATTTCCACAACCTCTCCCGTATTCACTTCTTCAGTGGCATGCAAATCAGAATACATCAAATGGCCGGACACACTGTCTTCTTCAGACCCACATCCGGCGGGAGATTGTTCATCATCACTGTAGGTTAGAGTGGCCCTTACGCCAACAATGTTCAGGTCCGAGAATTCACCACCATCGGTTTCTGCAATGTCCATGTTCATCTGCGCATCTCCGCCATCCATGATGTACTCGGACCCACTTGATATTTCATGGAACGAAAGCTCTCCACTGACCTCATAAGTGGCTATTTTGCTAGAATTGCTGCTTGATTCGGGAGCGAATACTTGGTACGAACCCTCCAGTCCTCCAACAAAGGCTACCAAGATAACAGCCCCAATTGTCGAAATTTTCCGGGTTGGCACGCCGTATCTACCAAATGGATTGGGATTGGAGAGGTCGCGTTTCCAACAAAACGCGAAATGGACTGCAAATGCTGCACCCATGCCGGGCACGGAAGGGAAGATGTGTTCTCCAAGGCCCAACACCGTCCAAATTAAAACTCCAAGCAGTGCTGCGATCATCATCGAAATCGTGTGTTGAGAATCTGGCTCATAACCGATCATTCGAATCAATATTAGTGGGACAAATATTCCACCAAGGCCGTATACTGCGAAGACGACGAGGGCGAAAACGGAATCACCGAAGCCAGGGAATTGTTGACCTACCAACGAAATACTGGTGGCAAAAGCAGCCACCGCTAATGTCACCTTTTTCGTTTTACCATGGTCTTGACTCCATTCCGGCTTAACGTCATCAGTAATTGCTGCCGTACACGCCAAAACCTGACTGTCTGCAGTAGACATTGTTGCGGCAAAGATGGATGCTAAAATTACGCCACCCAATATCGGGTTAAGGCTTTGAGCAAGTTTTGGCAACCCCGTTTCAGCATCTTCAGCCAACATTTCAGGGAATATTGCCCGACAAGCAAGACCGATTAAAAACATCAGTGCAATAAATGGAGTTTGCCAAACAAAGAACCAGGCCATGGCCTGTTTTCTGTCACGATCATCCTTGAGAGTCATAATCCTGGAAACTACTTGCGGCTGACCGGCAACACCCAAGCCCCCAAGGAAGAAAGCAGCAATCCATAACGTCACGCCGAATTTAAGCCCAGAAGGAAACACATTGACCATATTAGGGTTGATATCGGCCAAGGTATTGTGCAGCCCAGACAATCCACCAACCTCGCCGAGGGCGACGACACAAAGAATCGTTGAACCAACAATCATCACACAAGATTGCGCGGCATCGGTCCAAATAGAGGCACGAATTCCACCAGCATAACAATACGCGACCACCAAGACAAAACCGATTAAAATTCCAGTGATCTCAGACCACCCAAGCATCGATTTTAGCGCTACGCCGCCAGCAGTAAGTTGCGCAGCAGCATAAATTGACAAGAAAAACACGGAAAGAGCAGCAGCTATTTTCGCTTCAGGTGCGCCGGTTTTATTTGAAACCAATGAAGAGAGAGAGCGTAGATTCCTCTCACGACCTTCTTTTTGGATATACTTGTAGAGCCAAATCCAAGCCACCAATTGGCCAATTGTTGAGACAAGAGAGATCCACAATGCAGAATAGCCACTTAGGAAAATAAAACCAATAAATCCGATGAACATGTATCCGGAATTCCAAGTGCTGACCGCCGAAAGCGCCGCAAGCGCAGGATGCATCCCTCTGCCTGCTACCAAATAGTCATCAGTGGTGTCCTTTTTTACTCGCATTGAAGCAAGGCCAACGCCAGCAAAGATGCCCATGAAGAGCAAAAACGAGAGCAAAATCAACATTTCATCCGACATAAATCTCTACTCCTCGGTCCAACGAAGGACCGCTTTCTCTTCAACTTCACCCGTCGTTGCAGGGAAGACAAGGCAATTCAAACGACCCCCACGCTGCGCACTCAGCGCACCAACCGTCGTCGTGATGATGTTTTGTTCCGAAGTCCCCATGTCGGAGCATAGGATAACTCGCATGGCGCTGATGTCCGTGTTGACCATGGCGGTCAATGCTGACTTCATGAGCATGTCAACCGGATTTTCATTCTCAAACACTCGGCCATCAAAACCGTCACTTATTTTGTTGCACATCATTTCAATTGAACGAACAGCATCTTCCGGTGCCATTGGTTGCTGACTCCCGGTTCCTTGGCCGGTTGGGTCAAGGTCCAAAAGTGCCAGCGTGTGAAGNCCGGTAAATTGGTTCATTGCGATGGTTTCCATAGGAGAGGTTGCNACCCATCCNCCGTAGGGNTAGGTCAAGGTTGTTTGTCGCCCGAAGCGATAATTTGAGAGTCCAATNGCCCCAGTAACGAGCGTNGTAACGGAGATGCCGTGAAACACTCGGCACTCAATCCCTCTTTCGATTGCTTGGAGTTGAAGGTCGACATGAGTGGTTGCTTGAAGCGGGTCGCCGACAACCAACAGCGCCACAAGTGAAGTAGATGCGAGTGCAAACAATTCCTCTGGCTGTTCAACTTCTGGGCGCATCACTTTTTTGATCGGCCCGATAATACTCTCTAAGGATTTTAATTCGTGCTTGGGCCACAATGCGGTGTATGCCTCATATCTCCGATGGGTGGCAGATGATGCTGCCGCAAGCGCCTCCTGGGTCATCGCAGCAACGCTTCCTGGCCCCATTCCAACAAGAAGAAGGCCCGTCTCAGGAAGGCGTTCTGATGTTGTAAAACCCTCCGCCATGCTCAAACCTCCCGTTCGCTTGGCCTAAGCGAAGGCCATGCGTCATTTGAGAGTGCCGAGTGCAGAAACTCAAGATTGGTTGGCCTTATGCAAGGCATCAAATTGGCTGCTAAGCACCTCCGGGGTCGTCGCTCTGGAAGGCTCCTTTCGAGCCATTCCCCTTCGTAGCGACGCCCCCGATGAGGCTGACCCATGCTGGAAGGGACTTGTTCATGTCGAAGTGGAATCCAAAGGCAGAGGGCCTTTGCATTGGACAGAACGGTTGCCGAGTCAGTTGCAAGCCTTGCCGGCTGAAACATGGCCGGCTGCTTACGAGATACAAGGAGACGTCCTGATTGTCAAGCTCGAAGACAGCGCTGCAATTCATACTTCAGCGATCGCTTCAGCAATGCTTGAACAACTGCCAAATGTACGCCTCGTGTGCGCGGATGATGGAGTAGAGGGCGATTTCCGCGTCCGCAGATTGACCGTTCTTGGAAGCCGAGATGGGACAAAGCACACCCGAACAAGGGTGAGGGAGCATGGTCATTTGGTCTGGGTTGACCCCGGCAAGGTTTACTTTTCATCACGACTCTCAAACGAGCGCAATAGGACGCTTGAATCCCTTAAAGAATTGAGGTCATTACGCAATCAACCCTTGGTTGTTGCCGACCCCTATGCAGGTGTTGGGCCCGCCTTCTCAACATTATTTTCAGAGCCAGGGCTGCTCAATGGATGCCTCGCAGGAGACCTCAATCCTGACGCCGTTGACTTGCTGCGATTGAATTTAGAACAATGGAGCCGGAAACGGACCGATGGCCCCCTTTCCAATATCGAGGTTGTTTGCATGGATGCGCTCGATTGGAAAGGACGCCCTGAATTGTGCGCTCAAGCCGACGTCGTATTGGTGAATCTCCCGCACGATAGTTTTGAACATCTTCCAAGTATGTTCCCACTCCTGAGAAAAGGAGTACCAGTGATGATTCGTGGATGGGCTATTCGCGAGCGAGCGTTCATCGATACAGATCGGAATGCACTTCGCGCCCTATTAGAGAAACACGCCGCCCGCAACATCGGAGTTGAGCTTTCGGAGATCAAAGGGTTCTCAAGTACCAAGTGCTTTGTTGCCTTTGAATGCCATTTAACAATCTGAACGAAGCGTTCACTTCATGAAGCCCGCCCACCTCGGACAGCCATGGACAACATCGTGAAGTGCGAATGCGGAGCGAGTATTGACATCGCAGGCGTAACGCCCCGCAAGGACGGAACGAAAGTCTGGTGCCGTGTTTGTGGCAAAGTGACGGTTCACTCTCACCGCTGAAATCATTTGTGTTTATCACTCCCGCGGGGCGCCCTAAAAGGTCCCGCCAAAATGTTTCTTCAACAGGTGTATTTCCTGCTATTGAGGTTCCAGAAGCATCGGCATGTTCATGGTCGTCCCTCTACCGCACGAAAGCAAGGTGAAAGCGATGTCCGAACAACCTCTTGTCATTGATGTCGTCGACAACGGGGGCCAATGGACGCATCGGGAATGGCGCATGTTGCGCTACCTTAAGGTGGATACCAAAATTATCGATAATACCACGCCTGTAAGCGAGATCAGAGACCTTGACGGCCTCATTCTTTCGGGAGGGGCGGCACGAGTTGGGTTGACTGGAGAATTGGGCAATTGTGGAGCATTCTTGGAGCTGGACATCCCCATTTTAGGGATATGTGCTGGCCACCAATTCATGGCCCGCCATTATGGTGGAGATGCCCGGGAGTCCCCAAAGCCTGAGTTTGGCGCCATGGAAATTAACCTTGTCAACGGCGGCGGCACGATTTTTGCAGGCACCAACGAAACACAAACGGTTTGGGAATCCCATAACGACGAGGTCCACGAAGTGCCCGAGGGATTCTTCATCACAGCCAGCAGTCCCTCTTGCAAGGTTCAAGGAATGGAGAGCCGAAACGGCGATCGTTTCGGCCTTCAGTTTCATCCAGAGGTAAACGACTCAGAATTCGGAAAAGAAATGTTTGAAAATTTCGTTCGAGTGTGTCTTGAACGCCGGAAAAAATGACGAAGAGTGGCTGATTTGCGAAACAATAGAGTTAATATGGACAAAAATGCACGCCTATGCAATGTCTGTTGAACGACGCACCCAATCTGGCCTACTTGTGACCCTCCTTTTGTTGACTGCATTGGCGCCCCTTACCATGGTCCAAGCACAACCCACTTCTCCATCAGAATTCTACTATGGCGTAGAATACGACTGGCAAAGTCTTGACGACGACTTCTCCAACATCAGCGGCCTTCAGATTGATGAGTTGCTTACTGAAATTATGGAAGATGCAGATAGCGCAGGGTTCAATTTGGACCTTGGGCAATTGACAACAGGGTCTACCAACGTCTATGTTCACCAAACAGAAGACATCACCATGCAAACCATTCAAGACGGAAACGGAGACGATGTCCAGGTATGGAGCCGAACCAGCGACGTCGTTCTACGACACGGAGTTCTCTTTGACGGCGTCCTCCTCACCGATTGGAATGAGGCCGCATCGTTCGGCGGAGATCCAACCTCAATCGACATTGATGTCATCACCCAGTTTGAAAACGTCCTCACCGTGGACATCCTGTATACAGAGTATCTTACCGACGAATACAAACTCATTGGTGCAGACATGGACATTGACATGACCGTTGGCGCGGATATGTCCCTTGATGTTGACATCGCCTTGGAAGGCGGCGGCGAAGAACTTGCTGTTGACTTTGCAACAGGGATCAACTTTGGTTACAGCATGGAGTCAACCGACGCCGTGTGGCGACTTGGAAGCCAAAGCCCAATCTACATTGAAGCATCACAAAACGAGGAAACTGAGTGGCGCTGCACCGATGATGCAGACGATGTCGGAGTTTGGGACGAATGGTACAGTACCGAAGTCTGGGATGTTTGTGGAGACGTAGCGGGAACTTACACCGGTTCTGCAGATTACGAAATTTACTTCACAGGACTTCCAACCGAAGAGTTTGGCTTGGATTCAGGAGAATTTGATTTGACGGTTTCCGACGCTTTCACGCAATCCGGCATCTACGACGGAGATTTTGATGGTGCAGCGAATTTCGAAATGGAAGCGGACATGAACGGAAACGACTTTGAGGTCAGCCTCGGAAACGGCGAGACCGTTGACGCGATTGCCTGTGTTGACTGCCCTCCAGGCAACCCAATCATGTTCATGATGATGGGCAACGTTCTGGGCCAAGCATCACTTGCATTCGGAGAAGAAATTGCAGACGACCTTGAAGCAAGCTTCGAGGATTCAATCGTTGACACCTTCCTTAACGAATGGGCAAGCAATCTCGCAGAAACTAATACTGACGATGATTGGGACCCATACGAAGGCATGTTCCAATGTGACAGTGGCCAATGGATTAACTATTGGTATGTCAACAACGGAAACGAAAATTGCTACGATGGTTCAGATGAGATGACGTTGGGTACCTCTTACCAGACCTATGATGACTGGAACACCGGAGAACCTGTTCACATGATTAGTGGCTCTGTGTATGCTGATGACCTTTCGTTCACTGACAGAATGTTCACTTGTGATGATGGAGGTACAATTTTGTGGGCCGACGTTTCAAACGACCAAGATGATTGTGCAGACGGCTCTGATGAAGATGCTTGGGAAGTTTACACCTGCGAAAATGGCGATACGGTGGAGTGGAGCGACATCAATGACGGCAACACCGATTGCGGCGACGGCTCGGACGAGCGAGACACAAACGAAATTTATTACATTGATGCAACACTATCTATGGATTCAAACATCTTGTATCACAACGATACAAAGACAATTTGTGGAGGCGGATATGAGTGGAATGGTGTATGCGACATTGCTCCAAGTGGCGACAACGAGCGAGATGGGTTCAGTTATGGGGAAGATGACATGACAGGACCAGCCTTTAATTTCGGTGAAAACGTGTTGTGCAATGATGGTAACATCATGCTTAACGGCAACTCGGTCTATCAACAACCTACTATGTGCAGGGATTATTGGCACGGGCCCGAGATGTCTCATATGGACGTCTACGGCGAAAGTATGGAGTTACAGTATGATGCGCGGGTGTATCATTATGAAGATCAAGAGTCAGATGTTGAACTCGTAGTAGAATTGTTTGCTGTTGCCGATGCAGATGAATTTGACGGCCAAGGCCAAGAACAAGCCATGCAAACTCAAACATTCTCACTCGAACAAGGCAGTTCATCAAGCTATCTTGACGGTACATTTGATGTTTCCACAGAAGGCGATTACTGTATCACCTTTGGCCTTGTTGCCCCCGGTGAAACTGAGGCCTATACAGAAGAGTATCGTTGCGAAGAAGTCTCCACAGAGGGTGAGCCAAGCGACCGCATCGTCACGATTTTTGAAGCAATTGCCGATTCTGGCCTTCAAAACGTGATGGAGGGCTTTGGTGAAAACCTCGCTGAAACCTTTGAGGATTTGGCTGAAAACGAAGTCCCCGAGTTCCCATACACCGACGGCATGTGGGCTCCACTTTGGAGCACCGAGCACGCAACCATCATCGGCGTGGGGCTCTATGCAATGGACGAGGACGGAGATAAGTATGTCATCGCAGGCCCTGAAACCACTGGTTACAGCCAAGACCTTCCAATGAACTTCATGTCCATTCGTTACTTGACTGGCGCATCTGCTCAGTCCGCTCAAACAACAATGGCTGACTTTGAAGACCTCGACGATATCGTTGACATTGAAGATCACGACCTCACAGCTCTTGAAGATGCATTGGAACAAGCCGGTGTAGATACATCGACTTTGAATCTGGGCGATGGAACTACCGACGGCGGCGCCGATGGTGGTACTACCGATGAGCCAGATACTGCTGTAGAAGTTGCAGAAGACGGAGGACTCCTTCCGTTCTTGTCGCCGTTGAGCGTCCTTGCAATGGTCGGTATTGCGGCATTTGCAGGCAAAACCAACCGTCGTGAAGACAACGAGTGACTCAATAAGCACGAGGTGTAGGGTGTGGCTGTGAAGCCACCTCGACCGCGTCCTTTTGCTGGTGCCGGGGGCGTACGCCTTGCGATTACGGCCCTTCTGGCCGTTCATGTGTTTATTTCTGCATGGCTGGTGGCATCGGTTGAAGCATCTTACACTGAAGGAAGGCCTGCGCCCACAGAGTTTCATTCACTCGTAGCCATTGACAATGAACAAACACTCATCGACGTCCGTATTGAAAGAGCGACCGCCTTTTTCCTTTACACGCTGCAACGAGACGATACAGCGAGAATGCCGGTTAACACAACCGGGGACGATGGTCAGAGCCAGACCGACTCCGACGAAGATTCAGGAGGAAGCGACCGCGACTGGCTCAAAATAGGCCGTAATTGGATAAAAGTCTCCCTCGTTCTTTTGGTATTAAGTGAGCTTGTGATGATGGTGCCGTGGAAATGGCGTCATTATTTGCGTGTCTTCGCTTTTGCGATGACACTTATCGCCTTCTCGATGTTTCCGATTGCATACGTTGCAAGCCTTGGGGGTGGAGACGACGGCGGCGACAATGAAGGTGAAGGAGGAGGCTCAGCCACGGAAGGAACTCCCGGCGCGGAAATAGAAACACAATCCTTCGCCCATTCTGAAGAGAACGTCCAAATAAGGCCGATATGGCTTGGTTTTGAACTCCAAGCGGACTTTTCAGGATATGATCTTGGTCTCTTAGATGAGGATGACCGAGACGGAGTTATCGCAGAGCCGCCGGCCGAAAACAGTACGGAAGCAAAATCCTTCGTTGCGTTTGAATCCACGTTCAATATTGAACTCGGCCAGAATTTAGACTCATTACTTGTCCTCCCTTTGATGTGGTATTTTCTGCCTGCAACGCGAATCAAGCAGGATGAAAAGACATACGGTGGCCTGTTAGAGAGCGAGTGAGGCGCCCACTCCGGGAATTGAACCCGGGTCGCAGGAATGACAATCCTGCATGATAACCTCTACACCAAGCGGGCAGTTTCAGCCTGTCGGGGGCGCAACCGCTATTTAAGCCGCTCCATGTGGATGAAATGGGGGCTACCATGGCGAAACCGAAAACATCAGCAGAAATGGCCCGAGAAGAAGCTGAAAACAACCAATTGGAAAACATGCTTGGCGGCGCATTTGGAGACATCTCAAGCCTGGAAAAACCACCCGAAGAAGCCCCTGCGGAAGAAGAGGTCCCGCAAACCGATACGTCGGATGAAGCATCAGAAGACCCCGAAACCGAATCCACAGAGGAAGAGGCAGGTGCAGAAGAGGCTGCAAGCGGCCCACCCTCCGGTCCACCTTCAGGCCCACCAAGCGGCCCACCCTCCGGTCCACCTTCAGGCCCACCAAGCGGCCCACCTTCAGGCCCTCCAAGCGGCCCACCCTCCGGTCCACCTTCAGGCCCTCCAAGCGACCCACCTGCGAAATCAAACAACTCGGAAGATGTTTCAGAAGAAGCATCTGAGGAATCTACAGAGAGCGAATCATCCGATGCCGAGAGTGACCAAGAGAAAGAAGCGCCCGAGGAGCCGCTTGCAGAATCTAAATCACCGGAAGAACCCGAGCCTGAAGTTAAGGAAGAAGAGGAACAACAGCCACCTACTGAAGAGGAGGAACCTCCTGTTGAAGAACAACCTCCAGTCAAAGAAGACGATGAGGAGTCCGAGCCAACAGACACATCTCCAGGCCCTTCGGAAGCCATGCTCAATGCATTGGCTGAAAAAGAAGCTGAACTTGAACGCCTTCACATGGAAAATGCCCGTCTACGTCAGTCCGTTATCGGAGCAGCAGAAGTGATAGAAGACTTGGAACAACCTCCAATGCCCCCGCTTGTCGAGGACAACATCGTCATCCCTGCTCATATTGTTTCGGACTTCGTGAGACTGGGGCGACAACTTGACCGCGAACATTTGATTCGGGCAACGATGGGAAGTTTGGCTATGATTTCTCCCGACCAGCCCAACATCATGGTTTCAAGTCGTCACATGACCATGCTACCACGGATGAATGAGCGCAGTTTGTGTGCCGGGCAACTTGGCGGGACTTCTCCCCGGGGCGCTCCTTCTGACTGGCACGTTATGGAAGTGGTTCTTGCGTCAGTTGCAATGGTAACCGGTGGGCCGGCGGCAGTGATTCATATGCATGGACCACATACTACCGCAGCCAGTTGTGAAAAAGACCTCGTACTGCTTAACCCAATTGACGAAATCGGAAAACGCCACATTGGTAAAATCATCGTGGTTGACCCCGATGAGGACCAACCAGAAGATTATCTTCGCCAGGTCGCAGAAGCACTCAAACAAGGAAACATGCGTTGTGTTGTTGTACGCGGTAACGGGGCATACGCTGTTGGAGCAGATTTCGATCAAGCTTGGGGCAACGCTGCCATCCTGGAGCACAGCATGCACATCCATCTTTTGAGCCGTCAAGCGAATCTCAAAATTTAAGGCTTTATATCCGGTTAATGCATTCAACTTCTCCGAGGTTGAATCAGACCATGCCACAAACAATTCTCATATTGTTCCGAGGTTTATATGGGGTTGAACATTCTTCCTCTCAAAGGTGAATACCATGGATGATACATTTGAAGTAGAAATCGCAGACAAGTCCGGCCACAGTGTGGTTCAGATGACCCAAGAACAAATCGCTGAGAAAGCACAGGCTGCCCCTGGCACCTGGGTGTTCGTGAACGACCAACTCGTCAGTACCGCTGATGTGGCCGAGATGAACATTGATGCAGGCAGCAGAATCCGCTTGATGCCC
>PBTH01000003.1 GCA_002726495.1 Methanobacteriota archaeon | reverse complement strand
CAGGGGCACATGTCGATTTGGTTTCCAATACTAACAACTCGTAAGTCGGTTACTGATGCAGGGAGGAGGTCCATATTGGTGCGTTCTGGCGGCATCATACTGTTGATCTGTTCTCTGGTCATAATCGAGTCTGTAACTTCAAGGCCTTTGTCAATAGTTTGGTTAACGGCATTTGTCATGCTTTCCAGCATCGGTTCATCAAATGAAATGGGATTGAAATCAATTCTGGAGCGGTCGGCATGCAGTTGATTCCCGACCGTTCGGGCACCGTCAAACATTTCGTAAACGAGGCCACTCACGAGATGTTGTGCCGTATGCATTCGCATTCGTGCATATCGGAGGTCCCAATCAATGCTGCCCTGGACTTCGTCACCAATGCTTAGCTGGTGGCCTTCTTGGACGGTATGTTCAACGTCTCCTCTACCCCGTACTTCGGTTACTGAAAGTGGTCCGTTTGGCCCATTGAGCGTCCCTGTATCCCAATGTTGTCCGCCGCCCAGAGGATAAAATAGCGTTCGGTCAAGAACGACTGAGGTCTCTGAGACGCCAATAATTTTAGCGTGGAAGTTTTGGTAATAACCCGCATCAATACTCTCGAGATAGAGTTTGGTAGTTGTCATGGATGGACCTGTGGGTGGTCCTTCATGAGATTAACCGTCTATTTTGAGTGTGTCTGTATCAACAAAATCCTCAATCATGTTTGCATGAGCTTCGTTGCTTCCATCGATAACGATGGCGGGTGTTTTCCATGCTGTATGAAGGGCTACGGTAGAACGCCATAATGCTCTAAAGAACCCAACTTCTTCATACTCCCATCCTCGTTCTTCCGCATACTCTTTCACAATTGGAGCTGCGGTGGGGAGGTTGAAGTGGGAAAGGGCGGGGAGGAGATGATGTTCAATTTGATAATCAAGTCCAACGAAGAAGAATGAGCCAAATCGGCTCATTTTGATACGTCGTCCTGTTTCAATCTGAAGTCTCCAGTTTTCATCATATTCCGAGACGATCGGCCTTCCTGCATGGCCAACGATGAAAATGGCTGTGAGGAATGTTCCGACAAAACTCCAAAGAAGAATGTAAAACCCGAAGGTTATTTGCCAGGATAGTCCAAGAAGAATTGGTAGGGCTAACCACAAGAAGAAATGAACGAGGATAAGGGATGTGTCAAGCATCCATATTTTGGAAAAACGATTTCGCTTTTTCTTAAACGGGCGGGTAATAACGTATTTTATTCCGTCCCACCGCATTAAATGTCCAACGAGAAGAGATATTGGCCAGAAAAAGTAGGCTTGAATGTAGCGTTGAAAGAACCTTCGAATTGGCCCGCTTGAATCGTATTCTTCCTTTGAGAAAGTAAGAGGCCAAGAATGAATGTCGGGGTCTTTGTTGATGACGTTTGGTTGAGAGTGGTGTTTGACGTTGTGCTTTTCACGCCAATACTCCATTGAAAGACCAGAAAAAAGAGGGAATGCAACTGCTGCAATAGATACATTTCCAAGTTTTGATTTGCATGCTGAAGAATGAACGCCTTCGTGGCCAATCATAGCAACTGTAGTCGTGAAAAGAGCTGTGAGAGGGAGGAGGAGAAGGCCCCACTTAAGCGGTAGGTAAATGTGGACGGTATAGAGGAATGCCAGGATAGTTAGGAGTGAAATGATCTTCATCCAAGATTTTGCAGTAGGTTTCTCAAGAAGGCCTTTTTCTTGAAGTTTCTTCCGTAATTCTGCCATTGGATGTGCTACCATTTTTTCACCCTCCCCCTTCAACATCAAGATGTCTGCAAACCTGCCGGAGCAACCGTCACCTATCAAAGTGGTGTTGGGGGCTACACTAAATGTGCGGTTCTAAGCCTCGTTTCAATGAAGTCAAGAGTTTGGTTATGAAGTGAATCAAAAGAAGTATGAAGTACATCGTTAGGTAAATTCGTTCTCATTTCTTCAAGGTAACCTTTGGGTGGCTTCCAATAATTCATATTATTCCACCATAATTCAACAAGATTGTCGTCCCGATGTAGGAGAAGAGAGGGTGAGTTTGGTAAAGTAGGAGGGAGATGATTTGCACTTATGATTCCACCAAACCATGGTACCGTTTCAGGAAATGGAAAATCGATGCAATGCCCCTCTCCAATCGTGTGTTGAAGACCACCAGGTTTCTGTGTTGGAATTTGGGTATTAATGAGGTGGTGAAAAGGAAAGACAGTAGGTTGGGAAGTTTCGTTAGTTGATGTTTCAACGATCGTTATCGCACCATCTTGAGTCGTTTGACAAATTCGGGTTCGTGTTCGTAGATGGACACCTTTTTGCGCTGCGAGAATAGTGAAGTGTTTCATCAACCATTCCCATCTCATTCCCCAACCTGAAGGATTTTTTTTCATTAAGAGAAAGGTACGTTGTTCTTTGGTTAGGAATGGTTCGAGAAGAGTTGTATCGATAATATAACCTGGATGCCAGGCCGGAGTGCCTATCTCTGCATCCAATTCAAACAACGTTACATTATGTTCTGGTGCAAGATATAAGGAAATTAAAATTCCTTGAAGGCTACCACCAACAATTCCTATATTCATATCAATCAACTGCAACGAGTTCTAATGCAAATACTGGACAGGAGGGGATACACAATTTGCAATGAGTACAATTTGGTTCATCGACATAGATCATACGTTCATTCAATGTGAGTACATTCACTGGACATAATGCAATACAAGCTCCGCACCCGAAACAACGATCTTCACGGACGAAGAATTCCTTATCGGTCTCTCGTCCCATAACCTGTGGAAGTGGACTTGATTCAAGGACTCTTCGTCTTCCAGTGGTTACATAATATTGAATATTCAATGAAAAACAATACACCATACGATCACCCCCTCGTTTCCACTGGAATACTTTTCATTGTTCTGGAGAATACGAAGAAAGAGAAGAGAGAAATCGAATACGAAGAAAACCCGTTGAGATTGGTCGCGAGAAGTTAATCAACATAGTGGTAAAAATCAATGAGAAAATAATCTTGAAAGTACTGAAAATAACTCCACAGGAAATTAAGGGGTGCCTCCCTACATCTTATCAAAAATGACCTCAAGGGCTCACCATGGTCTTCTACTCACCAGGGCGAACAACAAGTTATCCTGAACATCCCCCAGAGGACGGTTTTCGCTTTCATTACCTTGGAGGTGGTGATGAAGTAGGAAATGTTGGGATAGTATTGGAAGATCATGAAGGTGTACGACTTTTACTGGATTATGGCCTTGCTCCAACAACTCCTCCACGTTATCCTTCAGAAGCACCTCTTGTTCATGATGCAATCATTACTCATTCTCATATCGATCATCTTGGAATGGCGCCATGGTTGTGCGCAAATCATCAAACCCGCCTCCATGGAACACCTCTTACCGCACATATTTCTGATATGATGTGGAGGGATTGTTACAAAGTGAGTTCGATTGAAAAGTATCCTTTGGCATGGGATAAACGTGATATTGATACTGCTTTGGCTTCTTGGCATGTTCATGAATTTGATGAGCCATGGAAACATCATTCTTGGACGCTTACACTGCGACGAGCTGGACACATACCAGGTGCTGCCATGTTGGAAATTGAAACTCCAAAACACCGCATTCTTTTGACAGGTGATTTTGACACACGAGACTCCCCTTTAGTCAAGGGAGCAGAGCCAATGAAAGCAGACATTCTTTTTGTTGAAGGGACTTATGGAGGTCGAGAACACCCACCTTCTGAAGAAGAAGTTCAACGGTTCATTGCATCCGTGACTGAGGTGGTACAACGAGGCGGAACCGTTCTTATTCCTGCATTCGCAAACGGCAGAACTCAAGATGTTGTCATGCTCCTCCACCGTCATCTTCCACATCTCGACGTTCATGTTGATGGAATGGGAAAACGCGTAGCTAAGATTCATTTGGAACACGGGAATTTTTTACGAGACTCCAACGAATTGGAACGTGCTTGGCGATGGGTGAAGCGTGTTGGAAGCAAATCGGATAAAAAGAAGGCATTGGCTGGAGATGTTATTGTTAGCACTTCAGGAATGCTTTCAGGAGGGCCAGCCCTATGGTATCTAAATCGTCTAAGAGAAGATCCCCGAAATGCAATTTTCTTCACCGGATATCAAGCCAAAGATACCGGCGGACGGTCGCTTATGGATACCGGGCGCATTGAGATATACGGCAGGCCTGCAGAAATAGACTTAGAATGGAAGCAATTTTCATTCTCTACTCATGCAGGGCATAAAGAAATCTTAGATTTTGCCAAAAACTGTGAAGCAAAACACGTCGTAGTCTATCATACTGATCCAAATCATGCCCGCCCCCCTTTGGTCAAAGCACTTCAAGAGCAGGGACACATTGTGCACGAGCCAAAGAACGGTGAATCCTACAACATTGAGAACTAAGTATTCTGGTCGGTACGCTTTGTATCGTATTCTGGTGGAAAGGCAATCCATCTGATCAATAAAAAATTGAAGAAACCAAAGATGCATGTATTCACGAGCCAACTTATTCTGTGATCAATAAAGTAGTGCTCAACCATAACGTAGGTCAAACAGGTCGTCACCAATAATTGGCTAGCATACACCACCACTGCACGATACAGGCTTTGTCCGTAGGGGAAATCCGAATCGAAGGTGAATTTGTAGTGGACGTAATGCGCCTGAATCATCCCAATTGTACAGGAAACACTCCAGGCTGCAACGGCCCTATGTTCGGGCCAGAGGTCTATTCTGTAGAGAACCTCGTACAAGATCCAAGCGAAAGCAGAATTGAACAGACCCAAAGCACTGAATTTGAAAAATTCAGCCGTCATGATGCGCCGGTTCCAATCATTTGCCTCAATTCGTTCCAACAACCTTCTATCCAACCCTTATCCAAGAACGTGTAGTTTGTCAGTTAAAATGGCCTTCAAAGGGCAAAAACAGCATCTGTTAATTGGAATCACAACCGTCTGACCTATATCAACCAAGCGAAGTCATTGAATACATCAACGCTCAGCGGTGCATGATACCCATGGCGGCAAAGACTCCACCAGGAAAAAAGAAGGGGAAGCGCAAGCGTAAGATGCGTCTTTCTTTGAAGCAGAAGAAACTGAATGTGAAAGCAGACAAGTATTCCGATTCCTTGGGCTGGTCACAAGATGTAGGGCGAACATTGGGAGAGCCAACAGCACCCCAAGCACCTGAAACTCTCAAAATTCAATGCGACTCGTGCGGTTCAATGCTTAAAATTCCCAAACCAAAACGCTCGAAATACAGCGTTACCTGCAGCTATCCAGAATGCGGCAATGTAATGAAGTTCGATTAAGATGAGGCACAAGCCTCTTTTTCTTACCTTCCTACTTCTTACATCCCTTTTCTCGGGATGTTTGGCTTCAGAAGATGATGATAAGACGACCTTACGACTTGCTACAACAACTTCAATGCGAGACTCAGGACTTTTGGACATACTCATTGAAGATTATGAGTCATCATCTTCATTCACTGTTGAATATGTTTCAGTAGGCACAGGAGCAGCACTTGTCTTGGGTGAAAATAAGGATGTGGACGCCCTCATTGTTCACGCCCCAGAATTGGAAGCATCCTTTGTCGACCAAGGCTACGGTTACAAGAGGACAACAATCACTTGGAATCGGTTTGTATTGCTCTCCCCAAATATCGAATCAACTTCTATTTTCGATGCATTTGAGTCAATTTATGAAAACGAAACATGTTTTATCTCAAGAGGTGATTTTTCAGGAACACACCACAAAGAACAGAGCATATGGAGGCACCTTAACCAAACCAAAAACCTCTCGATGATTGAAGACGCAAATGGTTACCGGCCAGAAGGAGATTGGTATTACTCCATAGGCCAAGGCATGGGGGCGGCCATTAACATGGCAGACGAGAAGTCATGCGCCACACTGTCTGACCGCGGCACAGCCTTGAATTTTGACGACCAAACAAGCCTTGAACGAACTGAATTTTCGGACCAAATACTCTTCAACCCCTACTCCTTTCTCTTAGTATCTGAAATGGATGAAACGGCCAGCAACGATTTCCTGGATTACCTTCTCACCGATGGGCAATTGATCATTGACAATTATACCATCAATCAAAAATCTGTATTCTATCCAATCAATGAACTCGATTAACCCGACCATTCACCAGCCAAAAGAGATTGGGCTTCTGGACCATCTTCCTCTATCCGTCGCCCCCCACTCAAGATAATCAACGAATCACCCAAACGCTTTGCTTGAAGGACATTATGGGTAGCTAATACAATACAAACCCCCTCATTTTTGTGCCGTAATAATTCTTCTTCAATCGCTTTAACGTGAGCCGAACCCAAGTTTGCAGTACATTCATCCAGAAGCAGAAGTTTGGGTGCAAACCCGAGTTGGCGTGAGAGAATCAAGCGTTGCAACTCCCCACCCGAAAGCAACTCTGGTGCATGAGCAACCTCATGTTTGAGTGAAAATACATTTGAAAAATATTGGCTTGCAACCTCTACTTTTTCAGAAAGATGTGACGCTAGATTCAATTCTCTGCCGATTGAAGTGGTTAATGGGAGTGGTTTTTGAGGAACATAAACACATTCATGATGCCCACATTTTGTTGGCGACCCCTCCAACCCCGCAAGAGCTCGTAACAACGATGTTTTTCCGGAACCAGATTCACCTAAGACAACAGTAATGGTTCCAGCCTGCAACTCAATGCACATTGGTTCTAGAATTTCGGTTTGCCCCTTTACGACCGAAACCGACCGTTCACTCGGCCCATCATATGGGTGCAAGGATGGAGGAACATCACCTCTCAGTGGAGGGATATTTCGAGCAGTTGGACGTTGAACCAACGATGCAATTCCAACTACAGTTAGGGAAAACAGCAGAAGTAAACCACCGAGAAGTGCAGCCTGGTCCATGTTCCCCTTCGAGGTTTCAAGCACAATACTCGTCGTCATCACCCGCGTCTTTCCAGCGATATTTCCTCCAACCATAATAACGGCTCCAACTTCAGCAATTGCTCGCCCAAAGCCGATGACAATGGCATGATAAACGCCATTTCGAGCCAAACCAATTTCCAACGACAATCGTTGTTTCGGTGTCGCTCCAAGCGTATTGAAAGTGTCACTGTAGCGTTTTGCCGTTTTGTTAAATGCAGACCAAGAACCTCCCCAAATAAGAGGTAAAATCAGGCAGACTTGTGCGAAGATCATGGCTTCAACCGTGAACAATAAATCCAGCGAGCCAAGCGAACCAGACTTTGAAAACAATGCGTAGACAAAAACACCTACCACGACGGGCGGTAGCCCATAAAGTGCCGTAATCATCACTTGTAACTTCTCAAAAAACCGCGAAGACTTTGTCGAACACCACGCCCCAAGCGGAACCCCAATCAACGTTGCAAATACCGTTGCAGTGCCGCTGGTTAGCAGGGTTGTTAAGATGGCTTCTCGGACCGCCCCCCCATCAACCATGTTCGTGGATTGAAACCCCCACCATCATTCTACCGTTACCCACATCCTCAAACATGAGCAACGAGTGGAGCGATATATGGAGGATGTTCCGTATTTCATTACCGTTCAAGAAGCGCTTGAAATCGTCAAACGAACGCCGATATCCCTTCATCAAGAAGAAGTAGAATTGGACCGATGTCATGGGCGCACTCTTGCAATTGATTTGGTAAGTAGAGTGGACGACCCACCTTTTGATAATTCCAGTATGGATGGATTCGCCTGCAAATATAACCCCCAGGCGACATACCCTCTCACCCTACCAATACAAGGCATCGTAGCCGCGGCACCCGAAGGCGAAGAACGAGTTCTTGAACATAACAAAGCCTACAGGATTATGACGGGCGCACCTCTTCCCAAAGGAGCGGACTCAATTCTCCAGATTGAAAAGTGTACGTTGGATAACAACCTCAACACCGTCACATTTCTTGAGGCACCAAAACCTCATTTTGTTCGCAAGCAAGGGGAGAACCTCAAGAAAGAAAGCGTTGCACTCGTGAAGGGGACAAAACTCACACCATCGAGAGTGGGATTGTGTGCTACGATGGGACACCCAACAGTCCCCGTCTTCCAACCCCTACGCATCGCCATTGTTTCAACAGGCGATGAATTGAAACAACCCGGAAATGAACTTCAACGAGGAGAGATATACGAATCCAATTCATATGGACTCTCAGGATTGGTTCGCTGGATGGGACATGAACCCCATCGCTATGAAGCGGTCAATGATACAATGGACGCATTACGTGAAACGCTCACACGGGCTTCAGGCGAATGCGACATGATCCTAACCTCTGGAGGCGTTTCCATGGGGGAGTATGATTTTGTAAGAAAAATCATGGAGGAAGAAGGAGAATTGCACTTTTGGAGAATGAAAATCCGACCCGGCTCCCCGCCATTATTTGGCCTATGGAATGAAACGCCATTGTTCGGCCTCCCAGGAAACCCCGTATCCAGCCATGTTGTATTCCGAATGCTTGTTGCACCGTACCTCCGCCATTGTTTTCATACATCAGAACCAGCTGAATTACGCTTGAAAGCAATTTTACGAGATCGCGTCAAATCTACTCAAGATTGTGTCACTCTACGACGAGTTCAACTTCATTTCTCGGACCAAGGCGTAGAGGCTTACCAACCGCGCCACCAAGGTTCAGGAAATCTCGAGAGCCTTGCAAGTGCAGATGGATTGACCTTACTACAACCGGGCCAATCGGGTGAGATTGGACAATCAATCGATGTTTTGGTTTTGTGAGGTGGAACTGTGAATGTTGATGTGAATGAACCAACCCCGCTCCTTGATGTGTTACGTTCTTTGTATCCTTCATCAAGCGGCTCTAAGCTGCGCAAGATGCTCACTCAAGGTAGAATTACTGTTGATGGAGAAGTTGAACATAGAGCAAAGCACCCTGTAGAATCTGGGTCAAAGGTCACGGTTTTGGATCGCCCAGAAGCATTTGACAAAACACCTCCACCGACCGTTAAGAACCCCATCGATATCGAGATTCTCTTTGAAGATGACGACCTCCTTGTTGTTAACAAACCCACCCATCTTCTTTCAGTTGCAACCGACCGTTTGGAGATCGACACCCTTCATTCACGGGGCGTGGATTATCTTAAATTTTCAAATCCCAAGGCGTGGTGCTTCATCGTACACCGGCTTGACAAAGAGACCTCCGGAGTCATGGTTTTAGCAAAGAATAGGGCAGCTAAGACGTACCTCCAAGAACAATTCACCCAACGACAAGTTCATCGGATTTATCTCGCCTTGGTTGAAGGCATTCCCGAAAACGATGCAGACACGGTGAATACATGGCTTATGGAAGATAAATTTCTCAATGTCAAAGCCGTTAACTCAAAGCATCCAAAAGGAAAGGAAGCGATTTCCCATTATCATATTGTAGAGCGAACAGAAGACCATGCTTTGATGGAAGTTGAAATTGAAACCGGCCGACGACATCAAATTCGCATGGCCATGCAATTTCTTCAAACACCAATCGTTGGAGATACATTGCATGGCGCCCAAACCAACCCCCATCGACGCGTCATGCTTCACGCTCATGCCTTGGAATTCTTACATCCGGGAACTGACGACCCCGTTCGTTTTGAAGCCCCACCACCCCCCACTTTTCTTCCAAAAAACAATCCATCCACTCTCTAATGTCATTTGACTCCCGAAGCCCCAAGATTCTCCGGGTGTAAAAAAGCAGGACTTGAAGAACTGTTGGCTACCCCGTAAAGGAGAGGGGTGGCATGTCACAACCAGGAGATGAAGGTTGGATTGAGGTTCGCGGGGCGCGAACCCACAATCTCAAAGACGTCTCGGTCAACCTTCCAAAGGGCCAATTCGTCGTCATTTCAGGCGTATCTGGATCTGGAAAATCCAGCCTTGCATTTGATACGCTATACGCAGAGGGCCAGCGCCGTTATGTAGAGAGCCTCTCCTCTTATGCCCGACAGTTTATCGGGCAGATGAAGAAAGCTGACTGTGATACAATTGAAGGGCTTTCACCAGCAATTTCAATCGACCAAAAACAAGGAAGTCACAACCCAAGGTCAACGGTTGCCACCGTGACCGAAATCCAAGATTATTTCAGACTCTTATGGGCTCGCATCGGTAAACCCCACTGTCCAAAATGTGGAAAAGAAGTTGCACGCCGGACCGTCCAGGAAATTGTTGACGACATTTTTTGGCGTATGGAAGGGCATGCTGTGGCAATATGGAGTCCTGCAGTTAGGGCGAGAAAAGGAACGCATGCAGATTTATTCAAACAACTTGTTGAGCAAGGATACCTCCATGGAAGGGTCAACGGCCACGAAACGGAGTTTGAATCAGCTCCGACACTTGACAAAAACTTCCGTCACGATATCGATGTAAGGATTGACCGTCTTCGTTGCACGAAAGACCGCAAGCAACGGTTGACTGAAGCGGTTGAATCTGCCATCCGCTTGGGTGGAGGGACGCTGGCCGTAGAGAGCCTCGAGGCACCTAAAAACCCCGAGGAATTGAGTGACAATTCAAACTCAATGGAGACGGAAGCCGGACAGACCATCGCTTGGTCAGAGGACTTTGCATGTGCCGAACACGGGGCCTTCATGCCGGAACTCTCACCGCGCGTCTTTTCATTCAACTCACCGCTTGGTGCCTGCAAAACATGTCAAGGTCTCGGAGTTCAGCGACAATTCAATACAGAACTTATCATCGATCATTCTCTAAGCGTTTCAAATGGTTGCGTTAACCCATGGCGCCAGTCAATGTCTCCATCCTGGTATCGAAAACTTCTCGAACGAACTTGTGAACATTACAACATCTCAACAACACTGCCCTTTGAGATGTTGGAGGAAGATGAAAAAGACATTCTGCTCTACGGTTCAGGTTCAACCATCATTCATTATGAATTTACTTCTGAAAACGGTTCACAATACAAATACAGCAAACCATGGGAGGGGATTATTCCTCGATTGGAGAAGACCTACACCGAAACAACCTCGGAACGTTCTCGCAATCGATTGATAGCATGTATGACCGATTTGGACTGTCATGATTGTAATGGTGAAAAGCTCAACGAAGCCGCTCGCTATGTAACTGTAGGGGGCGTACGATTGCCCGAAATAAGTCGGTGTTCGGTCCACGATGCATTGGGGTTGGTCAAGGCGTGGGATCCTGAAGGAGAAGGGCCACCCGAAGCGTTTCAAGACACGCTTGAGGCCCTTGATGACCGCAGTATGTTCATTGGAACCGAGATATTGAAAGAAATTGAAAACCGCCTCGGGTTTCTTGATAGCGTCGGACTTGACTATCTTACACTCGACCGCAAAGCAAACACGCTTTCAGGTGGAGAAAGTCAACGAATTCGTCTTGCAACTCAAATCGGCAGTCGGCTTACTGGCGTGATGTATGTACTTGACGAACCCTCAATTGGGCTTCATCAACGGGACAATGACCGCTTGCTTCAAACACTTCGGGAACTTAGTGACTTAGGAAACACTCTGCTGGTGGTTGAACACGACGAAGAAACCCTCCGCCAAGCAGACTGGCTTTGCGACCTTGGGCCAGGTGCTGGTATAGAAGGCGGATACATTGTTGCCAACGGGCCCCCGAACGAAGTCATGGATTGCGAAAAATCGGTTACAGGAGCGTACCTTAGTGGCAGAAAAACAATCCCCTGGCCAGAACAACGCGTCGCCCCGAAGAAAAATTTCCTCACTATCAAAGGGGCACGCCACAACAATTTGCAAAACATCACTGCAAAGTTTCCCCTTGGCTGCATTACCGCAGTGACGGGCGTCTCCGGTTCAGGAAAATCGTCCCTTGTATCCGGGATTCTGGCACCAGCACTCCAACGAGAACTCCATCGCGCCGAGACACTGCCAGGAAAACACACAAGCATCCAAGGCATTGAGTATGTCGATAAAACCATCATTATCGACCAGTCACCAATCGGGCGAACTCCAAGATCCAATCCTGCGACATATACGAAAGTCTTTGATGAAATTAGAGCATTATTTGCCAACACAAAATTATCAAAAGAGCGTGGCTACAAAGCCGGGCACTTCAGTTTTAACGTCAAAGGGGGTAGGTGTGAGGCGTGCCGCGGAGGAGGCTCCATAAAATTGGAAATGAACTTCTTACCCGATGTGTGGATTACCTGCGATATATGTGAAGGAAAGCGCTACACGAGGGAAACACTTGAGGTTGAATGGAAAGGCCGGACGATCCACGATATTCTCCAAATGCCCGTTTCAGAAGCGGCTACCTTTTTCCAACATCACCGGAAAATACACCGAACACTCGACACACTCAATGCAGTAGGTCTCGGTTATATTCGCCTGGGTCAGCCTGCAACGACTCTTTCCGGAGGTGAAGCCCAACGGGTTAAACTTGCCAGCGAACTGCGTAGAATGCCGAACAAACATACCGTTTACATTCTCGATGAGCCCACTACAGGTCTTTCGTTCAGCGATGTCGCCAAACTCATCGATGTTTTACAAGAATTAAGAAATAAGGGCCATACAATCATCGTTATTGAACACCACTTGGATGTTGTCAAATCAAGTGATTGGGTTGTTGACCTTGGCCCCGAAGGTGGCGAAAGGGGAGGAGGAGTTATGGCAACAGGAACCCCCGAATCCGTTGCATCTGTTGAAGAAAGTTACACAGGACAATTTCTCAAAAAAATGCTTGAAGTATAGGTTTGAATGATTTAGCTTACTTGACTATTCATTACCAACAAAATTGTCCATTTACTCCGAAACAAGTGCGGCCGCAGACTACAAAGAGCGTATGCGTTGACCTTAGATTGCCCACCGGGCCGGTGACCCCCATGCCAATCACACGAGTCGAGGTTACACCACGCCAAGGAGAGGGCATGAAGGATGTCCGCGGTGATGTTGTCCGCCGCCAATTGGCAGCAGATCACAACGTCCATGTCAGCGAAGTGCGATCCATCTACGGCTTCTTGGTTAATGGCGAAACGACGGCCGAACCCATTGCACAACGTGTGGATGATTTGTTCGCCGACCCAATCATCGAACACGGCGCAGTGAACACAATTCTTCTTGCGACCGAGATGTTCAGCGGCACGCCCGATACCGTGATCACCGTGGGATTCAAACCCGGTGTAACCGACAATCCTGGAAAAGCTGCAAAGGACGGATTTACCACATTGTTTCCAGACGACAAGAATGCTACAGTCGCCACGTACCAAACATATGCGTTTTATGGCCTCCCCGATGAGATTGATTCCCAGTGGCTTGCGGGAACATTGCATAACACGTTGATCGAGCGAGCACTTGTTGCAGACAAGTCTGCATGCAGCCACCAAGCTTGGCCAGAACTTGATTATCCAACCCCGCCCGAACAAATATTCATCTCCCCCCAACCGATGAATCTCGAATGCGACGATGCAACACTCGAAGAGATCTCCGTCAACGGCCTCCTTGCACTCAATCTTGAGGAAATGCAAACGATTCAAACTCATTATCGAGATGAAGGCGTTAGGGCGTCTCGTAACGCAGTGGGTATTGTTGCAGATGCCCCGACTGATGTGGAATTGGAATGCCTTGCTCAAACATGGAGTGAGCACTGCAAACACAAAATATTTGCATCAAAAATCCACCACGTCGACCACGAAACTGGAGAAGACACCGTCATCGATTCACTCTTCAAAACTCACATTATGACGCCAACACATGATATGCAAAACGATGTTGATTGGCTCCTATCGGTGTTCCATGACAATTCTGGAGTTATCGCTTGGGACGATACTTGGAGCGTGTGCATGAAAGCAGAAACACACAATTCCCCCTCCGCTCTTGACCCCTACGGCGGCGCGATGACAGGTATCGTGGGAGTGAATCGCGATATTATGGGCACAGGGCTGGGCGCTCGGCCAATCGCCAATACCGATGTGTTCTGTTTCGGACCCCCTGATTGGGAAGGCGACCTCCCCGAGAATTTGTTTCACCCGTCTCGCGTTTTACGTGGCGTTCATGCCGGCGTTCGCGTAGGAGGAAATGAATCAGGCATACCGACTGTCAACGGGGCGATTGTCTTCGATGACCGGTACATCGGAAAGCCGCTGGTTTATTGCGGGACGGTTGGCCTCATGCCACGAACACTTCCAGATGGACGGCCCTCTCACATCAAAACACCCGTTTCCGGTGATGTAGTCTATATGGTGGGCGGGCGCGTTGGTTACGATGGCATTCACGGAGCGACGTTCTCCTCTCTTGAATTGACGGAGGAATCGCCTTCCAGCGCAGTTCAAATCGGCGACCCCATCACTCAGAAGAAAATGCTTGACATGTTGCTTGAGGCCCGCGACGAAGGGCTCATCACATGTATTACCGATAACGGCGCAGGAGGCCTTTCATCGTCGATCGGAGAAATGGCAGAATATACCAACGGTTGCGAAATCGACCTCGCCCAAGTTCCTCTCAAGCAGGCCGGTTTATCACCATGGGAGATTCTCGTCTCGGAAAGCCAAGAAAGGATGACTGTCGCAGTTAAACCAGAAGACCAAGCAACCTTTGAGGCACTCGCAAATCTCCACGAGGTTGAAGCTACAGCGGTTGCCACCTTCACCTCAACAGGAATGTTCCACGTACGCTACGATGAAACAACAGTTGCCTACCTCCCTATTGAATTCCTTCATGATGGCGTGCCACAACTTCAACTCGAATCGGAATGGACGCCTCCAGCCCTGGCTCCGTTCCACCCGCCTTCTGAAGCAGACCATTCCACCCTCTTGATCGACATGCTTCAACGCCCAAACATAGCAAGTAAGGAAACTTGGGTGCGCCAATATGACCACGAGGTAATTGCTCAAACCGCCATCAAACCCTTTGTCGGCGTGAAGCGAGACGGGCCTGGAGATGCAGGGGTAATCGCCCCGATTCACGGCGACCCCCACGGCCTCGTAATTTCTTGTGGAATTGCTCCACGTTATTCTGATATTGATGCAGGCGCTATGGCTGCTGCAGCCATTGATGAAGCCGTCCGAAATGCTGTTTGTGTGGGCCTTGATGTGGATAAGATGGCAGGGCTTGACAACTTTTGTTGGCCAGACCCCATCGAGTCTGTAAAAACGCCCGATGGGCGTTTCAAACTTGCTCAATTGGTTCGGGCAAACCGTGAACTGGAACGCGTTTGCAGGGCTTACAGATTGCCTTGCGTTAGTGGAAAGGATTCCATGAAAAATGACTACGGCTCGGGCCCGGACAAGATATCTATTCCACCAACTCTGTTGTTTTCCCTCTTTGGTGACCAGCCCGATGTACGTTTCTCAGCGACAAGCGATTTCAAACGAGCAGGAGATCGGATTTATCTGGTTGGAACTTCAAAACAAGAACTCGGAGCAAGCGAAATATCCTACATGCTCAAAGAACAAGGTCAAGCCAACGGCATAGGAGGTAATGTTCCTCAACTACCCAATCCAAAAGCCAACTTAGACACCTACCGCCAACTTTCAAAAACCATCCATCAGGGCTTGGTTAAGACCGCCCACGATTGCAGTGAAGGGGGCGTTGCAATAGCGCTCGCTGAAATGTGCATTGGCGGGCGCGTTGGTGCTGACGTGGACATCGATGGAACTGGAGATGGTGACGTTTGGGCCCGTCTTTGGGGCGAGTCCCTGGGCAGAATTATCGTCGCAGTCCCCCAAGAGCATGAAGCCGCATTCCTCGCACTCATGAAGGGCCATCCAACGACGGTCCTTGGAACGGTTACGGCCTCGTCAAAACTTGTCATCACAGATGGGGAAGATGCACTTCTCACCACCGATGTTGAAGGTATGGCCGACGCGTGGAAAGGCACATTGGACATGACTGGAGGGGTTGCATGATGAAACCGAATGTAGCAGTCCTCTTTGGTTTCGGCATTAATTGCGACCATGAAACAAAAGCGGTATTCGAATTGGTTGGGGCAACCGCAGAGCGCATTCACGTGAATCGTTTTATCGATGGCGATGCCGAGTTAGAGGCTTATGATATACTTGCAGTCCCCGGCGGATTTTCTTTTGGCGACCACCTTGGGAGTGGCCGATTGATGGGCAACAGGATGCGTTATGCTATGCGCGACGCGTTGCAAAACTTCGTTCAAGCTGGAAAACCCATCATTGGTATTTGTAACGGCTTCCAAGTTCTCGTGAAGACGGGACTCCTACCGGGGCCGGAAGCAGGCACCGCTCCGGACTTTATCCAACGCGGTAGTTTGAGTCTTAACGACAGTGGCAGGTATGAAGACCGATGGGTGACATTGGAATTTGACCCTGATAGCCCCTGCGTTTGGACCAAAGGAATGACTCGTATGGAATGCCCAGTTCGTCACGGTGAAGGAAAGTACATCATGCCTACATCTGAGGAGTTGGACCGATTGGATGCAAACCACCAACTTACAGTGCGATATGTTGATCCGAACACCGTTCCGGGAGAAGGTCGAACCGACCAACAACTCCCCTATCCATTGAGCCCTAATGGAAGCATGCGCAACATTGCAGGAATATGCGATTCAACCGGACTCGTCTTTGGGCTGATGCCGCACCCCGAGGCAATCTATGCACAATGGCTTCACCCTCACCATACTCGCGATGGAGCTCAAACACACGGCCTTGGGGCCATGGATGGTTGGGAAGGGGAAGGGCTGCAACTGTTCCGCAACGCGGTTGAACATGTTCGCTCAAACAGGTGATTACAATGGAGGCTGAAGGCCGCCAAAACCACATTGATGCATTACGAGGCCTTGCCGTTTCTCTCATGGTTATGGTCCATGCTGCTGCAACATGGAACCCATTTTCATCCACCCAAGCCACACCTCTTGCCTATTTTGTTTCTGGACTTGGTGGTTTAGCTGCGCCTTTGTTCGTAACGTTACTTGGTTGGGGGTTGATGAAATCCAAACTCACCCCCCACCAACGTTGGACCAGAGGCCTCTTTTTAGTGGCATGCCAATTCCTTGTCAACATATCAGCTCCCCATCTTTTCGAACCCTTTACGCCCGGGGTTCTTTCGCTGTTGGGGCTTCTCATCATCTCCGAGCCGCTATGGTCATGGCCGTTACGAACATCAAAGCATACAACACGATCGTTTGCAGCAATGTCTCTTGCATGCTTTACAATGATTTTTATTTTCCCGGAGATTCAAGGAGACGGACAATGGAGTAGCCGGACTCAATCAAACAGCATCAATATGGTTGCTCAACACCTTATTTTTACAGGGACCTATCCACTGTTCCCCTGGTTTCTTTTTGCAGTATTGGGCGGCCTCATATGTCGTTTGAAAGGCGAAGAACACAAAACATTCTTCACAGGAATGCTCACGTTCGGCCTCATTTTTACGAGCCTCACATTTGCTTGGGCGTTTTGGGCTAACCAAACTTGGGCACTGCCTTCTGGAAACGCTTTGTTGACATTCTTTCCAGCCAACGCCCCGTTCCTAATAGCAGCGATCACGGGAACACTCATTCTATGGGCAGTAGCACGGCAAAGTTTGGGTAAGTCGGTCTTACTTGCCCGAGCGGGACGCTGCTCGTTGAGTGTCTATGTGGCTCACTTTCTTCCCTTTGCAGCATTGCATAATATCGACCAAACCTATGGCTGGTCGTTGACGCTATCTGCACTGGTCGTGTTTTGTTATACGGTGCTATGGTTGATCATCGGTGCATATTGGTACAGTAAAGCCCCGAGAACGACGCTTGAAACCCTCATGAGAGCTATTGAAGGTAAACAATCTCGGCTTCCAAACAGGCCTGAGCCGGAAAGATCGGACCGAGATTAGGTTCGCTGGTCAATGCACGACTGGTCGATACGTATGAGCAAAGCTATGCGAGTGATTGACTTGTCACGCCGGTGAAACGGGACGGCCTAAGCCGCCCCGCCTCGTTGGGGGGACATGCTGAATGTAATCAGGCAGACAAAGCTTCGGTTGCTTTCTTAGCACCCATCCAAGCAACAACACCGAACCCGATCTTGTTGATGATGTCTGCAATGTTGTAGAACACTGCAAGAAGTTCTTGATTTCCGTCACCAAGGCCTAACTCAGCACCTGGGCTGAAGAGGTACCCTATTGGGTAGATAAGCCAGCCAACACAGATGAACCAGCGCAGGGCGTTGGTACTCCACATGAGTTCAGGAGCGATCTTGCTGTTGTCGACACCTTTTCCAGATGTCCAAGGCGTACCGGTTGCGACGATAATCATAGCCCAACCAACACCACCGAGGATAAGGCCAGCCCACCCGCCAGCGGCTGCTGAACCCATGATGTTTCCAAGAGCACCCGATTCACCAAGGTAGCCGAATCCGATCATGACGAGGGCTCCAGTGAAACATATACCAGTGAAGCCCATTCCCAAGAACTTCTCATCCGTGATAGCATCCTTGCCGACAAGGCTTGGGAACTTCAGGGCCATGAGTGGGACGGTAATGATCCAATCCATGTATCTGTATTCGATCGAGACGGTGCCGTAATCAGCATACACGCCTCGCATGTAGTAATAGTGGAAGGCAGCAATACCGACAATCAGAGCCGAGATGGTCATGGTTGTTCGGTATTGAGGTGCTACAGAGTTGCGTTCCGACATGAAGAAGACGAAGGCCGCACCCATTGCGATGTATCCTACAAAGAAGAGGAAGAATGTAATCAATTCCAACGTAGCGCCATCAGCGGTAACGAATTCGGGCAACCCGTCTGTACCGACGGGCATCTTGTTCTCGTCCACCGCACTGACCGTTCCGGCCATTGCGAGGGCAAATGTGGCAATTAAAAGCAGGCTTGTGGTTTTTGAAAACTTATTTTCTATCATGGTTCTCAACCCGACTTCGGATTTGAGGCGACTATAAACTGGTGTTTTTTTCTTTCCTACTTGAAAGCGGCGCGAATGAGCCTTAGTTGCCCGAACAGTAATCTTATCGCTGTGAAATACCAGTCTGTACGGCCCATAAACGGGCGTAGGTTCCGCTGAGGTGAACCAAATCATCGTGGCTACCGTCTTCAATCACGTTGCCGTTCTCAAAAACAAGGATACGATTTGCATTTCGTACGGTTGAAAGCCGATGGGCGATGATGACCGTTGTTCTACCTTCTGAAATACGCCCGATTGAGCGTTGGAGTGCCGCTTCAGTTTCATTATCCACCGCAGAGGTGGCCTCATCCAAAATCAACAAAGGAGCGTCCTTCAGAACGGCTCGGGCAATCGCAAGTCGCTGTCGCTGGCCCCCGGAAAGTCGATGCCCCCCCTCTCCGACCATGGTATCCCATCGGTCTGGTAATTGCTCAATGAATCCCGTAGCCTCGGCTACGGTTGCAGATTGCTTCACTTCTTCGTCTGTTGCATCGGGATTGCCATAACGGATATTTTCTAAAATTGTGGTTGGGAAAAGTGTGATGTGTTGGTCAACCATTGCAATGGAGGAACGAAGGTGAGGTAAATTCCATTTTGGCAAGGGAGCACCGGCCCATTGAATCTCTCCTTTGTTTGGTTCTGCAAAGCGTAGAAGGAGACGAATTAGTGTGGTTTTACCCGCCCCAGTAGAGCCCACAACACCTGTCGTGTGGCCAGCTTTGATCTCCAATGAAAGGTCAGAAAACACATTTTCACGGCCCGGATAAGCAAACCCGACCCTGTCAAGAACAATGTCTGCATCAGCAATCACGGAGAGTTCCGGGACATGGTTTCCTTGAGTGATTTCAGTGGGTGAAGAGAGCACATCAAGAACTCGGGTGGAGGAAGCCATCGCCCGCTGATACAGATCAAAGGTTTCACCCAGGCGCGTAAGAGGCCACAAAAGTCGTTGCGTCATGAATACTAGGACAGAATACGCTCCGATTGCAAGAACGCCTTCCAAAGCCATCCACCCACCGAGAAGCAATGTCGCAGTAAATCCACAGAGAATCGCCATCCGTATGAGGGGAGTAAAAGCTGCAGACAACCGTATCGCTTCTCGGTTTGCATCACGGTATTCATTGCTCAATGTTTCAACGCGCTTCATTTCTCTCTCTTCTGCCGTAAACGATTGAATGGTCGACATCCCCGAAAGGTCATTTTCAAGCAACGCATTCATTTTTCCTGCGGTACTCCGAACCCTTGCGTATCGGGGCTCAAGGCTGCGTTGATAACGAAACGACCCCCAGATAATGAGCGGTATTGGCAACACTGCGAAAAGAGCCACCTCCCAAGAAATCATGAGGAACACGGCACCAACAACAAGCACGGTAGTGCTGACTTGAAGAAGATCATTAGCGCCCTTGTCCAAAAACCGTTCCAACTGATTGATGTCGTCGTTGAGGATGGCGAGAATATCGCCCTTTTGACGTTCATCAAACCACCCCATTCCTTGTTTTTGTACGTGATCAAATGTATCCAAGCGCAACTCATGCTGAACTGTTTGGGCGAGGTTTCTCCACAATATTCCATAAAAATACTCAAACAAAGATTCCAGGCCCCATATGAGAAATGTAAGTGCTGAAAGGAAGATAAGTTGGTGCCAGGGATTGATTAAACCATACGACGCCAACATTGAATCTTCCTTCAATACAACAACATCAACGGCAAGACCGATCAATAACGGCGGAGCAAGGTCCCATATTTTGTTGACGACCGAACAGAATGTGGCGAGGCGAATTGTAGCTCGGTGCGGACTCATGTAGGACAGCAGTCGCCTAAATGGGCCCGTCTCGGTCATGATGTTGCGAGGGCACAGACCTTTGAGAATGCTCCCGTTGAAAACCTTCGTTAGCGCAAGTCCTATGCCCTGCCCGCAACGACGGCAAGGTGAGAGCCATGCATGTAGGAGATACAACCGTTCTACAAAAAGTGCGAAGAGGAACCAATCCCCCGCGCCACATCACGCTCATCGACCCCGCAAAACAAAGCCCTGACATCGCTGCACAACGAGCGATGGTCGCGGTCGAAAGCGGTTCAAAGATGATTTTTGTAGGGGGCTCAACCGATACGCCAGACACGATCGTTCACGGCACCTGTCAAGCCATCCAAGAAGCGTTTGAACTACGCATGTTTGCTGCAAGCCAAGATCCCGACGGTAATGAGTCAAACTGGGACATCCCAGTCGTTCTTTTCCCTGGCGGCGCTCACGCCCTTTCTCCTGCTGCCGACGCCATTACATTCATGATGCTGATGAATTCTACCAAGCGGGAGTTTTTGGTGGGTGAACAGATTCGTGGAGCACCATATCTTCAGAAATTTGGTGTTGAAGCACTCCCTACAGGCTATGTTGTCTGTGCGCCTGGCGGCAGAGTGGGTGAGGTAGGGGCTGCAGAATTAATTCAGCCCACAGACGTTGACCTCGTACACGCCTATGCGCTATGCGCCAAAATGTATGGATTTTCAATTCTTTATTTGGAGGCGGGCAGCGGAGCATCCACTCCCGTCCACCCCGACCTCATCAGGAAAGCAAGAGAAGTAGAAGACCTCACTCTTGTTGTTGGCGGGGGTTTACGAACTCCAGCAGATGTACATGCAGCGGTTGAAGCAGGAGCAGATTGGGTCGTCACCGGGACAATTACTGAGGATGCGGGGTCGATGGATGAACTGCGTCAGCGACTCAAAGGATTAACACACGCCTGCACAGGCAAGTAATGACATCACTCTTTTTCATCATCAAAGACAACAGGGTCGCCAGTTCCACCAGGGGATGGCGGACGCACACCCTCAACTTCCACTCCGTTCTCTAGAACGGTTTCTTCAGTGTTGAGTTCCAATTCTCCACCATCAGCAAGACGGGCCATATCATCCGCAGTCGGTGCTTTGATCGTTCGCTCAACATCCGCAGAGTTGGCGTAGAGTTCGCGCTTCAACTCGCGACTTTCGTGGCTCCGAACGAGAGAAAGCGAGTCTGCGAAGACGCGTCCAACAACCTCTCTTGTTCGTTCGCTTCGGCGAGCAGAGTGTAATTCGTGCTCCATTGAACTGCGTTGGTCTTCAAGTTCACGCAATTCTGCAGTTCGGTCTTGCAGTGCGGCTTCAAGGTCGGTCATCGTCAATGTCATTTGTTGCAAACGTTCGTCGCGCTCAAAGACGTCATTGTGCAGGCGACGCTCTCGGCGACGCAACGACTCATATTCGCGATTGCGCTCAAGCAACCGGCGTTTTAATTCTTCAATTTGCTCCACAAGATAATCGTGTTCTGCAGAAACAGAGCGCGGGCCTTGCATGACCCGTTCAAGTTGCTCTTCAAGCTCACCGAGCCGGTGGTCGCGAGCATCCAAAAGCCCACGCAACCGATCAGCGATATCACGAAGACGCTGGCGTTCTTCTTCCAGTGCTTCAGCCGCGGCCTTCTCAACTTCGAGTTGACGCTTCTTTTCATCAACCTGATTTTTGAGAAGACGAACTTCTTCTGCCGTGACAGAGGTAAGGCCCGCATCTGCTGCCTTTTCAAGAGCCTCTACCATCTGCGAGATACGGCCTTCCATTTCCCCGATCACTTCATCCTGTTGTGTTGTGAGGTCTCGGAGTTGTGCCGCTTCTTCTGCCATAGCAGTTCGTTCTTGTTGAGAAATCGATGATTGTTGAGACGCCAATTCTACCTTTGTGTCATTGAGGACGCGCTCAAGGTGAATGATTTTCGCATCCGACTCCTTCAAGGTCTGTTCTGCTTCTGCCAATTTCGCTAATTCTGGCGCTACTTGGTCGTGGCGCTCTGCGAGGTCCAACTCAACAACCCTCAATCGTTGCTTGACAGTAACGAGTTCATCGTTGCGTTTTGCGAGCTCATCCCACGCGATGAGAACCTCATCAACGAGTTGTTCAATGGGGTACCCCTTGAGCATCCCCTCTAGAGCCGAACGCTCATCATTGGTCGTGGTTCCAACACGACGAATTCCGTTAGGGGATGAAGCATCTACCGTCATACGGTTGCCCATCGCCGCTTAACCACACTTGAACCTTCCCGCCGTAGCAGGGTTATGGAGCGCACATTTGCGACCCTTTCTTTATCGCCGAATCAGTTGATGGACGTGTACATGTCATCAGGCATTTCACTGGCGAGTTTCAAGGCGCCAGTAGCTACGGAGTTGATGGGGTCTTCGACACACCAAACACGAACATCGCCAATGTCAGCGATCTCAGCAGCGATGCGCTCAGCACATCCTTCAATGAGGGAGCCTCCACCGGACAGAATGATGTTGTTTCGGAGGATTGGTTGATACTCCGGGTCGGCACCAGCAACGTTTCGCTTGATTGCGTTTCCAATTTTCGGGATGATAAGGTCGCAGGCTTCTTGAATCAAATCTCCAATATCAACAACTTGGCGCTTTCCGTCAACGGAAAGTTCAACGGTAACTTCACGAACATCTCCGCCGACATACGACGAGGCTTCCTTCCACTTGCGAACCATGTCTTTGGTCACTTGGGCACCGGTGTACTTCTTACGAATAAGTTCCATCAGTTGCAAGTCCAACCAGTCCCCTGCTTCCGCGATGGTGACTTGGTCTTCGTCGGTTGGGAATGTTCCGTAAACACGTGCAATATCTGTAGTACCCGCTCCGATATCAACAACAATGGAGCCAGCGATCTCGTCAATTCCATATGCGGTTGCAAAGGGCTCGGTAACGACCATGATGGCGTTAACTTGTCCTCGTAGTGTTGCTACGAGGTTGGATTTATCGGTGAAGGAAACATGGCTTGGAGAGCAAATAACTCCGAGAACTTCGTCAAATTCTTCAGGGTCAACGGTCTCAAGAAGATGAGATACGAATGCTTTTGCCGCTGCGAGGTTCGCTTCATCATCCTGTGTGACTCCTGCAGCCATAGGGCGGTAAAGGTTGCAAGCAAGTTTGTTCTTGAGGGCATCTTCTCCAAACAAAACATCGCGTCCAAGGAAGTTGCGGGCAACCGGGTCCTTTGGCCGTCCAACAACGGTTTCGATTGTGTGCATTTTACCAGCGCTTGAAGCAATGGTTGATTGATAGGTTCCTAGGTCAATTCCAACATATAGGCGGTCGCTCATTTTGTTCACCTTCCGACTTGCGGACAAACTACCGAGTGTGCCACCAACCTTCAAGGTTCACCTTGTAATTAATAATGGGATTGCCTTGAACTTTCGACTTTAATGGAGAGCAAGGCAACATTTATTCATCTTCTGCATTGGAATCAATGATGTCAAAACTTGTTTGCGCAAAAGGTGGCGGAGTTTGACCCCTTTCCAGTCCATATGGTCGCCGTTTTGACTGCCAAAAACTGAACAAAGCACCCAACATGAGCCCAACCATCATCCATCTTAGAATGGGTGCAGAAGCAGAAGTCACAGTGAGGACCGGATCCTCAATCTCAATCTGAAAATCAATGGTAATATTCATCGATACATTGAGGTTCACAGGTTGCAAAAATGCTGCAGGAGAGGCGTTATTTGTCTCAACAAAAATTTGCAGAATAAAATCTTCTTGGCCGAGATAGTGTAACGGCAAATATTCAGGGAGAGCCCACTGACATGACATTGTTTCATTAGAAATCTTTGTCATTTCACATTCTGCAATTTCGAAAGATGGAGGAGTTGTGGGGATCAAACGAGCTCCAGTGCGATATCCATCTCCATCCATGTCTTGAACGGACCATGCTACGATTAAACTTTGATTCCAAACCGTTCCATTTTCAGGAACTTGGAGCGGCTCAATGGTTGGCGCATTATCGGTAGGGTAGCATCCGCTTGAGTCAACCGGCCAACCAAGGTCTTCCGTGAGGCAGAGGTCAACATTGTCCGTAACACCATCCAGGTCGGAATCGTCAATGCACCCATCCCCATCTGCATCATAGCCTGTTGCATTTACATCTGGGCAATCGTCGTTGGGGTTGACAACATCATCCCCATCATCGTCATCGATACACCCGTCCCCGTCTCCGTCTTCGCCGATTGCATTCTCATTGGGGCAATCGTCCTCTGCATTTGCCACACCATCTCCGTCCCCGTCCAGATGCGCATCACTGTCTCGGTCAACCCCCTTAATGACCAATCCGAAACCAAGCCGGTCTCCATTGAGGCCAACACTGCTCTCACTTCCACCTGGGGCTACATACCTTGCAACAATTTCCACATCAATGTAGGAATGATTGGCCAATATTTCATGAGGAATATTGATTCCAAGGGTTGTTTCGTTGTTATTTGGAAAGGCGACGACATCATCAAAATTTGCGATTGAACCGTTGAATAGCGTGGGGGTGCCGTCTGCATGGACGCGGTCAGGAATCATAACCGTCCCGTCAGGGAGTGTGACCCTTAGTTGTAGATCGTCGACCATTGATGGTTCAGGTTGAGCGGGATATGCGAGGCGAACGATGACATCGGTGTTCTCAAGGGGCGTGAACCGCTGCTGAAAACGCTCACCGGTTTTGAGAAATGGGCCGGCAGCCTGGGAACCATCCCAAGATTGTTCAAGGAGGCCGGACAAATTGTTCTGTTGACCCCCGTACTGTTCCATCCATTTGGAGGGCGTTGTACCGGCCAACCGGTAACTGTCATGCGCCCACACATCGTTTGCAGGTGGCGCACTGGAACCGGAATGGAGTGCCGTTGGGTCAAACAAAGCGCTGAGATTCAACCTCCCCCACCCATCGTATTCATTGTGCAACTCATTCCCACCAAGTCCACCGTTTCGTTCGCCTTGGTTGAGGGGGGATGATGCAAGTGCCAGAGTCGCTCGAACAAGAGGGCCTGAAGGCGTGAAACCAGGGCCTAGAAGAAGGCTGGTGTTGCCGCTCATTCCCTGCTCCATCCAAGGAGGTTGAATCGCTGAAAGAGGGACCGCATGAAGTGTTTCGAATGAACCGGTTAACCAACCGTCCTGATACATCTGCTGTACAATCCCAGCCGCTCCTGCAGCAGCAGGAGTTGCCATACTTGTTCCAGACGATGAACGGAGATTGTTGTTGTTTGAAGACCAATCGCCATCAGCGCCGGCAGACTGAACACTACCTCCTGTGGCGAGCAAGAAGATCCCATCCGTCCCCACTTCTGTTGGGCCGTAAGCAGATGAGCCCCACCGCTGAGCATCGGTTGCTTTTGTTGTGGCTCCGACAGATACAACGTTGCGTCCGTTTGCCGGCTCAAGAACTCCGGAGCCGGAATTTCCCGGCGCNATAAAGGCAAGTGACCAAGGCATTGCTTTGGCGAACCCATCAAAGTTAGCNGTCCGTTCTGTGTAAGCAGTTGTAGCATCTCCCCACGAGTTTGAATGAATNAATGCGCCATNCATTGACGATTCATACAACAATTCATCCACAGAGGGCGCAACCCAACCTTCTGAGGAAACAATATCTTGCATCACCAAAGTTGAACCATGAGCAAGGGATGAGCCGTTACTTGGTGGGGCGCCGGTTCGATAATTTGAGACATCAAAGCACGCCAAGGTCCCAGCTACGTGTGTCCCATGTCGGTAATCTTCATGGCCAGGAGTGTCGTTTCCGTCAATACTTGTATTGAGGAGCAAAATTTTCCGATGGGAATCCCCAAATACCCCTACTGCGGGATTTTGAGCGCTGAGGTCAGCATGCTCGCTTGATGGCGAAGTTGCATTACGAAAGCAAGCATGGTCAGCATCAAGTCCGCTGTCGGCAATGCCTAGAACCACTCCGGTGCCGTTCAGGCCAATTTCCCAAAAAGGATGCTCAGAGAGCAGACCGTGTTCGTGCAATGAGGCACTTTGACCGTTTCTACCTACGGTTTCCAGCACGGGTTCGATCCACAAAACACCATCAATGTTCAAAGCGTATTGAAGAGCCAAATGGTCCGGCAACATGACCTCAATTGACGTAGGTGTGGGCAACAAGGGGCCGACATCCTCATCGATGAACACGCCACCAACGCGGCCAATAGTTTCAGCAATTTTCAATTTGACATCAACCGGCAGACGGGGCTCAAAAACAACCCGCACCGCATCATCGGGGCCGACATCAGCCCCGCTAAGTCCAGGTTTCCAAACGGCATCATTCAATACTTCAACAGCGTAGTGCGAGGGAATTGCAACTCCTTGCGGGGCCCACACAAGCATTGAATTTGGAGCGGTCACCCTCAAGGGGAAAATACCGATGCTGACCAAGTGGCTCCAATCCTCCGTGTCAAAAACATCGTGTTCTAAAACGAGCAGGCGCTCTTCACCCCCACCCTCTACAGACAGGTCTTGTCCAATGGGAGGGGCATACATTCCCGAAACTAAGGGTATGAAGGTGAGAACAACGACAGCCCAAACCTTCGACATAACCTCTCCAAAGCGCCCCCTTGTCTCAATCTTGCGGTAATTTGTCTTTTCGCGTCGCGCCAACGCGTTTAAGGATGAAAGGCAGGTCGCTCGGTTCAATGAAGGCCTATCGTGTAACAGGAACGGCACCTTTTGGTAGCCAACGCCAAGAATTTTCGTACGATTTTGCTGCAGAAGATGCAGATCAAGCAACCGCCAAAACATACTCAATTATCGGCTCCCGTCACCGTGCTAAGCGCCGAACGATCACCATTGCCGATGTTTCTGAAATCGATCCTCGTACCTCAACCGAACCTCAAATTCTTCACGCCTTCCGTGAGCAAATAGCTGCCGCCGGTGGCCGTATTACTGAAGTGAAGGAAGAAGAGTGAACGACCCTATCGTCGCCTTCTTCAACTCCCAGTGAATGGAAGGGTTGAGTCCCATGGTAGACCGAAGCCAGTTACAACGTATGGCCAAGGACGTCGAAGCATTGCGTAAGCGCCTTGACGAGATCCATCTTCGAATGGAACAAGTTGATGCAGTACTCTCAGAGCACAACATTACAGCAGGGGCCCTCAAAGCATTGATGGCCCATGAAGACCCAAACAATGCATCCAGCCATGTTTCAATCGGTTCGGGAGTCAGCCTTCATTACAAACACCAAGGCAGCGAGGAAGGCATCGCTTTGGTAGATTTAGGCGCCGGCATCTTTGGCGAGCGGTATTGGTCCGACGCCCATGCCATTACGAAGGAGCGAGAAGACGATATTCAACATCTCCGAGATGAATTAGAGGCGCAAGCCAAACAAACCGAAACAAACCTTGCCAACGTTGCCCAGGCATTCAATACCGCAGCAGAACAACTTCAGGCCATGGCGGCTCCACCATCAAAAGAGACAGCACCTCTGCAAGAACAGGCAATTCCAACATCGGAAGAGCCACCTGCAAAACCGGCTCGGCGCGGTCGCAAACGAGGTATGTTTGGCAACGATTTAACATTGGACGACTGAGGTGATTGAATGGGACTTTTTGACAAATTCCGCCGACGTGTCCGTGAAGTTGCAAGCGACGTTGACGAACATGCTCTTTCGGCTGATGCCGATTCACAAGAGGCAAAAGAACTCCTTGAAACGCCCCCACAACAAGAATCTGTAGAGGATTGGGAGGATTTGGAGACGATTGAATCCACCGAAGAACCGATGCCAACTCCATCTTCGGATGATGATTGGGATGAATGGGACGATGACGAACCCATGGCCCCAGTTGTCTTGACGAAAAAGGAGCGAAAATTCCTTGAACGCCAGGAAAAAGAACGCAAAAAGAAAGCTGCTAAGGCGGCAAAGGCGATGAAAAAGCGGGGCGCAGTCGACGTCGCCCGCCCAAAAGGCTCCAAAGTTGACCTTACCATGATGCGAACCACCACCGGTCGCCAACTTGTTCAAGTTGAACAAGCACCAAAAGGCTCGACACAATCTGCAACATTGGAGACCGAGTCGGGCGATACGTTGGACATCGATCTCGGTGGCGGTGTAGTAAGTCAAGGCGGCCGAATCATCAAACCGAGCGCCGCCTTGGATAACCTGCTTGAAGAATTGGAATGGGTTTTACTTGAATCTGATATTTCCCAGCATGCGACGAGCGCCATTATTGACAGTCTTCGTTCGGCGTTGGTTGGCTCACGTTTGAGAAAAGGAGCCCAGCTTCCCAAAGTGCTGGAGGCAGCATTGAAACGAGCTTTGCATGGACTCTTGGAGGCTGGTTATTGGGATTTTGACGCATCCGTCAAAGGGTTTCTTGACGCAGGAGACGCCCCTGTTGTCATCATGCTGGTCGGCGTGAATGGGACAGGAAAGACGACGACTGCAGCAAAAATCGCAAAACGCCTTCTCGATAAGAACATCAGCGTCATTGCCGCAGCCGGAGACACCTTCCGCGCAGGGGCAATTCAGCAATTGGAGTCTCATTGCGAAAACCTTGGAATTCGATGTGTCTCAAGTCAGCGAGGCGGCGATTCGGCTGCCATTGCCCGAGATGCGATTGAATCGGCCAAAGCAAAAGGAATTGACGTTGTCCTTGTTGATACGGCCGGCCGAATGCAGAACAAAACAAACCTCATGAATGAACTCAACAAGGTCCGGAAGGTCACAAATCCACATCTAACGCTATTTGTGGGAGACTCTCTCGCAGGCAATGATGCGGTGGAACAAGCAAAAATGTTCCAAGAAATCATGCGGTTCGATGGAGCAGTTCTCACAAAAATGGACACCGATGCAAAGGGCGGGGCCGGCCTTTCCATCGCCTACGCCACAGGCCGACCGATCGTCTTCGCTGGAGTTGGCCAAGGTTACGATGACCTTCACCAATTTGACCCGCAATGGTTGCTTGACCAACTGTTTGAATGAGCGCAGAGGAGAAAAACCCCCTGCACTTCCATCCACCCATGGCGGATATGTTTGCTGACGAGGATTCGGCCCGATTTTTCCAAATTGTTCAGATGCTTCAACGGTCAACCATGCTTCACATGGGATATTTACCCGACCAAGAAAACGCCTTCCACTACAATTTATTGGAGGCTAAAGAAGGGATTGAAGTCTTACGAATGTTTCAGAAAAAGACCCTGGGCAACCTCACAACTCAAGAAACACAAATGCTTCGAACGGTTATCAGTGAATTGCAAATGCAGTTTACAAAGGCCCCCCAACTTCATCGTAAGCGGCAAGAAGAACAAGCGCAGAGCGAAGTCATTCGCGAAACCTTCAACAAACCTCAAGACGGCCCGGTTGAAGACCTTTCAACATCTGCATCTTCGGAAGAAGAATAGCGGTTGTTTGATGTGCAAGGACTCTGTGCGATGCTTTGATTGGTATGGGTCTTGTTACCGACGTGGACGACGAAGCGGCCCCGACCGTCCTCATTGTGGATAACAATCCGATGTCATCAATGCGCCTTGCAAATCTCTTCAAGGCGAAGAATTTCAAAATCGAAGTTTGTGAAGACGGCGATAAGGCCGTTGACGAATACATCCGCATTGATCCGGAATTGGTCGTACTATCACTTGACCTCCCTTCACTCGATGGCCATCTTGCAGCTCTTGAAATGCGGGAGCATGGTGGTGAGCAGCGCATTGTTTTCGTCGCCTCCGCTCGGACAGCAGAACTTGCTCGCAATGCCACTTTTTCAGCAGGAGCAGTAGCGTGTCTACAAAAGCCAATATCAGCAGAAACCCTTGAAGCTTCATGGAGTTCCATTCTTGGATCCATTCCAGAAGCACCTGGTTTGGAGGATTTGGATTCCCTCTATCCCGAAGAACGTGTCAAGGTGGAAGCTGACATTGGGGCCATGCTGCCGGACCTGCCGCTACCCCTTCCTGCACTCTCCCTTCCGGACTTACCGGAATTGCCCGAGCTTGTTGCAGAAGTGGCGCCCACTCCAAAAAAGAAGAGTTGGAAAAAGCGAGGGGCACTCCTTCTCATCCTACTCTCAATCGCAGCAGGAGCGGCGTATTATCTCGGATACCTATCGTTTTAGTCAGCGATTTCTACACCATTTACCAATTCATTCATAGCCGATGTGCTTGTAGTGATTTCATGAAAGGACAAAAAGCGCTTGCGATTTCTCTCATTTCTTTGTTCCTGTGCGCCGGCTGTTTGGGCATGGTTGAACCAGACGTTGAAGTTCCGGACGTTGCCCTTCCAGATAATTGGGCAGAGATTCCTGCTCGGAGCCTTGGCGCGCCACAACTTCAAGCCTACGATGACTGTGAAGACTTGGAACGCACACTAAAATCTTCGATCGAAGAAGAGTACAGAGTACAACTTTTGCAGGCGGCTGCCGAGGAATATTACTACGGTGGAGGAATGTGGGTGGAAGGCGATATGGAACTGGCTGACGATACCGCAAGCAACGCAGAGGGAGGCGGTGCAGCCCAACCCCGCACCACTCCTGCCCGCGTTGAAGGGGAGGATTATTCAGGCACCAACAACCAGGAGTCGGGCGTTGATGAGGCCGACTTTGTCAAAACGGATGGGTACAATATTTACTATCTACAAGGCCAGAAACTTCACATCTTCGGCGTCCCAGAATACGGCCAATTGACCGACTTGTCAAACACAACGGTGGAGGGAACACCTCAAGCAATGATGTTGGACGGTGACCAATTGGTTGTGATTTCAACATTAAGCGCGTGGGAACTTTGGTCGAAGTCGGTGACAGAAGAATATAGTGTGTTGGATAATGGAGATTTTGAAAATTGGAGAACTTCAAGCCTTACCAAATTTACAGTTTATGATGTCAACAACCGCAGCGAACCAGACATTGAACGAGAGGTGTACATTGAAGGAACATACATTACTGCTAGAGAAGTCAACGGCACGGTGAGGACTGTAAGCCATGCATGGATGGACGTGCAGGGGCTGCAGACATGGCTCGACTTACCAACAGGTTACTGGAATCTTGATTACGACGACCCAATTCGCAAAGAAATTCGGGAAAAGGTTGCCTGGCAAACCATCCAAGACAATCGAGAAGCACTCACGAACCTCGCTCTCGAAGACCTCCTTCCGCAAGTGTATGAATACAGCGATGGGTTGCGAACCACCCATAAAATGACGGACGGAGAATGTGCGGATTTTGTTGCTCCCAAGGAAGGTTTTAGCCGTGGTATTTCCAGTATATTTTCACTTGACCTCACCGCTTCAGAATTTGATTTTGAAGTGGACCATGTTGTCGGCACCTATCCACAAGTTTACGCATCCCAAGACCTTCTTGTTCTGGCAGAAGGTGCCTTTGACTGGTGGTGGTTTTGGGGCAATGATGAACTCAACGAGATGACCAATCTCCACACCTTTGACATCAGTGGAGAGACAACGCTCTACACCGGCTCGGGCCGCATTAACGGAACGGTCGTCAACCAATTCGCATTGTCCGAGTATGAAGGAGTCCTACGCGTCGCCACCACGGTTGGGCAATGGGCTCGATGGTGGATGGAAGATCCTGAACCAATGACCTCGCAACTTGTTACCCTTGTTCGTTCGATGGACGTTGAAACACAAGAACAGATTTTGGTTGAAGCCGGCCGAGTGGACAACATTGCCCCCGGTGAACGCATTTGGAGCGCCCGATTTGATGGCGACCGAGCTTATATTGTAACCTTTGAACAAATTGACCCGCTCTGGGTGATCGACGTGTCAGACGAAACTCAGCCCACCATCTTGGGCGAACTTGAGGTGCCAGGCGTCTCCACCTATATTCACCCACTCTCCCGCGACCACCTCTTGACAATTGGGCTGAGTCCAGCAAATGAAGACGGGACGGGCCTTGATTGGTCAGGGACGCAGATTTCCCTGTTCAACATCACCGACCCCACCGTTCCATCTCGTGATGCGGCATTGAGGCTCTCGCCGGTTAACGATGGTAGTAATGGCTGGGTTTGGTCTTGGTCCGAAGCGACTTACGAATCAAAAGCGTTCCAATATTGGGCGCCAAAAGAACTCCTAGCCATTCCTTTGTCGACGTACCGTTATGTGGATTATGAGGTCAATGGCCGGTATTATTGGTCGTACGATTATGTCTCCAAATTGATGCTTGTTCATGTTAACCAGTCCACCGGAAACCTCAGCGTGTATGGTTCTGTAGACCATTCGGATTTGTACACACAGGATGAAAACAACCGTTGGTGGAACGAATACAACATTCGCAGGGCCATTTTCATGGGAGACTACGTCTATGCAATTTCTTCTGCAGGAGTCACAGCAACAAATCTAACAACACTCGAGGAAACAGCCCGCGTCCAAATCCCACCCGAGGTTTCGTATTATGAGGACATAGTGTATTCTGACGCCACCGAAGAGGGTGACAGAGACGATTCGAGTGGCGAAGAACGCGATGAAAGCGAAGGCTCAACCGCATCATCCTCATGAAGAAGAACTTCAACGCAGGGTCATGACGGTCGCTAGGCATTCAAGTACAACCGTCGAGGTGGTGGCGTGATGAAGACCGCCATTCTTCTGATTGGGTTTAATCGGGTGGACTATTTTGACCAAACGTTAACGAGTCTAGAAGCGAACAAAGCAGCACATGAATGCGACCTTCACATTTACCTTGATGGAGGGCCGAAATCGGACCATCCTGGCTTGCAAAAAAGAATAGACGCCTCGTCGTTTTCTAACATTACTGTGGTTGCACGGCCTGAAAATTGGGGAATAGGGCGACATCTTATCGATGCCCGAAGGACTCTGTTTGACGAACAAGGCTATGACCGAGTCCTCTTGTTTGAGGACGACATGGTTCTTGCACCGTCCTATGTAGAAACAGTCCTCAACATGATGGATTGGAGCAGCCATTACAACGATGTTGGGACTGTTATGGCCTACACAATCAACGATGAGCCGGTGGCCCAACAAACCGAACACCTCGATCACATCATCCCCACGAACCGTCATTTTTGGGGATATGGAATGGAGCGTTCGGTCTGGTCTGAAATCAAAGCAACTCTCTATGATTTTGAGGAGCGTTACCTCAAGGACGTGAGTTATGCACACAGGGCGCACCGGTCCATTCGTTGGCGGCTCATTCGGAAAATTTCACGACAGAAGCGAGCGGCACGAAGTGGCGTTCCATTGGTTCCAGCCTCACTCCTTGCACCCCCATTCAAGCGGTTTCCATTTGGGTGCCCGACCAGTCAAGACGCCATCACCGCTTTGGCATTATGGCGGCATGGCTTTGCCCGCATCACCACACGGGTGTCCCGTGCCAGGTATGTTGGCGAAGAAGGGTTCTCGTTTACCCCCGAAGTTTACGAAAAAATGGGGTTCGGTAATCAGCAGACGGTTGAACTCTCCACATTGACTGGAGCACCAACAGAATTTCAGTTGATAAAAACGAATCTTCAAGGCCAGTCCTTTCGGCCCTCTCACTACCAATGAGGGAATATCATGAGTCTAGATGTTGGATTGTTGGGCCATGGCCGTTGGGGGAGGCGTCATTTGGAAACCCTCCTGGGGCTCAAGAAATCAGGCAAAATCAACCGTATTTTTGTATGCGATACGGATGAGAAACAACTTAGAAATGTCCCCCCATTGGTTGATGCCGCGTATTCGACTCCAGAGGAATTGTTCGCCATCCGGTCTCTTGACTGCGTCGCTATTGTTACTCCCCCAAACACACACCTTGAGTTAGCATCTCAGGCGATGCAGAAGAATCTCCCCATCTTTGTTGAGAAACCATTGAGCGACCGGATGGATGAAGTCTCACCTTTTCTCGCAAAAATCCGTTCCAACACCACCCTCATTACTGGGTTTTTACTTCGCCATCATAGTGGCATTAAGATGATACAACACCTCCTTTCTGAACAGAAAATTGGTGCGCTGAGAGAACTGCATTATTTCCGTACCACGAAACGGGATAAGCCAGAAGGGGCAGAGGCGATAACAACGCTCGCCATCCACGGCTTTGACCTTGCGATTTTGTTTGGGATGAACGACATGGAGTTGGCCACCCCTCATGAATTCATCAACCGTCCCGCCCAAATGAGATTTGATGCAAGCGGCCCTCGCAAGACCCGCCTCTTCATCGATGTTTCGTGGAATGCCGTTGAAGAAAAGCGCCACCTAGCGCTTGTAGGGGACAAAGGGAAACTGATTCTGGCATTTGGAACAACGCCAAAGCTGACCCTCATCTCGAACACAGCAACCAGCGAAATACCACTTACCAACGAGGCGACCCCACTGGCTCTTGAATGGGAGTATGTTCTCAATTCCATTTCTTCAGGCGAACCAACAGTGTATCCGCCGATAGAGGATTTGCTTTCATTGAACTCGTGGCTCGGTGTTTTGAGATCATAAGAATTGACAACAAACCAACAGTAAGGTTGCGAGTATTCAAGAATAAACAGCACTTCCCCGTACCCATGGGACTCGCATTCTCCACCGTTCAGCGCATGTTTGCTGCAAGCGCAATCGCCTCATTAGGCATCGGCTACCTCGATGGCTCTGTTATGGCCGGCATGCAGGCCATGATTGCGCTCTCAGCACTTACTGGCCTCATCTGGGGGCTCTCAGAGCGAGGCATCATGACCTCTGCACTGAACCTGCAAGGAAACGGACCTTGGGGAATGCTTGCCATCGTTGCTAGTATCATCGTCTTCGCTCAAGTTTCAATTTCAATGTTGGAATTTCCAACAATTGGAGCGTACATTTTGTCTCTTTCATTCATCGGGTCGTTCTGGGTGACTGGATTTATGATCGAACCAAGCGGCAACTGATTCCATAGGCCCTAACGTCGTAAATTGACTCTATCGGATGCGAAGTGTCAAAGGCCGAAGCCGACGACCTCGCCCCGAGTATCATGGCTACATTTGGCGACCACCCTGCACTACCCGATGCCCTTGAAGCTTTGTTGGAAGCCGATGTTCACACCGTTTTTCTCAAAGCAGAATGCCCACCCCGGGTCAAGCGAGGGACGATCGGTCAATTGAAATTGGTTGAGGTGGAGGAAAGTGGAACGGATTGGGACACACTGCGGGTTGAAGCGTTGAGCGACGAATTGGCTGAACTGGTTGAAGAAAACCGCCACCGCAGCGACTGTTTCCTTGAAATTGACCGCAAAGGCTGCCGAGTCATCCAACTTGGGGATTTGCGTATTGCTTGCGCGTGGCCTCCTTTCTCAGATGCTCGGGAAATTACAGTTGTTCGTCCCGTTGCCAAATTGAGTATTTCAGACTACAATCTTGATGAGCGCCTCATCACTCGCTTGAGCAACCATCACCGGGGCGTCTTCATTTGCGGGCGCCCGGGCTCGGGAAAAACAACACTTGCTCAAGCAATAGCAGAATATCTCGATACTGATGTTGGGGCTTTGGTTAAGACCATGGAGGCGCCGCGAGATTTACAACTTGCAGACCGCATCACACAATACGCTCCATTGGAAGGCGACTTGGAAAAAACAGCTGAAATTCTATTTCTTGTTCGCCCCGACTTCGTCATTTTTGATGAAGTTCGAAGGGCGCGTGACTTTGAGATTTTTTCCGATGTCCGTTTGGCCGGAGTTGGCCTTTTAGGCGTAACTCACGCCAACTCAGCATTGGAGGCCATTCAACGGCTCATTGGAAAGGTGGAATTGGGATTGGTAAGCCAAGTTCTTGACACGATTATCCATGTAGAGGCGGGCGCAATTCAGCAGGTCCTTGAACTGCGTATGACCGTAAAACCCCCAACTGGAATGCAAGAAGAACTGGCCCGTCCGGTCATTGAGGTCATTGAATTTCCAAGTGGAACCATCACGCATGAAATGTTTGCCTTTGGTTCTGAAATTGCAGTTGTCCCCATCGATGGTTCAAAGAAGGACATGTTGTCTCCTATCAAAGCCTTAGCAAAGGAACACATCTCTTCACACATCCGGCAATGGGTTGGAGTGGACTGCCAAGTTCATTTCAGTAGCGAAAGTTCAGCAACGATTTACGCACCACAAAACATGATCGCAACGCTCGTAGGCCGAGGCGGAGACAACGTCAAACAACTCCAGGATGAATTAGGAGGAATTCGCCTCAGCATTGAATCATTTGACGAGATGCCTGCGTCGCTTGACCGCCCAAATTCATTTAGGCAGGAACGAAAAGGCGGCAATAAAGGTAAATCTGCATGGGACAATTCTCGCAAACGAGGCGGAAAAAAGGGCAAAAAATCTCGCCGCTGAGCCATTTTGGAAAACAGTGGACATCGGGCCACCCCGGTGAAAATATTGGCCTTATCTTTAAGAGTAAAGAAGGCAGGCTTCGCGATGCGAGGATTAACTATGTCCGATGAAGAAACCACCCAAGGCGACAATGAAACTGCCCAAGGCGACAATGAAAGCGGCGCGATTACCTTTCTCTTGATGAACCGTTCTTGGCTCAATGCAGTATCAGTCGTGATGATTATTTATGCGGTTTGGGCCGTCATCGAAGTATTCACCAATACCTGGCTCCACGACCTACAAGGAATCACTTTATTTGAAACAGGAACAGAAACCAACATTGACCCAAATGACCTTCAGCGCAATAACGGCGGATGGGTTATGGCTTCTGGTGCGGTTTTTGGTCTCGTTGGCCTCGCCGTTCAATATATCTACAAAGGAGCGCCTATTGTTGACTCATCCATGACGGCTACTGCCGCTATGATTCTCGACCAAGCAACAGCAGGCCGTATTGATGAGGAAGAGTTGATCTCAAAGGCTGAAGAAGCAGCAGCAGCGGCGGCCGTAGAGGTTGCAAAGGAAACAGCAGAAGACACGGTCATGGAGATGCTGGACCCTGAAGCAGGAGCTGAGGAAGAAGCCGAGGAAGAAGCCGAGGAAGAAGCCGAGGAAGAAGCCGAGGAAGAAGCTGAGGAAGAGGCTGAGGAAGAGGCTGAGGAAGAGGCTGAGGAAGAAGCCGAAGCAGTTGAGGAGGAGGCTGAAGAAGCCCCACCCGAAGACATGAAGAAATTTTGAGGTGAAGAAAAATGTGGGAACATCGTAGCGTATCAAACAAAACATTCGAAGAAACAAAACGCATCCTTCCGAGCGAGACATATGTCAAACTCATGGATGAAGTTGAAGCCGTGGTAGCAAAAGCAGAAATCGACAAGTTCGATGATGTTACCTTTATGACATACATCCCCCGGAAAGGGCCTTGGGAAGAAGTCCCTCCATCCGATCATTCTCTTGCAGATGCACGAACCCGTTACATCGGGCCAGCTACTGCGAAACTTCTCAACACAAATATTGTTCTAGGCTCGTCATGGATTGACTCTGACCGTTTCAAGTTCGAGCGAAGAATTGAGAACATTTCCGATTATCTCAAGCAAAAGACTGTTATTAACGCCAACATGTGGACTCCAAAACAATTGTTCACTACACAGACGTTCTTTTTCTGTTCAACAGGCGATGAAGACCGAATGGGTGGTGCAATTCTTGAAGGCGACACCGTTGGTGAAAAGCACCTGCTATTAGGGGTGCCTGAGGGCAAGGAATTCGCAGAATGGGAGCCCATTCTCTGGGGTCTTGGGCACCGCGGTGTGGTCCCGGGTTCCGACCCTCTAGACCGTGTTTACTATCCTTCATTGATGCACAGAAATGTATCATTTAACAACCGCCTGGGATGGATCCGATACTCTCCTGCTGGATTTGGTAAGGACGCATCAGGGTATTTGATGACACGACCCAACACATGGATTTGGCCAGCCGTTAACGGAAACCGCGAGCAAGCAACAGCATTCAACCTGCTTGTCAACCTCCCAGACCGCCGCTCTTCCTTTGGTGAAGAAGGGATTTCAGACGTCTATATGACAACTGGAAAAACCTCACTCTACACCATGATGGGAATGATGCAATCATCAACAGTTCGCCAAGCCTTTGGCGCTGGTTCAGAAATGGTTCCATTGGAATTCCACTGCATTGAACCAGGGCTCGATGAATGGATTGGTAACTCAAGTGACGAGGACAAATACAGTCGGCTTTTCGAGGTTTGTGCAACAATTGGATACGTGCTCACCGACCCTCTCGTCGGCACTCTTGGTGGAGCTGCAAAGCGCCGCCGCCTCCTCATGTACCCGAGTGACCAAGGAAACTTGTTGACCTGCGCTAACGCCAGCCAAGTTGCTGACCACGCTCTTAAGTCAAATTACGGAGCAACGGTCTTCACAAAACTTGACCAAGCCGATTTCATGAACCGAGTAACCCGCCGCTTCAAGGCTTATGCAGATCTTGTTGCAGCATCTGATGTTGCTAAGGGATCTCGTTGGATCAGTCAAGCGGATATTGACGGCGAGAAAGTGATCGGACCAAACGTCCACTCTATCCTTTCAGTTCGTGGATATGACATCCTCAACATGCAAGAATACCTCGATACATTCAACGATGTGTCTGCTGCACCAGAACGTCTCATGCGCCGCATTATCCAATCGGTTGCAACCAACGCTCTGAAGACAGTTTACCCTGTTGATTTGCTCGGAGAATCTGCCGGCCCTGCACCCTTTGAGCACATTTTCAACTCATCCGATGACAGCCCACTGGTATACTACACAGATGTGCGATTCTTGGTACCTACTTCCATTGACAAACTCCGCTTCCAAACCGCAGCACGAGGAGCAGACCGTGGACGTATGCGAGAAGCCTACGCCTCTCTCACCAACGCAGACCCGATGACGACCCTATCAATTCAGGATCTCTGTCTTCCGTTCCTCGCCGACCTTGGCGAGGACACCTGGCAAACAGGAACGGGCATCAATGAGAATGAAATTATCGTTGAAGTCACCATGGCGGTCAACCCTGCACGTGTTTGGCGAGCCTTCCTTGACCCAACTATACGGGAAGTTTTCGACATGCCGAAGGGCGACAAAGGAACCGCTGCCCAACTTTGGGGTGACGTATTCATGACCAACGAAGTTCTTCACGACAAGATGGTCAAAGACGGCAACGAACACTATCTCAAATTGTTGAAGCTCGCCTATCATTGGTCCAACAATGAGGCGCAAAAAGCGCACAAACTCGGCAAGCATGCTAAGAAAGCCCCGGCTAAGAAGGCAGGGTCAGCAAATAAAGCCAAGAAGAAGTGATTCTGAAAGCGATAAAGGGTTCAAAAAGTTGAGCCTCTAGGCTTGCCTTGATGGCTCAAGCGAACAACGACGGCAGCGGCCGTGCTCCGGTGACGATTGTGCGCCCAACAACGACCGTAACCAGCGGCGTTGGAGTCACACAGAAACTCGTGACAGCAGCCGTCGCTTTTGGGGATTTGATGCGTGGCACATTTGGCCCCCAGGGCTTGGACAAGATGCTCTACAAGACCAACGGTACAACAGCGGTTACAAATGACGGAGCAAAAATTGTCTCTGAATTACTCGTTAAGCACCCCGCAGCTAAAGCATTCGTCCATCTTGCTGAGGCTCAAGAACAGGCATGCGGAGACGGCGTGACCGGATGCATGATTTTCGCCAGTGAGTTGATGCGAGAAGCAGGGCGCCTCCTCGAGCGAGGATTGCACCCGCTCATTTTAACGGACGGTTATCAAAAGGCGATTCAAGTTGCACGCCATTCACTTGAAAGCAGTTCCGAACAATGGGACACTTCGCGTGACCAGTTGATACATGTCGCTAAAACCGCAATGAACGGGACGGCAGCAGACATCGATGGGACCTTCCTTGCCGAATTGGTCGTTGATGGCCTACAAACGGTTTCTAACAAGTCAGAGTCACCAAACTACGAAGACATCCGAATGGCCAAGCGGACACAAGGCAACTTGCTGGATTCACGGCTTGTTGACGGGCTTATCGTGGACACGTCGTTAATTCTTGACCGACTTCCGCGAAAACTTGAGCACGGCACCTTGGTGGCCCTCACCTGCCCTCTTGACCACGAATCATCCTCAAGGGACTCTGATATTGAGGTTGAAACTGCTGATGAGTGGATGGCTTTTGTTGATGCTAAGGATGCGATATTGCAGAAGAAAGTGCAACAAGTACTCAGTACAGGCGCAACAGCGGTATTTTCTGCTGAAACCATAGAGCAAAGCATCATCCATGCCCTAACTGACGCAGGTTGCTTTGTTCTTGGCGGTTTGGAGCGAGCGGGCATTGAAGACATTGCCAAAGCCTCTGGAGCATCGATGTGCGACCATCTTGACGATCTTTCCCCATCATCTCTCGGCTCCTTTGAACAACTTCTCGTAGAAACAAGCGAAGGGCTGGACGGGAGAAGAGAACGCCTGTGTTTGCGATTTGGAGAGTCCGCCGGCCTCTGCACCATTGATGTCGGCGGCGGCGACGGCGTTGCCGCTGAAGAAGCAATTCGCGGCCTATACGACGCCCTACGCTCCACTTCTCAAGTAATGAAAACACGTCGCCTAACACGAGGAGGCGGTTGTGCTCACATGGCGGCTGCACTCGCTGTTAAGGAAGAGGCCGAACAACAATCTGGCCGGCAACGCTTGGCAATGGAGGCCTTTGCACGATCACTTGAAGCAATACCTGCCACGCTTGCTACCAACGCAGGCGCCGATCAATTGGACACATTGCTCGCGCTTCGTTCAGCACACCGGAACGGAGAGCACCTTTCGGGCATTGCACCCTCAGGCCTCGTTGAAGTCGTAGAAGCAGCCTGGGCCCCAACCGACACCCTCCTACATGGCCTGGAAGCAGCAACGGAAACCGCATGCGGATTACTGCGAGTGGACCAAGTAATTTCTGCTCGTGGCGACTGATTTCGGCGCCCAAATTCGTTGGGCGCTATGTTCAAGAGCATTGGACGGGGGCAATACGATAACGGGCATCCACCATGAGCGGTACAGAATCGACCCGTCCCCGAGCCTTACTCAGCGTTTGGGATAAAACTGGAATTGTTGAATTTGCAACGGGTTTAGCTGAATTGGGCTTCGAATTGGTCAGCACGGGCGGAACCGCTCGTTTGTTGCGAGAATCGGGTCTTGAGGTACTGCATGTTTCCGATTTGACCCACCATCCTGAAATTTTTGATGGGAGAGTCAAATCACTCCATCCAGCCATTCATGGCCCACTCCTCGCACGCCTCCACCAGGACGAAGATCGCACCGAACTGAACCGGCTTGGATATGCCCCTATACGAGTAGTAGCTTGCAATCTCTATCCCTTTTCAAGTGCAGCAGCTCAACAGCCTCCGATGGATGACCAACCCCTTTTGGAAATGATCGACATCGGTGGTCCGACGATGGTGCGTGCGTCTGCAAAGAACCACCAACACGTCCTTATCGTAACAAACCCCAACCGATACGAATCGCTTCTTCACGCCATCCGGGATGCTGGAGAAGTCACCGAGGTGCCTTCGGAGGCCCGCCGAGAACTCGCTCTTGAGGCCTTCCAGCATACTGCTGCATACGATGCGGCCATCGCTAGCGAATTACATCAACGGTTTGTGGGAAGCCCAACAACGGTTTCCGATGTCCAAGAGCAAAGCGCCCGTTTACCAGCAACCATGCTTTCAGCAAACCACCTCATGCACACGCTTCGTTATGGGGAAAATGCACACCAAGCAGCAGGGCTTTACGTTGACCCACTGCACGAAGGCGACCATTCAACCTTGGTCACGGCTATCGTTGAAGGTGGCAAGGCGATGTCCTACAACAACTATTCAGACGCTGATGCGACCTTGCGACTCTGTCGTTCTCTTTCTACCGATGAATGGCCAGATACCCCACATGCCTGCGTGATTGTTAAACATAACAATCCGTGCGGAGCAGCATTGGGTGCAACACAGAAAGAAGCCTTTGATATGGCGCTGGCCAGCGACCCAGAGTCCGCTTTTGGCTCCATCATTTGCTTTAATGAACCCGTACAACTGGACACGGCCCAATCCATAGGCGCCCTCTTTGTTGAAGTCTTGATGGCGCCTGCTTTCTCAGCAGATGCTAAGGCGCTCTTAATGGAAAAGAAGAACAGGCGCCTGCTTACGATCCAATCTCCTGGTGACCGTCTTTCGCCTTTGGAACGAATTCTGGTTAGGAAGCCGGTTGAAGGGGGCATGCTCGTTCAAACAGAAGAACCGCCAATCATCGATTGGGCGAAAGCGAAGACGGTTACGAACCGGGAACCCACTCAAGAGCAAATTGATAGCATGAATTTTGCAGTCCGCGTCTGTGAACAAGTCAAATCAAATGCGATTGTCATGGTCCAAGGAACTGCAACCGTTGGAATAGGGCCCGGTCAAACCAGCCGAGTTGAGGCGGTCCGTATTGCCGCTCGCCGCGCAGGAGACAAGGCGAAAGGTTGTGTGCTTGCGTCTGACGCGTTTTTCCCATTCAAAGACGGACTGGAACAAGCAGCGGAAGCAGGAGCGGCCGTCGTCGTTCAACCCGGTGGCTCAATTCGTGACCAAGAGGTCATCGATGAAGCGAATCGCCGAGATATTGCTATGATGTTTACAGGACATCGCCTGTTCCGCCACTGAACATCATGCCGTGGTTGGTACCCGCCATCCAACCCACCAGATTCCAAGGGCTGCAACAACAACAATGGTGACTTGGCCAAAACCAGGGTCTCCTGCCTTGGTCACCAACCAAATCGATGATGCCGAGATAAGTCCAATAAGCCCACATATGACGATCTTTGAGTGAAATGGAAGAGCATTTCCTGAACGATAATACTCAAGAAGTGGGCCGCCAAACCACCGATTTGTCAGGAGCCAATGGAACAGTTTTTGCGATGAACGACCGTAACAGTAAGCCGCTGCAACGAGCCACGATGTTGTAGGTAAACCGGGAATGAAGACCCCTATCCCTGCAAGTACAACAAAGAAACTTCCAACGGCAATCCACATGCCGCGAACAAATGCATTTGCACTGGGTTTGTGTTCTGCAAGGACCAAGGAAACAACCTCCTCGTCTCCCATTAGGGCATATTTCTCTGCTCTCTCATGAGAGCGCTCCGCTCTAGGGGAGAGATTCATGCCATTCCCCATCACCCAGACCTCAGTCCTGCGTAGAGATGAGTATTCAAAAACCCCTCCGGTATGAGCGAAGTAATCAAATGAAGGCAGGTTTTGGAGAATACATGAGTGCAATGCCTGTGGGGGGAAGAGTGGCAACCCCCGCCTCTCCCTTGCGATGTGCAGTTCTCATTTCGGGGTCTGGCTCTGGAATGCAAGCATTGGTTGCTTCCCAGCAGAATGGGAAACGTTCCCACACAACAAGTGTTGTTATCTCAAACCGCCCCGACGCGGGAGGGATCAAATTGGCGCAGGCGCTCGGGACCGATGTTGAAATCGTTCCGTTGCCCACCGAAGCAGGGGCGGGTCAGCGAACCGTTCACGAGGACGCCATTATGGCTGTCCTTGAACGTTATAACGTTGAATTTCTCGTCCTTTGCGGATACATGAGGCTTTTTTCCCCCCATATTCTTTCAAAATGGGGCGGACGAATCGTCAACATCCACCCGTCCTATTTGCCGCATTTTCCAGGAGCACATGCTCACAGAGATGTTCTTTCATCCGGCGCTCAATTGACTGGATGCACCGTTCATATGGTCGATGAGGGAATGGACACAGGGCCAATACTCGCTCAAACAACCGTGCCAGTACTTTGCGGCGACAATGAGCAGACACTGAGTGAACGGGTCAAGATAGAAGAGCACCGGCTCTATCCACGGGTTCTCGACTGGATCGCTGAAGGGAATGTTACCATCAAAGACGGGACAACTCATCTCGATATTCCTTGAGTTGTTCTGAACGATTAAAATTGGTGAAAATTAGACCGTATTTTTGCGTGTTAATTGTTGGTAATAATTTCACAATTTCCCGCATTGAACTCGCCGTCTTTGGAACATCAAACGTTCTTGGAATGTATGAGAACAACGGCTGTCTTCGCCCATCTCCATCAACTGGGACACCCCCGTTCTTCGCCAATTCGACAAAGGCACTACATGCCTTCTCTTCCAGTAGAAAAGCATCACACGGGACCAACAAAACATCATCATCCAATTCTCCAATGGCCCATTCAACCACTTCATGAATGCCATTGCAATGCTCAGGGTCGGGCCAAACCTCCCCTTCGAACATATTGATGCGAGCTGCCTCCCCACACAGTACAATTACACGACAGGCACCAATACGAAAGAGCAACTCCTTCTTCCGAGCAACACCCCCAAACATGAGCGATTTATCTTGGCCCATCCGCAGACTTTTGCCGCCAGCCAATAGCAATCCAATGAATGACATGAACGGCCCCTCAGTGCATACCGTCCAGTTGATTCAATGCATGTTCCAATTCTTCAAGCAACCCTCTGACTCTGTCGAGCAGAGCCTTGCGTTCACGACTTGAACGTGCCTCAGGCAACCATTCCAACAAACGCCGGACGTCGCGAGCATCGCGTTCAACCGTCCAACGAAGAACACTTTCAAGAACAGGGTCTTCAGCAGGAAGAAACCGCTCCGTCATGATAATCTCACTCTACAGGATGTCCATCAATGCTCCGATTCCAGGAGCCGTTCTCGGATTCGCTCAAACAATTCGCCTCCATTTGGAGCGTTTGAAACCAGCAGATCTGAAAGTTCAGTCCTGTAATCTCGGAGCGATAGGAAAAGAACACAGTATTGATGCCAGTGAGGACTTTGTTCACTTGCTGCTGCCAACCAATCGTCGTCTGGGATAGAGTTTCCACTCCGAACAAGCTCTTCAGCGACTTCTAAAACTGCAGAGAGGGGCTCTTTCTTTTGCAACAAGTGTATGAAAGCCATCCAAGGGTCTTGACCGAGGTCTTCGGACGAGAGGTTGGCGAGGAAAAGTGCAGCCATGGTGATGTCTTCTCTGCCGTGACGCCTCCACAAAGCCGGGACAAGGCGCGCCAACCTTCGTTTTGAGGGCGCATTGGTTAGCATCCATGAACTGATTTGGCGAAGATCGGGAAGAGGGCTCCCCATGTGAAACGAATAGCTTCCGCTTTGCATGGTGATGTCTGTTCGGGGTTTGTTGGCGAAATTTCCCACACAAGCAGCATATGCATGTTTTAGAAATTTCAGGGTCTTACGTTTTGATTTCAGCAGTCGAGGCGGTTGAGCGGCCAACCAGTCATCAAGATGTGGGTTCAACGTGACTCACCATCATTGATTCGCTTTCGAAACGTATCAAAGAGGTCACCCACCATGCCTACGGAGTCCCGCAGCGTGTTCATGAGGGTATCAATTACTGCAGCATCTTCGTATTTTTCTTTTACCATCTCACGCAGTTCGGCTTCAATTTCTTGATGTTGCTCGTCGTTAATATCAAATTGAGAACGTAGATGAGCGAGGACACGAAATTCATCACGAGAAAGAGATGCATTAACGATTGCAACTTCAAACACCTTGGTGTAGATCGATCGCATGACTTCGGGAGAGATTGGGCTCCCTGGTCGGCTTTCGCTCTTGGATTGGATTGCTTCATAGATGTAGGCTGGCTCATCAGGCTCAAGGCCTAAGACACTTGCAAGTTTGATGATCAGCCGCTTTTCTTCTCTCGTCAATATTCCATCGAGCAACATCACCTCAACAGTGGAACGGAAAACATCCAAATCTCCGGTTACTGGCGACGACACATTACACCCGAAGACCTTCCGCTTCTTGAAGAAACCGTTTCAAAAAAACGTAATGTTGGGGTTTTGTTTGTGGAGAGGATTCAAAAGGGGACGGCTACTGGAAGTACTGTTCACATTCACTTCATCCTCTCGGGGATGGCTGCAAATGATTCGTCAAACGACTTGTTTGGCATTGACTTTGCAAAGAGTATGTGTTCGTAAGAAAGAGGAATTCTCATGGGAAGAAACAACAACAGCCGCACTGGCGGTGGAAATTCAAAAGGCAAGGCTATGAAATATCAAATTCGAGCCGATATTAAAGTGAACGGAACGGTCCAACGCAAGGACATCATCGGGGCCATCATGGGCCAAACCGAGGGACTTCTTGGCGATGAACTTGAACTTCGAAAACTACAACGCACCGCTCGTATCGGTCACGTTGATGTTGAAATGGAAACAAAAAATGGAAAGGTGCACGGGACGATCACTATCCCCAGCAGCATGGACAATGTGGAAACTGCGATTATCGGCAGTGCGTTGGAAACAATTGACAGGATTGGCCCTTGCAACTCCATTATCAAAGTTGTAGAAATTAGCGACATCCGTGCTACAAAGCGAACTGCAGTCGTTGACCGAGCGAAGGAACTCCTTCTCTCACTCGTCAATTCAGGTGAGGCCGCCTCTAAAACGGTCATCGAAGAAGTCCGGTCCGTCCTTACGACCGGAACAGCGACATCATTCCACGGGCTAACCTGTGGGCCGAATGTTGAGTCATCAACATCTCTCATCATCGTGGAAGGCCGAAACGATGTCCGCAACCTTCTCAATTGTGGATTAAAGAATGCCATCAGCGCAGACGGCTCTGGAAACATTAAGCAAGAATTGATTGATTTAGCAAACAGCAAGGAACTCGTGACCGTTGCTATTGATGGCGACCGTGGGGGAGAAATGTTGTTCCTCCAACTTTACGACACCATGAAAGTTGACCATGTTGCTCAAGCACCGGTCGGACAAGAGTGGGAATTATTGCCACAAAAAACCGTTACCATGTGCCTTCAAAAGAAGGTTGACGCTTCCAAGTTTAAGCACCAACTCGACAAGAAAGAAGCCCAGGACAACGAAAAGTTTGACGGGAAAAAGGACAAGGATTGGGACAAGGACATGGAAGAAGAATTCGTCGTTGAAGAGGTAGAGCCAGCCCCTGCTGATATCCAAGAACTGTTTGACATGGCTGATGACATTGGCAAGAACAAAGCGATTATCCGCTTTGCAGACGGCACATATTCTGAACAGATTGGGCCATCCAAACTGGAAGCAGCTATGAGTGAGTCAGAATCTGCTGAAGCAGTTATTTTCAATGGACCCGTGACCGGCAAAGTTCTTGATTACATCCATCAATCCACTGCATCCACATTGATTGGAACCAAGGAAGGTAAGGATTTCAAAGCCCCAGAGGGCGTAAAGATTTGGCTTTCCGAAGTCCACCGCTGAATAGCGGTTTGTTGAAAAGCAACATCTCCTTTGGCCATCTATGGACGAAGGCATTTCCGCCGACTGGCCTAGCCAAGAAGAAGATGAAGTTGAGGAAGCTTTAGAGGCCTCGGATGTGGAAGAGGAACAGCTTGAAATCACCGAATCCGAAGTTGAAGACGATTCGTCAAACGAGGAAGACGCACCATCAACAGATTGGAGTTTCCCGGTACGGGCGGCGCCCATTTTGGCCCTCCAAGGAGAAACAGTGACGGAGTTTCCATTGAGCCAACATGTGTCTGGCCATCAGTCCACTTCACTCATCGTTGATGAAAACCTCATGCGAATTGTTGAATCACGTTACGATGAAGATGGCATTCGTCGCCTGAATGTCCGTATGGCTTTGGTCAAAGAACACATTTCCGGCTATTCACATACCCACCTCGATATTTTTCAACGCCTTATGCCGATTTGGTACCTCTCAGCCGGTTTCGGTGCCCTTGCATGGATTTTGATGTTCACGGCCATCCCCGTCATCGGAGGAGGGATGTTCATTTTAGCTGGCCTCACAGGGGTCCTCTTGGCTAAACTCGACCTGCATCGTATTTCCTTTTCAGACCACGGAGGCCGACATGATTTTTATCTGTCAGGATGGAGGCAAGAACCCTACCTCATCTACAACAGTACTGCGTTGCTTGGCCCTGCTTTCGTAGGTTTTTTGCGCAACGGAGAACTTGAAACCAAACACATTGATGTCATCGTTCAATCTATGGCAAAACCGAACCCTCCTGCGGCACCGGTTCCACAACAGCCCAAACAACTACCGGCCCCCCCAGAAGCAGCAACAGCCCCTATGCCTTTACCGCCTCAACCGATGATCGCTTCTGGGCCCCCGGCTTCCAAGCCACAAGCAAACCCGATTCCACCACCACCCGCACCAGCTCAAATCCCACCCCCTCCGGTGGCACCGGCGCCAGCCCCCCCACAGATCCTACCCCTCAGTTCGCTACCGCCCCCACCCATGCCTCCCCCAGTTGCCCCAGTTAGTACACTGGAAAACGATCCACTTTGGGACTGATTACGCAGTGACTCCGCCCGCTGAAGGCAACACAATTGCTTCACGGAGAAGCATTGCTTCTGCCTTTATCTCAGTGAGGTCGTGAGGAAGCACGTATTCATCCGGCCCCATCGGAACTCTTCGACCTGGCCCCGGTATCCGTGTTAGTGCCGCGCCCAGTTCAACAGCGTCCTTCAACAGGTCGCCACTGGCGCCAGAATGTCGTTTCTCCAATCGGTGACGCATCCATTTCTTGAGGGGCTTTATGGTACCACAAAGCAATGTCAATACCTCTCCGCGGGCGGCATCATCGCTACTCCCATCGGGGAGGCACCTTAGCGTAATTCGTAGTAAACGAGCAATCCGGACATCTCTTGGAACTACGTTCACATGGGATGCAACGGTTCTCCTAATGTCTTGGATCGCTTCGAGTCCGGAATGTTCTGCACTGTGCGCTGCTTCTGTCAATCCCAATTGAGCAAGCAGCCCACTCAACGCCTTGATTGCATCTTCAGTTCCCTTGCCTCCACCAGCAAGTGAGCCACGCTCATCAGCGGATTGAGCTAATTTCGGGGTTGCAACAGGCCGTTCAGCAGCAGCCCTAGGGGCGACTTCTTCTTGAGGAAATTCCGAGGAGTTCTCTTCAGCGGATTGTTCTGGCGGTGCAACGGAATCACTTGCATGTGGTTTGTCAACGACCCCCACCTCTTCTTTAGGGGAGTCTCTTGTGGAAGCAGAAAGAGGCTCGGGGCTTGAAAGGGCCGCCTCAACACCCTCTCCGTCACTTCGTTCCATTTCCTCTAAAATAGCCTCATGGGCATCTTCAAGTGTATCGCCCGGCAATTGAAACTGCTCTACTGGCGTAGATACTGGAACGAGCGTAGGCCGGGGCATTTTTGGCTGCCAAAAACTGAATTCATATGTTGCATCTTCTATTTCTCGTTGTGCAAGGTGACGGGACAGTGCTGGGATCTTCTCGCTCAACGATTGCAAACGGGAGGGGCGGCGCAAATCCGATTCAATCTGGAGCGCCCTATTGATATCACGATTCCACGGCAAATGTTGTAAACGCCTCCTCAACACTTCATGATGTTGGATATAATGTCGAGCAATATTGAGCTGACGAGCAACATCCCCGGGCTGCGATAAGAGGGCCGTTGCCCAATCATCCACATCCCACCCCGATTCACTAAGAAGTTCAATTTCTCGTTCCAACCGTGAAATAAATCGCGGCGGCAAGGACGATTCAGCGCTGGAAACAACATCATGTTCTGAACGGTGCAACGCGCTAATGTAATGTTCATATTCATTGATGCTCATTCGAGCAGTGTCTCTTTCAACCCCGATTCTATCCGAAATACGAAGGTTNGCGAGTTCTCGGTCCAACATGTCTCTGTGCCGNGCACTGCGCCGCTTACGCTCATCGATGAATCGTTGAATNTCGTCCATGATTTCATCGTNTAATTCAGTCTCTCGCAACANACGGGCTCGCCCTACAACCCCCTCGCCACCCTCAAACGACACGTCCAATTCATCCAACGCTTCAATGAGTCTTATTGCTCGGTCCCATTGTGGGCGTAGATGAGTTAAGGACTCCATCGTAGTTAACGGATCTTCTAACAAATGTTGGCGCCATCCTTCCAACAGCATTCCAGACCCCTGATAGTGTTCCAAGAGAGACAATCCATCCAGTTCCAGTTGTTTCCACAACTGATCCAGGCCATCGACCGCATCCTGCAGTTCTTCGTTGTGCTCAATTCGACCCACTAAATGCTTGCTTGCCTCTACACGGCTTGGCCAATATCGCTCAAATCGCACCCAACGCTCTACCAACATTAAGTGAGATTCAATGGACTCTCTGATCGATTCAAGGTTCGACTCCCATTCCATTAATTCACTCGGATGCAAATCTCCCTCATGTGGGAAAACGATGCCCTGAGAGCGCCAATTTTGAACTTGAGTAGAAAGCTCCAATCTTCGTTCTTCAAATGTTTGACCGAGGCGCGCCACCTCTTGTTCTAAATCATGCAATTTCGGCAATTCTTCGATATCCTTTAGGGACAAACGATGAACCTCCAATTCGTCACTCAGCTGACCGTCAAATGGAGCAATGAGTTGTTTAATGGATAATTTCAACGCTTCGGCAGTATTGTGAAAGGATTGCCATCGCTCAATGAGAGAGAATGCGTCCATCAACTCAAGACCGTCAACCTGCGGCAGTGTATACCCCATTGATCTTAATGACTCAACCCCCTCAAGCATGACCTTGCGTTGCCGCAACTCGTCCATTTCAATTGTATTCAAATGACGAAACAACTCGTCAAAACGCTCAGGTTGCTCAAATAGAGGATAGAGGATTTGCACAGAAGTTATACTTGAGGGGTCAAGCTTTGCCAAGCGCTCATACAATGCACTCCAATCCTCACCCTTTTCCTGCTCATGCCAAGCAACCTTTCCCCGTTCCAACGAGGGCTCCCAGGGCGCATGCTGCATCATCAACCGTTCAAACTCCGAGAATGCTTCGCTGATGGAGAACGGGTCGGCAAGTAAATCAGCAGTCGTTGAGAACTCCAATCCCAAGTGTGGGTGGCTGGAGCGAAATGAAACAATACGGTCTTCGAGATGTGATGCCTGCTCCCGACGGGCCTCAAGCCATGCTAAACGGTCAACAACATTTGCTTCCCCCTCACCAAGGAATTCCTCAATGGGCTTTCTGTCAAACCCAAATCGGACGAGGGATTCCAGGCGATCAGAGTACCAAACACCCCCCTCAGTATCGCCTTCCAATGGTCCTCACCAAACCTCCTCCGTTGCAGGGAGCCTTTCAATGTGAGCAAAGACAGCGGGTAAAAATGGAGAATTATGCTGAATTCGTACAATTCGGGTCATCAAAAACACCCTGTAAATGCCCCTGACAAGGGTAGATTTCGCCGCAGACCATAAAGGCACATTGGACGGGTGGGGGTCAATGAGCACTTTTGCCATCGCCATCGGATTAACTTCTCTAAGTGTCGCAGGAGCAGTTGGGTACTGGATGCTGAATACCAGCAGAAACGTCATCCGCCTCTTGGACATGCAGATTTTACTTAGAGAATCACAAGCGACCCATTTCCATCAACTCAACCGCTCTGCGGAAGATGCACAGCATCAAATAAACACCATGCAAGGTACAATGGATTCTCTCCGAGCCATTCATCCTGAAATTGACGCTTCGTTAACGGTTCATTCCTTTTTGAACCGACACGAAACATCATCAACGCCTGCGATGGAACTTTCCGAAATATGCCGTGCTTTGGAAAGCATTGTTCAGCATCAAACCGTTGAATCCGTCGGAGTCTCTACATTGACGCCGACCCACCAATCGATGCTAAGAAGACTCCTCGTGCTTCTCGATACTCATCAAATTACTATGACCGACCTCCGAATGAACGCAGATACGGCACACAGGCTCGGTCTTTGTGCACTCAACATCCAACATCATGTCTGGGCGGAAAGCGCCCTTGGGTCGGCATATCATCAATCGCCAGGCCATGCGAGTATTGTTGAAGGACTTGAATACATTGCGCGGCTACGAGGTGATGAGGCTTTGCAACGACATTGGCTGGAGGCTCGCATGAAAATATCCCCCGATGATCCGAGCCTTCTTCGTTCCCACGCCCATCTTTTAGCATCGATGGGTGATGAAGAAGCAGAACGTGCAGTGCGCCGTTTGGAAGCCCTTGGAGTGGATACAGCTGCTGACCGTTCGTTACTTTCGGGGTTGAGAGCGCGTGCAGGAGCCCGTTCAGAAGCACTTGAAGCCATTGAACAAGCACTTGGTGAAGACCCAAGTCGACATGAGGATTGGCTGTCTTACGCCCTTCTTTTGGAAGCCGATGGTGAACCGACTCTTGCTCTTGAAGCAAACGAACGCTGCTTGACATTGGAACGACAATGCGGTGAAGCATGGGCGCTTAAAGCACGGTTGTTGGCAGGCGGAAATGGCAATGATCGCGACGCTCTCAAGGCAGCAACCCATGCTGTTGCATTGAATGCAGGCGGGGTTGACGCCATTTTCCTCAAATCCGAATTATTGGAATTGGAAGGTTCAGGTGTAGCTGCCGAAGAAACGCTGATGGGAGCCTTGACAAATCAGCCAATGAACGGGGAATTGCGTGCCCGCATTGCAGGAAAACTCCTGTTGAATCACCGCATTGATGAGGCACAAAACCTCCTCTCTCAAACTCCCGATGGCATTGACCACGCACTTCTCCATGCGGTTGAGGGACGATTGCACCTTGCTCATGCAGACCGTCACAGAGACGGGACCGGACAAACCGATACATCCCTGCTTGATGCATCACTGAAGTCATTCAATGGAGCCCTTGCCCTCGATCGTGAATTGGGTGTAGGGTGGCTTGGCCTTGCTCGGACCCAGCGCCTCCTTGGGGAGGTTGAGGTTGCCGGCGAATCACTGGCTCGTGCTCGTAGACTTATGGATGAAAACGATGCATCGGTTGCGTCAGAATCGGCCCTCTTGGCGTTGGATACAAACGATGTAAATGCAGCGGCTGGGTACATTGATGCAGCAGACGTCCACGGGGCGAGTGCAACCGTGGCCTATGTTCGGGGAAACATTGCGGCACGAACCGGCCACCTCGATTTAGCTCACAAAAATTTCACCGAATGTTTGGAACAGGACCCTGCACACATCCGTGCGCGATTGAACCGCAGCTCAATTTCCATGGCGCTTGATGAAGGGCGACGTGTTCTTGATGACGCCGAGATTCTCCTGGATCTCGCACCTATGCTCGGGCTGGCTCGTGTTCGAAAGGGCGAAGGGCACATGATGCTGGGCGAATGGGACCAAGCCAGTAAACAATTCCGTCATGTATTGGAATCAGCACCTCATCATACCCATGCTTTGACTCAACTCGCAGCGTGTTACATGAGTATGGACCGACCAGAACGAGCAGAAGCCCCTCTCAATGAGGCCTTGCGCCACTCTCCAGAACACGCACCTGCATGGCATCAACGCGGACTTCTCTATCTAGAATGGGCGAAAATAGACAATGCATTGTCTGACTTTGAAGCCGCCGTTAGGTGTGACGGACAACATCTCGATGCCCGCCTCCATATCGCAGCATTACTCCACAAATCCGATCGTGTTGGTGAAGCGGAAGCAGCATGGCGAGCCGTTCTCTCAATCGACCCTGACCATACGGTTGCCAAAGCACGGCTAGCAGAGTGTGAGAGAAACTTGATGACGACCCACTGATTGCCCAGCCTGTAGGGGAGGGGGAGTCGTGGAAATTGAAGAACTCAACTTGACTGAAATCCTAACCGCATTGCAGGATTTTATGACCCAAGACGGGGCGATTTCTGCGGAACAACGTGAATTTTACCAACAATTCCGCAATGAACTCAATGCGCATGAAGGCGAATTCGTCATTGAAGACGTTGAACGTATTTTGATGGCCACTCGGGAATTGGTATCCGCCATCTCCGAAGAAGATTTCATCAAGATGGGAGAGGCAATTCTCACTCGCTATCGCAATAAAAACGCAGATGCAATCAACGACAGAATCCGCCGTCTTGCCGAGGAAGCAGCAGCAAAAAGAGCAGCTGCTGAGGCTGCTAGAAAAATCGAGGAAGCAAGGTTGGCAGAAGAGGAGCGACTGGCCGAGGAAGAGCGTTTAGCCGAGGAAGCAAGGTTGGCAGAAGAGGAGCGACTGGCCGAGGAAGAACGTTTGGCTGAAGAAGCCCGT
>PBTH01000002.1 GCA_002726495.1 Methanobacteriota archaeon | reverse complement strand
CTCTGTGGGCTGAATGCTTAGGTGTTACATATGGTGAAGCGACCCCGACAAGTCAAGCGCTACAGCCCTTCTGCTGGTAAGCATACCATGCACACTGTTGAGCGCGTAAAGAAGCGACGCGCCTCCGAACTTCGCTGGGGTCAGCGACGTTTCCGCCGAGTTATGGCTGGATACCGTGGTTTCCCTCGTCCAAAACCTGACGGAAGAGAAAAACCAACCAAGCGAGTCAACATCCTCTACCGCTGCACAGAGACTGGGAAAGCCCACTATGCTCCATGCAAGCGCGCTAAGAAATTCGAATTGGTCGACAAGTGAGGTGTGAAAGATGAAAAAAGGTTTCCTAAAAGTCAGCTGCAGAGATTGCGGCGGTGAATCTATCATATTCGCACGATCTTCCACGGCAATCTCATGCGATGTTTGCAGTGCAACATTGACCAAACCTTCAGGCGGAAAGTCTGAGTTGGTTGGATGTACCGTTGTAGAAGCGCTTTCATGAGGAGGCGGAGCCCCCCATGACCGAAAACGCAATTTCACCACCGGAAGAGGGTGAACTCGTTGTTGCTACCGTGAAAAACGTAAAGCAAAACGGCGCCTATGTTGATCTTGATGAATTCCCAGGTATTGAAGGATTTATTTTCATTGGTGAGATTGCAAGCGGATGGGTCAAGAATATCAGAGGGTTTGTTCGAGACGGTCAACGCTTGATTTGCAAAGTGATGAGAACCAGAAAGGATGGCTCTTCACTGGAACTTTCTCTCAAATCTGTATCTGAGGAACGACGACGTACTCGCCTCCAAGAATGGAAAAATGAACAAAGGGCTCACCAACTCCTGAAGGTCCTTGGAGAAAAGATCTCTTGGGACTCTGACACACTTGAAGAACAAAGCAATGAATTGATCGATGCCTTCGGGACTCTCTACTCCGCGTTTGAGGAAGCAGCCATGCAAGAAGGCGCACTGACAAATGCTGGTTTTGAAGGCGATTGGATCCTGCCTTTTATTGAAATTGCAATCGAAAACATCATTCCTCCGTTTGTTGAACTCAGAGGTATTTTGACCTTGAGCATCAACAATACAGAAGGTATATCGGTCATCCAAGAAGCGTTGCTGTCGGCTGAATCGCTTTCCAATGCCGAGCAAGAAACAGAAGTGAAATGTTTCTATGATGGTGCTCCATCTTATCGTCTTGAGCTTAGAGCTCCCGACTTCAAAATCGCTGAGTCCCTTTGGGACGAGGCGACCAAATCGGTTATTGACCGCATGGTAGCAGCCGGTGGAGAAGGAAGCGCAAAACGAGAGTGATTTAACATGGTTCGTCAAATTCTACAACAGTGCCTTACATGCCAAGCCTTCGGACTGAGCACAACCTGTTCAAAGTGTGGAGAACGTGCCCAAGCAGCCGCTCCACTCAAGTGGTCACCTGAAGACCATCGGGCTTCTCTACGACGTAAAATGAACGGCGTGGAGGATCCATCGTGGAGCGAGACTCTCCCAACACTACCAGCCCTAAACAGCATGATTGAAAACTTTGAAGAAGAGTGATTCGGTTTTGTATTTCAAGTAGCAAACAGCGGCAGATGGTCTTGACTAATACTCAAACATTATAGCGCGTGTTGACTCGTTCGTGAGTTCATGACCATGAGGATTGAATGGAGAAATGGGGCTTCATCCATTGGCAAGAACGACATGATGCTTCTTGCATTCCCTGGCGTCGGCAATGTTGGAAAGGTTGCGCTTGAGAGCCTTTGGAATCTTAACCCCACTCAAGTTATCGCTCGCTTACATCCCTCCGGACTCCCGCCTCTTGCGAAACTGGATGAGGACGGGTTGCTTTCACCACCACATTTGACTCTCTCAAAAATGGAAACTGCAGGTGGTTCACATCTGTTAACACTTACAGGCCCTTCCCAACCCAACGATTCAATTGCTCAAAGTCAAATGGCTGAAGAATTGATGATGTTCTTTCAAGAACAAGGCGTCAGTAACGTTGTCGTTCTTGCAGGCATGATGGATTCTCCTGAACGTAAGGACACGTTCATGATCGCAAGTTCATCCAGTCATCGCATCGACATGGAGTCAATGGGGGTAGATGTTAGGCGTGATGAACCAAAAGGAGGGGCTCTAGGTGTCGCAGCATTGGTCGCTTCTATGGGTCCTCTGTTTGGGATGAACTCGAGTTGCGCCATTACAACAACTGTTGGTTCAAGCGGTGACATCCTTGCATCTCAACGGATGATTGAACATCTTGACCGTTGGTTTTCACTTGGATTGAACATACCCGACACAGGAAATGAATGGTTGAAACATCGCCTTGAAGAGATCGCTCCGAAGAAGAAAATAGACCTTGTTTCCGAAATGTCGGCTTCTCATGATGCGTTCTATATGTGAGGCACTTACGGTTAAAACCAAACCTTACAGAAAGAAGAGCGCCGAGAGAGGGATTTGAACCCCCGCGTCCAAGGGACAGTGGATTTCGAATCCACCGCAATACCGGGCTATGCGACCTCGGCTCCGTCACATGGCTTCTGCGCGACCGTCATAAGCATGATGATGTGTAGCCGTCTCATGGAAGTACACTTTCACGGAAGAGATGTTGAGATTTCGGCTTCATTTGAAACCGGAACCACCGTTCGTGATGCACTTACTGCTTGCGAAATCCTGCCTTCGATGGTGATTGTGAGTTATGAGGGGACGGTGTTGCCTCACTCAACAAAATTAACTCAGGATATCAAATTACTCGTTACAACAATCTCATCAGGAGGTTGAACGCTCTACCCTGTCGATGATTTGGAGGCGGGATTGCCTCGAATAATCGCCTCTTGTCTCTGTGGCCCAAGCATCAAGACCGATATTGGCCAAAACTACAACATCGCCGGTTTCTACCATTTCATATTGGTTGTTCCAATCGTCAAACCATCCTTCAATCTTCATTGCACCTGTGTGGTCCATCAACATCAAACCGCGTCGTCGCCAGGTCTTACCGTTACGTCCTACGCCACTTTTTTGGTAGGTGTAAACCACTCGTCCGCCCACGTTTCTTCGCGCATTGTAGGCCATAAGGTCATGAGATTCATCAAGAGGACTGTCGTCCAAAATCACCCGAGCAAAGGGGTCTATTTTCAAAACGATCTCTCCTTTCCAATTGGTTGAGAAGATGGCATCCTCAACCAAAACTTGGTCGCCTTTCTTGAGGCTGTTGGGCCAAGTTTTCCCGCCATCTTTGTGGTCGTGTGAAATGATGTTGATATTGGCAAAATAATGCCCCTGTTGGAGAAGCAATTTAGGGGGTTTATCCCCGATTGAAAGACTCACGCTAAACAATTCACCACGGATACTGGCCCTCGGGTTTAGCGAACCGATGGTATCGATGCGAGTCATGCCTGAAAATCCAGCCAACTGCAGTGATTCTTCAAGCACTGGTTCATCAGAACCTTCTCCAGCAGGGCAAACCTCGCTCCAATCACAACGGTCACAACGAACCATTTTAGGAGCCTGTTTTGGTTTCCCACCAGGGGAAAAACCCCGCATTGGAGCCGGTTCGGGAGGGCAATCATCACGTGTGGGTTTTTCTTGCTTCAAATTCACCCACATCGTTCGTAATTCTTCTTCCATGTGATTCAATTCATCCGTTGTTGGAAGCTCTATGTCCTTTATTGAAGGGTGGCCAAGATACCAGATTTGCAAGGAATGAACCGCTTCTTTGCGTTCATGGGTGATGTACCATAACATGGCATACATTTGAAGTTGGTGAACATAATCTCCCGACCGGTCATTGGCACCAAGGCTCGCTTTCAGATCAACAATTGAAACCGTTCCATCCCAAGAGTATACCAGGTCGTATTCTCCTTGAAACCAATGCTCCGGATGAATCGCATTCATCGAAAATTTTGCTGCATCCGGATCAACAAACCACGGCCGGGAAATTTCCCAGCATTCCAACCAGGTCACGGCTCCCGATGTTGCAAATGGATGACCTTTCGGGAATGATTCAATGGCAAAACCATCTGGTGCGGGCCAGAATGGACGGTCCCCGTTTCGCCATTTATCGATTTTAGGACCGCCTTTTGCTAGAAAACAGCGTTCAACTTCTTCAATGTGAAACTTGAGACCGGCCTTGGTCATTTCTAAACACCGATTGGGGTCAACTGTACTCCATTCCCCTGCCCTTCTTTCATCGCTTTCCCATTCGAGACGAACGCGCTCCAAAGCAACCGGGAGGTGCTTCTCACAACGACTCATTGCCCAATCAAGCAATGCTGGTTTTGAATCGGGGATGTCCTTTTCTGCCAATGGCAACAATCGTTGAGAAGGCCAACCATCTCTTACAGAACGATCTGGTAAGCCTTGCTCATCGAGAGGGGCTGGGTCATGGGCATCTGCGGGAGCAGAAGCGTGTATCAATGCTGGAGATTCCCTGAGGACTCTACAAACGGCTTCTTCAACAGCACGCCCGACAAATAATACTGGGATTTGGGGCATTCGGAAACGGAGAACTTTCTCGTAATACCATAACCTCGGGCAAGATCGGTATGTGTTGACTTGGCTCGCAGATAACCGTGAATAAGGGCCGACGTCGTCCCTCTCTAAGTCGGCGAGTTGCACGGGCATGAGTAAGAACCTGTGCCCACCCCTTTTCAATTCTCACGCCAAACGGTCTGCCCTATCAAAGCAAAAAAGTTGGTTCAAGGCGAGTTTTACGTGAATCGATACGGAGCTGGAGCAAACCCGACCTCCATCCAATTTCCACACCGGTCATGGCTACCATTGACCCTGGTTTTAGATTCAGTATCCGTTGATTAATACTGTTTCCAAAGGCTACTACTTCTGCGACATGACTTCCATCCCATAACATGAAAGCAACCATACTCCAAGGTTTGCCATCAATCCTACGCCCCGACCTTTTCCGAATGGACAGGACATACCCTTTCACATTGGCACGCGTACGCAACAGTCCCAAACGAGTGACCTCAACGGATTTACTGTCATCAAGTTCTCCGATTGGAAGGATCTGGGTGACATTATCAACATACAATCGGGGTTGATCTCTCCAAACACCTGGCAATGCATTGTGAACGAGGACATCTTTGTGTTTAATCTCATGAAGCATTGGAAAGGAACCTGGCTCACTTTCTTCCAAAGCAATATGTTGGGTTCCACCAACTAAAACCGCGCCCAAAACTGGTTCGGAAAAATGATTGGGCAATGGACCCCACGCACCTGATAAACTCCCTTTTACCGAAACCCTTCCCTGAATGTTAGACAAAGGAGCATAGGGAGAGGAAATTGATGGAAGAGGGAGTTCTGAAATCCACTGTTGAGATTCATGCAAATTCCATTCAGAAGATTGACTGCGAGATACTTGGCACCAATAACAACCTGCTGCCTCACCACTGCATGCGGCATCTGGGGAAGATGGGAACTGGACGACACCTTCCGCCAAACCTTGCATGGCTTGATGTTGTTTCATGTAGAAATCGGTTAGAGAAGAGATATCTTCCAATGTTGGAGGAGCAAATTGGATTCGCTCAGGCCCTGAAAGGTACCATCCTTCCATCCCCTCAACGAGTTGCCCTTCATGTGTTTGAGCCCAAAGCCACGAATAAAATCGCAATTGATGTTCCAAGGAAGACGCAAACGATGATTGAGAAGAACCTGATTTGATGTCAACGATACGGATGTTTCCGTCCCATCGTAAGACGAGGTCCAACTCGCCCGATGCCCACCCATCAGGATGATAGAGTCGCTGGGGTTGATGCACTCGTGGGTCTTTCACCCAAGGTCGAGCACACTCCCATGCCTCATTCCAAGTAACAGGTTCACCCTGTTTCGACCAAGATGCTGATTGCTCTACATCCCATTGTCTCAATTCCACATCAGGAACTTTTTCTGGTCGGGGGAATACGGGAATGCTTCCCCAAGTTGGTTCTGGAACTGAGAACGGTTGACCTCCACCTCTACGAGTTTCAAGAAATGGCCCTCCATTAGCATTGTAGCATTGTTCAACTTCTTCCATAAAGAGTTCAAATCCATTACGGATTTTTTCCGAAAAATCTTCTTCGGTTACATCGTCCCATGAAACGTCTTGCTCTCTCCACAAGCTTTCATCCCAATCCTCTCTACCACGATCGTGCGCTTTTTTCGCTTGCGAAAGGATGAGTGGATTTGCCCAATCGGTGAGTTCTTGCTTTGATGATACATGTGGAGGATGCATCATGAACAATTCACACAATGCATCTTCGAGGACAATTCCTGCTACCTGCGAAGGACGAAGAGGTCCGTGTAAGCCAACCTGATATGCAAGAAACCATTGTGATTCACACCGAAGGTATGTCGTCAAAGCGCTTGCAGATAAACGGTTTCTTGAGCGACCAAGTGGTCCGCCAAGAGGTGGTTGTGCTACCGGCATGATTTCACCTCGGGCCTCAAGTCCATTGAATCTATTTCCTGCTCAAGCGTCGTAAGAATAGTAATCACCGATGTTGCGTTGTTCACGATCTTTTCTGCTATCTCCCTTGTTAATTCGGGGACGTCGTGAGTCATGGTCTCTTCTGAAGGTTACATTCACGCTCGATAAGAAGCGATTCATCCCTTCTCGTAAATCGAAGGGTCCAGTAGCAAGACCTCCATGAAGTGCAAGTGGGGTCTTTTTGTCGACCCATTGCGTGACCAATTGTTTTAATTCATTCTCATTGATTTGCATCATGGTAGAGCGCGGTATAGCTTGTAGAATATTTTCTGATCGTTTGAAAGGGATAACTGCGCCGCCATGAGTGATTTGTATACTCTTTAGAAGTCTATCGAAAAACAATGCTTCATCATGATACATTAAGTCTAACGCACTCCACGTATTACCGAAAAGTTTCACAAGATATTTGCTCATATTTTCCGCTTGTTTTGGAGATAGGCCTTTTGCGTTCCAAATATCATGGAGTTGTTCAACGACTTGCTTTTCCCTCGGAGTAGTCTTCTCAAAGACCAAAAGGGAGTCTGAAACAATGTCAATGAAGTACACGTCGTGATCGATGACAAAGGCCGATTTCTCATTCGCCTCCATCGTCCTGCGAATGGCTTTAGCAGCCTCCATCCTTGCATTAGCGTCCAAATGGGCAGAGGGTTCGTCCAGAAGATAGAGGTCTGCGTCTCGGCCCAGACAGATTGCGATGGAAACGGCTTGGCGTTCACCGCCCGACAATTTCTTGACACGCTTGGGCAGCAATTGGTCAACACCCAAGGCCCGAATGACATTGACATTGAATTCTCCACTACGCCACCGCATGCCCAATTCACTGTCGAGCCAAAATTGGACCGAACCGTCAAAATCTACATCGATGTGTTGAGGTTTGTAAGAAATTGATGCTGTTTTGGTAACCCAGCCTTCATCATATTCATGTTCACCAGCGAGTATTTTGATCATTGTAGACTTTCCAGTTCCATTTGAACCGACGACGCCAACGACCTCTGAACGATGAACTGTACCTTCTCCGGCTGTTAATTTGAACTCTCCCAATTTCTTTTCGAGGTCACCCCATTGTACCACTGGATTTCCTTTCGCCCCACCTCGGTCATAATGTTTCAAAAAGCGGATTGGCTTATCCCTAATTCTTACATTTTCTTCAACGAGGTATCCATCTAGATATGCATTGATAGCAGTTCTTGTAGTTCTGGCGGGAGTGAAGATACCAAATGCTCCTTTTTTACCATATACAATGTGAACAAGGTCCGCAAGAACATCCAGTATAGCAAGGTCATGTTCAATGACAATGACTCTTTTTGTTTCCGCAAGATTTTGAATTATTTTGACAATCCGCATGCGTTCATAGATGTCCAGATAGGATGAAGGCTCATCAAAAAAGTATACATCAACATCTCTTAGGATTGTTGCACATATTGCCATACGCTGCAATTCTCCACCCGATAATTGATCAACTGTACGGTCCAACAAATGGTCAATACCCAAATCTTCAGTCGTTTTTTTCATGATGTTTCGTTCATCAACCTTGGTAAGCAAATCCCCTACTGTTCCTTTGATTCGCTTGGGCAATCGGTCAACATTTTGAGGTTTTACAGCAACTCGCACTTTCCCTTCCTTCAATGCGATGAAAAAATCACGCAATTGCCCACGAGGTAAGGATTCAATTACAGAATCCAACTGTGGCTCTAGGTTCGTCCAATCACCTAAATTTGGGATGCTTCTTCCAGAAAGAGCGTTGATGGCTGTAGATTTACCCATCCCGTTCGGACCCAATATACCAACCACATTTTCTTGGGTCGGGACTGGGAGTTTGAACAGTCGGAAACCGTTCAGACTGAAACGATGGATCATATCTGTTTCTAATTCAGTTGGGAGATTGATGACTTTTACAGCATCGCCAGGGCACAATTTCGCTCTTGTAAAGCATACTGGGCAAGCGGTTTCAAGAATTTTCCATTTCTCATCCGTAAATTGGATGCATTCCCCCCCACACATTCCTGCGTATTTTGTGAGGTAGTCAAAAGCGGGCATGTTGGGTTTGCATCTTTCATCGTCCAAGACAACTATTCGCATCTAATCCCTCCCTATGCTTCGCTCTTTGACCAATGTATTTTGATTAACCGTTGAAAGAGCAACCTTGAAGGCTGCTTTCACCGATGTCTGAGGTGTTCAAATGAGACCCTTGAGGTGCTCGTGTCCACGGATAAGACGGACGGTACATGGAGTGGGGAACTTCATACTGGCCTTACGCAATGCGTTTCGAGCTGCGAGGTAGTGCTCTGGGTGGACTTGAATGCTAATGACTCGTTGTCCACGCTTTACACGAGCTGCAGTTCCAACATTCTTACCGAATGCACAGCGCATTCCTTGAGATACACGGTCTGCACCCGCACCAGTTGCTTGCTTGTTTTCTCGCAACACGTGGTGAGGGAACGTGTGGATTCGAAGTGAATATCCTTGGGTACCTGCTTCATTACGAATGGTTGAGTTGGACACAACACGAGCAGCTTCCAAAGCAGTATGGCGAATTTGAACATCGTTGTCGGCGCGCAATTCAATGACTACTGGAAACTGTCCAGTCTCAGCAGCAACACGGTTTCCAACGTGATATTGATGGATACGGTTGTTGGGTACACCACCGATGTACTTACGGCGTGTATAAGCTGGACCTTTCAAACGGCGATACATTACTGCTGGTTTACGTGCCATACATATGCCTCCAAGCAACCTTGCGACCGATGCTCCCCTTATGATATCTCCGCCTTGACTGTCCCTACCCAAGGGAGAGGATTTCTCTTGTAAAGATGAATAAAAGCCTTCATGGACTGATGGCTCTTCCAAGGAGCATGGCGAGCAGATTAAAGGCGCTTCTGGAGGAAGAATCCGAGCACCAATGGCTCGCTATTGGCGTTTTTTTCCTGTTCGTTCTTGTCGGTGCGTTTGCAATTGAAGGCACGGAGCGATTCGTTGGCGACCAACTCACACCCATTACCGTTCAACACAAAGGTTCCATGGTAATGGACATCGAATACCACCAGGACAACGACTCTTACACGGCTCTTGTCTATGCACCGCAGGTCGGTTACCAGCTCTTTACCGAACATCCAAGCGATAATTCTGCGACGTACTTGTACAACTCAGATGATAACGACCAAGGACGAAATGTGACGTTCCTTAAATCCATGCCAGATGGAGACATCATGCTTTCAATTACGGAAAATGAGTTGATTGAATTGTCCTCGAACACCGCCTCCACATACGTCTATTCAAGCGATAATGGTGAATTTACCATTATTGATGCTGCCGAACAGTATGATGAAACTGCAGATAGGTTGCTCTTGACGAAGGAGGGTCAAAACACCTCATTTAGAGGTACTGTGGGATTAATCCCAACCGCTCCTATGTCGATGAGTTCGGGAGTCCAATGGCATCAAGTTGAGGCACATTCCCCTGGGATTTGGGTTGCGATTGGAACCTACACAAGTGCTGCTGGTTTTGATGGATCAAGCCCTGCAAGCCCAGAACCCCGCCCTGCCTTGGGTTTGATTGCTTGGGACGGGGGGAGTCAGACGCCTGTGTTGAAGGACAGTGATGTTTACAGTTCAGGCCTTTTCCATTCCATCTCAACGGCTTCAAACGGAATCATTGTTGGTGGAACAGAAGCCAGTATATTGGTCAATGAAAATGGTGACTTCATCCCACTTGATGCGCCTTGTATTATCACGGTCGCAGACCAAGAAGGGTCTGTTTGGTTCGTTGGTGAAGCAGGAACCTCTACATTAAACCACTACGAAGACGGTGAATTACAAACCTATCTTTTGAGCAAACATGTTCCTATTTCAGCAACAGTGGGTGGTTCGCAAGGTGACTTTGTTCACTTCCATGGAATGAATGCTATCGGCGAACCTGCCCAATGGTCAATTGACACCCAAGCAAACGGTTCTATAGAGAGCGGCAGAGGATTCTTGAACCTCTTGTTCTTGATTGGAGGCGCCTGTCTCATGTCCATGATGGCGTGGACTGCCCTTCAACGGATGCGCATCGAATAATTCGATCAATATCACCTGATGTTGGCCTAGAAAAGTGGTTATTTGAACAAGCCATACTGAGAACCTTCATGAGCCCTCGTCAACTTCATCCAACCCTAGCGTGAGCAATGGAGGTGAAGTGTATGGCGAAAAGGGGCATGATGGACCAGTTCTTTGATATCAAAAAAGAGCACCCAGATACTGTTCTCTTCTTTAGAATGGGGGATTTTTACGAACTGTTTCACGAAGATGCAGAGGTTGCCTCCGAAATTTTAGGTCTCACGCTGACTGCTAGAGACAAGAATGCGGAACACCCAACGCCAATGGCGGGGTTTCCATGGCACGGTCTTGAAGACCACCTGAGAACGATGTTGCGAGCAGGATACAAGGTGACGGTTGCTGAACAAGAAGAGTCGCTTAGAGAAGGTGCAAAGTTGCTTGAACGCGTCGTAACCAGGGTATTTACTCCCGGAAGTCTGTATGAAGAGGGGTTGCTGGAAAGCGAAGAGCGCTCGCTTCTTGCGGCAACTGTTCTCAACAACAACACCGTTGGTCTGTGTATTTTAGATGCCTCAACCGGCCAAGCATGGGCAAGCAATCACGAGGGCGATGACCGCTTTGTTCGCCTTATGGATGAACTTCAACGATGGAATCCTACTGAATGGGTCCTGTCGCCAAAAGACGCAGAACATGCGGATTTAGCGAAAATATTTCTCCACCTCGACGGCGTAATGGTCAGTCAACACAAGGTGTCTCAAGTGCGGAGCAAGGAGCGTTTAGCAACAATGCTGAATGTGGCCGATTTGGGTCATTTGGACATGGATCATGCACCCATGGCGCTTTCAGCTACAAGCCTCGCTGCGGATTACCTCTCTACCGTTCACATTCAAGAAGAGGTCCCCATCCGTGATGTTGAGATTGTAGAGGAAAAAGGCCACTTGCTTCTGGATCAAACGACATTGAAAAATTTGGAATTAACATCCACACTTTCAGGAGAATACCAAGGAAGTCTGCTCTCCACACTCAATCGGTGCAGAACTGCAATGGGCCGGAGACTGCTGAAAACCTGGATACTCCACCCGCTTGCATCACTGAGTGCAATTGATGCGAGGCATCAAGCCGTAGCTTCGCTGGCGCGTTCAGCGCGTAGATTGGATGGGCTACGGCAATCGCTCAATGGAATGCGGGACATGGAGCGCCTCTCCACCCAACTCTCGTACAATCGAAGCAATGCAAGGGACGTCTTAGCGACTGCCCTCGCACTTGAAAGAATGCCTGCAATCATGCGATGGTGTACCGATGCAGATGATGCTCTACTAGGGCATCTTGCCTCAAATCTTGATGAATTGTCTGAAATGGCTACGCTTATTCAAGGGACGCTTAAGGATGAATTGCCTCTTGGTTTGAGAGATGGAGGCCTGTTAAGGGAAGGCGTAGATGAAGAAATTGATCGCTTAAGAGATGTCACTTCAAAAGGAAAGGCATGGTTTACTGAACTTGAAGTAGAATTGCGCAATCAGTTAGAGATTCCGTCGTTGAAAGTTCGTATGAACCGACAGATCGGTTGGTTCATTGAAGTTACAAAGTCACACGAGGAAAAAGTACCGAGTGAGTGGCGACGTAAGCAGCAAATGACAAACGGATCTCGGTACACAACCGAAGAACTGATTGAGCGAGATGATTTGCTTTTAGGGGCGGATTCAAAACTCAAGGAACTTGAATACAGGAAATTCCTTGAGTTGCGAACATATTGCATCCAGTATGCCCCTGCTTTAGCTGAAATTGCCAGAAAGGTAGCCTCAATTGATGTCTTGCAATGTTTTGCTTCGGTAAGTCGTGAGCGAGGTTGGACGCGTCCAGAGATGGTTGAACAAAATATGTTGAAACTTGAAGGGGCACGGCATCCAGTATTGGAAACCCAATCTGGTTTTGTTCCAAATGATTTGAAGATGGACTTGAAACGTAAGTTTCTGTTGATCACTGGACCAAATATGGGTGGTAAATCAACCTACCTTCGAACTGCTGCGCTTTCAACAATACTTGCACAATCCGGATGTTTTGTACCGGCAAAAAAAGCCAAAATCGGTTTAGTGGACCGCGTATTCACTCGTGTTGGAGCCAGTGACGACTTACGCAGAGGGCGTTCAACCTTCATGATGGAGATGATTGAAGTCGCTCATATTTTGAAACGGGCGACTTCTCAATCGCTCATTCTTCTTGACGAAATTGGAAGAGGAACTTCAACCTTTGATGGACTTTCAATAGCATGGTCAGTCACTGAAGATATCTGTGAGCGAGTCGGTTCAAGGACTCTTTTTGCGACGCATTATCATCAGTTGATTGGCTTGTCAGGACAAGTCAGTGGCCTTACCAATGTCCATGTACAAGTTGCCAATGCTGGAGGGGGGCTCAAATTCCTTCACACGGTAGCAGACGGGCCCTGTGATGATTCATACGGCGTCCAGGTTGCCGCCCTTGCAGGACTCCCTAGAAATGTGGTTGAAAGAGCAACTGACCTTCTTGCATTTTTGGAACAACAGGCTCAGGGTGCAAAGGCAGGCGAATCGGGAACACCCCAATCAAGAGACCAAGGGCAAGCAAGCCTCATGGGTTATTTCGCAGCTGCCGCTATGTCGTCTTCCGATGCATCCAATGATACATCCATCCCAAAGCACATTGAAGAGATGTTGAAGACTCTCAGCGAGACAAATGTTGATGAGTTATCTCCTCGCCAAGCCCTTGAAACGCTTTACATTCTGAAATCTAAACTGGAGGACGGATCATGAAGCCGAATCGTATCCTGCAACTCGATGAAATGACCATTGGGCATATTGCAGCAGGAGAGGTTGTAGAGCGACCTGCCCAAGTGGTCAAGGAATTGATTGAAAACAGCCTTGATGCAGGCTCATCAGAGATTGTTATCACTGTGGAACGGGGCGGATTTGACCGCCTTATAGTTGAAGACAACGGGTCGGGAATTCATCCCGAAGATCTACCGAAAGCCCTTGATCGACATGCAACCTCAAAGTTACAATCCAAACAGGACCTTGCAGAAATCCATTCACTTGGTTTTCGTGGGGAAGCGTTGGCCAGCATAGGCATGGTCGCTCGTTTGGAAATTGCGAGTCGTCCTTCTGGGATGGACGGAGCAACGGTTGTGATGGAAGACGGTTTGAAGTCAAAACTTGAGCCCATAGGAATGGCCGAAGGAACAAAAATTACCGTGGAACACCTCTTCCAAAACACACCAGCAAGACTTGCATTCCAACGAAGGGCTGAGACCGAAACATCTCGTATTGTTGATGTCGTTGTCAGCCATGCTCTTGCCCATCCTGAAACTTCATTTCATCTCAAAAGTGAGAGAAGAAGCCTCCTTAACGTACCTTCAACAACCGATATGATGGAACGTTTGTATGATATTTTGGGAAGCCAAGCAAATGAAATGTTAGCCCTAAGACAACCTTCGGATGATGAGAATGCACCTGGCGAAGAACGTTGGAACGGATGGATCAGCACACCTGACATTACCCGAGGAAAAGGTGATGACATCCATGTATTGATCAACGGAAGACCGGTCGCAGCAGGGCCTTTTCTTCAAGCCGTTCGAAGGGGGTACAAGACTCGATTGATGCAAGGAAGACATCCTCTTGCAGTGTTAAACCTTACATGCCCTCCCTCTGAAGTTGATGTCAATGTTCATCCAACCAAGCGAGAGGTCAGATTGCGACACTCTTGGCGTGTTTTAGAACGGTTGGAACGATGTATCGCATATTCGTTAGAATCAATACCAACACAACCCGATGCAACCGGAGGGATACCTGAATTAAGAGGGCTTTCAGCAGGTAAAGAAGTTAAGTCGGTAGAAACTTACTTCGCTTCTGAAGAAGAAACTTTAGATGCTAAGGCCATCCTTTCTGAAGCCGCTGGAATCTCAGAGGTCAATTCAGGTCTAACCGCAAGTGTTCGAACTGCACCACCTGCATGGGCCATTGCTGCGGGAGAACAATTGGACCTTACAGGGCAAAAAGCAGAAGAACAGAAAGCCAAAGAAAAAGCCCGACCAATTTCTCATTCACCTTTGGGTCAAACATTACTTGACACAAATGAAATCAAACCAATTGCTCCTGCTCTATCATCTGCAGAGCGGGATCTCCATCGCCATGCAGGATGTGGCCATCAACAGTCCCCAAGTACGGAACAACCCCTTGATGGCATTTTGAATGACCTTCCTGAAATGGAACCACTGGCTCAATTTGCTAATTCCTACATTCTTGTACAAGCTGAGGATGAACTCTTGCTTATTGACCAACATGCACTCCACGAACGGATTCGATTTGAGCGGCTTCGTAATTCTGGTCAATCTTGGGAAGCCCAATCAAGGTTAGAAGCACTCGACCTCAAACTTGATGCAAGACAATCTTCAGTTGTTGATGCAAACCAATCTCGTCTTCATGAATTGGGTTTTCATCTTGAAAACACAGCCGACTCTTGGTACCTTACCGCATCTCCTCAACTGATTGAGGGAGATGATATCCGACCATTTTTCCTTGACTTATTGCAAGACATCTCTGGAGATGAAGGTCCTTTGACCACGATAGAAGCGAAGAAAGACCACATCGCCTTCATGAATGCATGCAGAGGAGCCGTGAAAGCAAATCAATCCTTAACTCTTCCAGAAATGAGGCGACTCTTGGAGGACATGCGCCGAATCCCAAACCCATGGGCTTGCGTTCATGGAAGACCTACCTCGTTAAGGATACCCATTGATTCCTTGGACCATCATTTCGGCCGTCATGGCTGATTATTCAGGCTGAAAAAGAAACGATTCTATGGATGCTCCTTGGTTTACCCAACGCTTGACGGCTTGAGGGTCTGCAACACGGTGCAAAGTATCCCCTTCAATGATGACCGTACCTCGGCACCCGAGAGCTAGGATCAATGCTGTCATCTGCAAACGATGGTCATGGTGCGTATGAACAATAGAATGAGGCAAAGAAAGTTCTTGCCCCCCTGGAATCTCCAAGCCATCATCATGTGATGTGCAAGTTAATCCATATTGTGCAAGAAGTTCGTGTGTTTTTGTAATTCTATTGCTTTCTTTGTACGCTGCATGCACTGCTCCCGTAATTCGGCCGCCTCCACCTAGCGCCATCATAGCAGCAATCGGGGTAATCAAATCGTTGCAGTCACGTAGGTCGATGACCGCTTTCGTTCCGCCCTCGTGACAGTGGATGGTGTTGCCTTCAATACGGTAGCCGAAGGTTTCTGCTTTCTCCAGAAGAAGTTCATGACCCAACGCATCTTCTTTTGATGGGATTTCTTTGATTGTAATTGGAATCTTGAGGACTTTCGCTGCCAAAAAGGCAAACGAAGAAAGTGACATATCAGCAGGAATGTCAATGTTTTCATTTTGAAATGTAGGTAACCAAGGCCCGAGGTGGGTCGGCATTGCATCACCAAACGGGGCACCATACTTCGAACACATTTGAAGGGTAAGCGATGAATGGCGTTGTGAAACCGCCTCTCCCTCGTATCGAACTTCAACCGTTTGATTTGCACCCGGAGAAGCCAGCAACCATGATGTTGTAGGTTGACTGGAAGAAGCAACATCAACGCTAATGGTTTCAGTTTCAGCCCATGGACCTTCTACCAAAAGTGGTAATCCTTCCTCAAGTTGGCCAAACGAACAAGAGACTCCTAATTGTTTCATCGTATTGATCATTGAGCCATGCGGTCGTGACCTCAATGATGCGTCCCCGTCCAGCATAATTGGTTTCACCAAGTGTGAAGTAAGGGCCATCAAGATTCTTAGAGCGGTTCCTGAATTTCCAGCATGAAGGACACTAACTGGAGGAACTAAACCGGTAGGCCCAACTCCATGAATCCTCCAGGACGTGGAATCTTCGTGCGGTAAAAGGTCGGTGTTTGACATGTTGTCGAGGAGTTTACCATTTTGGTCGAGATCATCAAACTTAACTCCCATTTGAATCAGACAACGACGCATTGAGATCGCATCTTCTCCGGCATTCATCATACCGTTAAGCGTGACTGTCTGCTTCGATTGTGCTACGAGTGCCATCATTCGGATCGCATGGCTTTTTGATGGTGGCAAGGTCCATGGAAGAGAGTCAATGTCACCGAGTGTGTGAACCTTAAGCGCCCCAATAAGGCTTCGTGAGTGACCCTTGCCGCCGGGCGACCAACGCTTCACCCATGCCCCGCCCATGACATCTTCTTCCCCTTTCCCGCCATGAACCCTTGCAATACAGATTCAAGAACCTCGGACCATGTGGAGATACGATGTCGATGAAGGATGCAAGGGGTCGACCCCTTCACGACTTGCGTATATCGGTCACTGACCGGTGTAACTTTAGGTGCACATATTGCATGCCTAGAGAGCATTTTGGAAGCGACCACTCGTTTTTACCTCGTGATGAATTACTGTCCTATGAGGAGATTACTGAAGTCGTAAGAGGCATGCTTCCGTTGGGGCTCAAAAAACTTCGTTTGACTGGAGGAGAACCACTCCTTCGCAAAGATATTGCAAGTCTTATCTCGATGTTACGGGGCCTAAGTGAAACGGTTGACATCGCCCTCACAACAAACGGGGCGTTATTGCGTCAACATGCTCAATCCCTAAGGAATGCTGGGTTGAACCGTGTTACTGTAAGCCTTGACGCAATAGACAGTGAATTGTTTCAGATCATGGCCGATAGTCCAAGATGGACTCCGAATGATGTGTTGGAAGGTATTCTTGAAGCACAGCGCGTAGGTCTGGGTGTGAAAATAAATACCGTGGTCAAAAAAGGGCTCAATGAAAACCAAATTTTGCCACTTTTCCAACACTTTTATGAAATGAAGATACCATTACGGTTCATTGAATTCATGGATGTAGGCAATACAAATTCTTGGAACATGAATGATGTTGTGAGTGGAAGAGAAATCCGAGAAGTGATTGAACATGAATACGGAGAAATCACCCCTGTGGCCCGCTCCGTTCGTGGCGAAGTTGCTCAGCGATTTTCCTTAGACGATGGGTATGAATTCGGGTGCATTGAATCTGTGACCGCTCCATTTTGTGGCGACTGTACCCGGGCGAGACTGTCTGCAAACGGGGCTTTGTACACCTGCTTATTTACTTCAAAAGGTAATGATTTGAAATCACTGCTTCGAATGGGAGCTGCTCCCGAAGATGTATCAAGAGCGATCGTAGACATTTGGAGTAAACGTTCTGACCGCTATTCAGAAGAACGGACCAAACAAACAAAACCGAAGGAAAAGGTCGAGATGTCGTTTATTGGTGGCTGATCAAGCCATAGCCGGCAATCGAACATCGATCAAGACAGAACCTACCGATTCCTCGATCAAACGGAATGTCCATGATCCGTCCGTTGAACCAATTGACTGGGAGTCAATGACGAAATAGTCTCCTTGAGTTACAGAATAACCTGCATCACGATCATGGAATGAAATATCTGAACCCACGACACCGTAAACATCTGCGTCGTTAACCTGTCCGCGAATCGGAGAATCACTCGTTAGATTTGATGGCAGCAAATCAAATTGCAATCGTGCAGGGTCAATGGATTGGTCCAAACTCGTGATGCGAATAACATGGAATCCATTGTCAAGAGCTCTGACACTTACAGTAGCTTGTGGGGCATTCTTCTCAACCGTGGTTAAAGCACCTTGCATGAGTACGAAGACCATGGATGAAAGCATGACGGTTATGGCAAGCAAAAGAACCGTTGCGATGACTGGGCTTACCGCCTCTTCATCACGATAACTTGTTGCTCGCATGTACCTACCAAGCGCCCAAATCACTTGAACCAACCGATGAAAACAAGCGTTTGCATACGATTTCTAACACGATTAGAAAATCCAAAGAGGTTTTTCACATTCCATCGCTCGGCGAATTCCTCCAATAGGGCCAAGACAACGAAGAATGACTTCAGTAGCAAGATCTCCTCTCATGAAGGCATAACCCATATTTTTACTGCGAAGAGAATTTTTGAGTGCTTTACCCATTGAATCTCTTACTCGTTCTTCATAATGTTCCAAGGGAGTGCCATTTTGCAGATGGTTGACGATCGTTTCTGCTGCGAAACAACCAGAAACAATAGCTTGTGAAATACCTCCACCGTTGCTTGGCATAACCAAACCGGCAGCGTCACCAACCGCTAATGTCGTTCCTTCAACCATGCGCTTAACTGGGCCACCCATTGGAATCCAACCACCCCCAATCGATAAAATCTCAAGTCCTAAATCATCGCAGAACGTTCGTAGATGGTCTTTCAAAGAACCTTTGAGTTTCCCAGCGCGAACCCCAAGGCCTACATTTGCAAAGTTAGGTCCCTTCGGTATAATCCAAGCATACCCTGAGGGGGCAACTGATCCGAGGAAGACATCAAACGTTTCAGGGACATTACCTCGCACCTGTGCATAGACCGTCGGGACTTGGTCTTCTGGACGAACTGCTTTGTCTTGCCCATGACGTAAACGGCCAACATGAGCAAGGCTTCCCGAAGCATCGATGAGAAAATCACATGAAAAACGACCCTCATTGGTAACGAGAACATCACGGTCAAGCTTCCGTTGGTGACGGATGTTTTTCAGCGTGGTTGAAATTCGTATTTCTGCACCTGCTGCGACCGCTTTATCAGCAAGATATCCATCAAATTGCAAACGATGTCCTGCAAAAGCATCCAGCTTGAATTTGAAGGACTTACCAGAGGGTAGAAACACTCTCATGTTATCCAAACGGTGGAGACGGAGTCGCTCTGGAAATTCAAAATAATCTTTCAACCATTGATGTTCCTCCAAGTTCTTGAACGTTCCAACAACTTCTCCCCAATTGGGTATACATTCACCACATTGGGCAGGATTGCCGACAATTGACCTTCGTTCCAGAACGAGTACGTCAATACCTTCTTCTGCAAGTCGTTGAGCACATGCTGACCCTGCAGGCCCTGCCCCGATGATGATGACTTGGCGGTGTTCTACTTCTTTTACAGCCATCTTAACACCTCAAGCATGACGCTCCATAACCAACTGAGTGATGAGCAACATCATTTCTTTTGCGTCGCTTTGTGGGAACCGATCCAGTTCTGCTTGAGCACGCTCCAGATGAGTTCGCACCAATATTTCGGCATACTCCAAACTGCTTGACCGGGAAAGAAGATGCATCAGTTCATCAAAATCTGAGTCCTTGAACGATTCAATCATCTCCGCCAAACGCTCTCTGTGGCGTCCATGAGACAGTGTCAGTGCGTGGATAAGTGGAAGTGTCATTTTGCCCTCATATACATCAGCACCTCGGGGTTTTCCCATGCGTTCATCGCCTCGTAAATCAAGAAGGTCGTCAACGAGTTGAAAGGCAATGCCAAGCTCCATACCAAAGCGCCGTAGGGCTTCTGCATCTTCAGTAGATAGTCCTGCTACAAGTCCTGCAGCATGACAACCCGCTGCAAAAGGACCTGCTGTTTTTCCCCGAACGATCTCAAGATAGTCTTCGGGCGTTGTAGCTAGATTCAGAACATGGTCAAGTTGATGGAATTCTGAAACTGCGATGTTCGCACAACATCGTGCCATCAAACTAACGATTGATTCGTTGTATCTCCCGCCCAATCCGAACCCTTGAACAAAGAGCCAATCCCCTGCAATGACCGCTTTTGCTTGCCCTGCCCGAGCATGAATCGTAGGTTTCCCCCTGCGCTCATCGGCCTCATCGTTGATATCATCATGAACCAGTGTTGCTGTATGGATCAATTCAAAGGCCAGAGCCAGTGGAAGAACTTCGCCATCATCCGCACCTCCTGCAAGACGGTGAGCAAGAAGAATCAACAGAGGCCGTAGGCGTTTTCCACCCGCCAAAAGTACTCTCCCTGCTTCCTCTGCAACCTGACCTGCACCCGAATTGAGTTCGTTTTGAATCAACTCATGAAGCGAGGCGTCAACCTCTTGACGCATGTTTTCTAACGAGTCGACTAAACTCGTAACATCAGTTCGCACATGTGTTCCACAACGGTGGGCTTCTTAACCAATCGTCCCCGCCCATGACCTGCGAGGACCTGTCTTCGCCGAGGTGATTTGATGGAAAACAGTGAGCGTATCGTGGTACTCACCACGCCCTCAAAACATGATGGTGTACGCCAACATGTGGAGCGAGCTGTTGAAACTCACGGAAAGCATCAGGACCTCATCATGAAACAACTTCCACACATGGAGGTGGCGGTTGATTGCCTCAAGGATGGGACCGGCGACATACTCGGTATGAGCGCATTTGATTGGGACAAGTACGACACTGAAGGATTGACGATCATTGGACTCCTCTCTCGAAAAGAACCAACATGGGTTCTTGTCGCTGACGACAAACCTGAATACCTTCCCAGTCAGTCGATCTTGGTCTGTGATTCCGAACTCCTCCACCGCCAAATGCTTCGCCTGAGATATGATTTAACCATCTACACAAGTGAAGATGTGGTTGAGCACTTAGGATTGACCGAGCAATATAATCTCATAGACGAAGATGAAAAATGGCCTTGGTTTGAAGAACTTCGTAAAGAGGACAAGATACAGGGGTTCATTGTTCCAAGAAGTATCCATGCTGGCTACAGATTCAAATCTCGCCGTCACACACTCGGCCTTCAACGAAATGACGTAAATCAAAATCGAGAACGCTTTATCCCTCCACCACTTCATGGGTTTACCTTACTTGTTGGAAGGAAAGGCTTCCCCAGTGGTACAATTTCAGCCATGCTCGATCCAAGTGCATTGCTTGCCTACCGTCTTGAGAAAACCATCATGGAAAGCTTGGACCCCGTCCTACACCATCGGGTTGGTGTCCATGTTGAGCAAAGAAAAATATCAACCATTTTGAAAGAAGCGACCCAACTTGGTGATGAATCGACGAAAGAGTCACTCTTAGATCCTGACATGAAGGCCCTCAAAGCAGGGCCCAGGGTTGAGATGATGATTGAAACATTGAATCCATCTGGCAGTATTACCGCGGCGACAGAACGCGTCGTACTTCCTGAAAACAGTCACATTGGAATGGTCAACCTACTGCGGGAATTTTTGAATCTGGTCACCATGATGAGTACGGACCATGAGGAATTGAAGCGTTCAATTCCTGGCTTGCCCCCTGAATTTTCACAAGCAAGTTCTCGAATGATGGATTACGATGAATTTTGATGGCTTCGGCCATTTGGATTTGCCTCCATAATACCGCCGCTGCGCATGGGTTTACAGAGAAGACATATATGCTTTCAATGCGGCAAAAGCCGATGTAGGTGAGAGCGGAATGGACAAGTCAGAACTTCTTGCCGGACTTTACCAAGCCCGTTTGGACGATTTGAAAGCCATGGCCAATCAGCATAATCTCCCGAAAACTGGCTCGGTAGAAGCGCTTCGTTCTCGATTGATTCAGCATACGATCTTGGGTCATTGGAATCTAACTAAAGAGGGCATCAAAGAAATTCCAAACGCAGAGTTGGGCGAACTCTTAGGAGTATTTGGCATTAAGAAATCAGGTTCAATAAAAGCCCGCAGGCAACGCATGTATCTGCACCTTTACCATGACCCCAAGCAACTCACTACCGATAATCTTGACATGATGACGCGGGATGAACTTCATGCCCTGTGCAAAGAATTAGCGCTACCACTTTCTGGAAATAAACAATCCCTCCTGGTCCGAGTCGCTGGAGTTCTTGCAAGTCAGGAAAACGCATGGGGTAAAGTCAAGAAGAGTCTAAGAAGGCCCCGTGATAAAATCAACATTCCCGAAATTCCATTTGATGACGAAGAACAAGAAACATTGGAAGTCGAGGATGCTGTTGATCAGTTCGTAGGCGGCCATAAAGGCGAATGGTCCTTTGAAGAAGAAACGACGCTAAGAGAAGACCTGGCCGCCATGGGACATTCAAGTTCGCAATCCTCAGTCTCAGCAAGTATTGATGGCGCACTTCGTACGGTGGAGGCGACCGTTGAACCCTCCCCTCCCCCAATGATACAAGACACTGAAATTCATGAAAGCCACAGTTTAGAGACTGAAACCGCCTTAATGGAACTCCAAGACAGAATGGCTGAAATCAATGCCCTTGCTCGGGACTTCCTCATGGTGAGTTCAACAACAAACCAAGACGATTTGAAAGCATTCATCGCGTCTCTTCAGGACCATGGTTTTGCGAGTGAACTCCCTCCAGTGAGCCAGTCTATAGCGAATACTGTCATGGAACTTGATTTCCAAATGCAGCAAGAAGCTAACGCCGCTCATGCCATGCCCCAATCATGGAGCGAGAGAGAGGCTTTACGAGGTTTTGAGCAAGCGAGGAGTACCTTAAGAGACCATTTGGAAAACCTCCTTTCCATGTACCAAGGCGACACTGTGAAAGCAAGGATGGCCTTTGAACATGAGGCAAGATCAATGGGGCTTGATTTGCGTATTCCAAGCGTTTCGGGACGACTCCATGCACTGTTTGACCTCCACATCGAAATCGCAGAGACTCAAGCACTTCACGACCCAATTGTATTGCGAAGACAACGGATGATGAGAATTCTACACCATGGTGCGGTTCATCTGCAGGAAAGTGAACGATCAACCATTGCGCGATTGGAACGCAGCATCGGATCGTTTGAAGAACTCGTACAAACCGTTCTTGAATCCAGTGAACATGGCTTTGAAGAGCCTCAACAAGCTTTAGTGATTCGATTTTTAGAATCCAAGGGTTATGAAGTAAACACGGTGGACCTCCGTCCAAGAATCCTAGCATGTGCTGGAATCATCGGGGCAGAATTGGGATACCTTTCTCCATCGGACATTCCACGCATTGCCCCTGGTGTTCTTGTTAGTGAAACCGAAGTGGACGCCATTGTAACTGAACTAAAGGCGCTTGCTCAAAGTTTCAAAACCTCCGATGAACTCACATCGACCGAGGAGGAAGAGGTCGCTGAATCGGTCATTGAGGCTTCAGAAAACATCACTCGGGTACGTGGAAAGATCGACCGAGTTGATGAACTCCTCAACCGCCTTCGTGGATAGATTCAATGCTGAGATGCATAGAAATTTTGGACAACTGATGTTACAGTTTGGATGTCTGAGATCCCACGTTCTGAAAGGTCTTCAATGATGGCTTGTCGTTGACGAACATGCTTTTCAAAGACATCAGGAGTAACACCAGCAGCATTACAAATTGTTTCTCTTAATTTAGAAGGAATACCGGTTTCCTCGATTTGGTCGGTTGCTGCATTGTATTTCCAAATAGCNTTGAGACGTGGCTTATCNCCTTCCATTCCAGCGACTTCAGCAACTTCAGTGATTTTTCTTGCTGTTCGNCCGTTGACNTGGAGNCGTGCTTGAATGATGATGAGGTCAAGTCCACTTAGCATAATAGGTGGAACATTCATTGGTGGATTGATCATACGAGTTACCGTTTCTTGAGCAGTATTTGCGTGCAATGAACCGAATGAACCGTCGTGTCCAGTATTCATTGCAGTGAGCAATGTTGCACATTCAGGACCACGTACTTCTCCAACAATGATTCGGTCAGGGCGCATACGAAGACTTGACTTGAGACAGTCGTTCATGTCCACTTCTTGGGTACCATCTGGTCGCTCACGGCGAGTTTCCATTCGCAACCAATGGTCGTGATAAACTTGCAATTCAGCAGTATCTTCAACCGTCAGGAGGCGACGAGACCAAGGAATGTACATGCCCAAGCAATTGAGCGTTGTAGTCTTACCAGAACCAGTACCTCCTGCGATAACGAAGTTTGCGGGACGACTGTCCAATCCCTCAATCCAAACCCACATCATGGCCGCAAGACGTGAATTAACCGTACCGAAATTAACCAAATCAATCATGGTCAACGGGTCTTCCTTGAATTTACGAATGGTCAATGTTGGACCATCTGGTGAAACCGGCGGAATGGTTCCGTTGACACGGGATCCATCGGGAAGGCGGCCGTCAAAGATTGGAACGAGGCCTGGCCCATCGCCAAGTGGCACGTTTGTGAACGAAGCAATATTTTTCGAGATTTGTAAACCGGATTCGTCATCAATCCATATATTGGTACGACACATTCCGTGCTCACGGTGAGCTACCTTAACGCACTGTGTACCGCCGTTGTACATGACTTCTTCAAGCGAATCGTCTTCAAATAACGCTGCAAGGTCTCCATAGGGGTTGGCTTGAATATCGCCATCCACATGATAAATTGGAGAGGGATGATTGGGTTCGGTGTAAATCGTAATTCGTCCGTATTGCTCCAATATTTTTTCTGACATGTTTCAACCACCTACTGCTTTTACAGCCCCCAAATAGAGGCCCATAGAAAGAGTCATCCAAAGCGGAAGCCACCACAATGTGTCCTTGAGGCGACCCATCATACGACCAGAAACGCTAACGCCAACGGCTGATGCTGCTGCGAAAAAGTAACTGAATGTTTGATTGAAACTGGTGATTTGGAATCCTTTGCTGGCGGGTGCAAAGAGGCCAACAATGAAGGCGATAAGCACAGGTAAGCCAACGCTTACAAACAATATGATGAGGATGCCTCTACCTTGAAGTTCGGTTTCACGGTTGTTCATAAGGTCGTTCAAACGTTCATAATCACGACTCAAATCCGTGAGGAGCGCTTTGAGTGAAGAATCCTGTTGAATGGCAGTTTCAATCAATACCATTACTCGCTGGACTTGGCTGGAACGGGTCTTTGCTGCAAAGGCGGAAAGACCTGCTTCAAACGAAGAAGAGTGGCTTTCTTTTAGGGTTTCAGCGAGCAATGTTGCAAGAGGGCCATCGTTGCTGTTTGATTGCTCCATCATCGCTTCTTGAAGACCTCGGCCTGCACCAACTGAGTCAGAGAGGGCTTCTAGAAATCCGGGAAGCTCGTTCTCAATGGCTCTTCTTCTTCTGCGTTCGAGCATGGGCGGTATTCCGCCCCCCATACAGGCGATGGCAACAACACCAAGGTACAACAAAAGCGGGGCGTCATTAAATGATTCTAGAAATCCGAACAACATCGCTTACACCTCACAATCCTGGGTCCTTTGTATGGGCCTTTAATCCGATGAGTGACATCCCAACGAGTGTCATGAACAGACCGATGTTTACTACAGCATTGATCACTGATGCATCGGGAAGGGACATGAAAGCTCCAAGATCACCTGACATCAATTGCGGAACCAAACCAACAATTGCAAGGATAATGGGCCCAATCATTCCGATTGACAGCAATGTCTCTGGAACTCCACCCAATTCCTCGATGTACTTCTCCACCTCTTCAGTGCGTTCTTCTTCCATTCTTGTTCCTTGCTTCTTGAGTGTATCAACAAGGTCTGTGTTTTGAGTTACGTTGGTATAAAGAGTGTTCAAAAGCCGCTTGTATCCCTTGGATTCGGCCTTTTTCATCATGGCTTTGAGTTCTTTGTCGAGTCCACCGCCAGTTCCTTTCTGCAATCGCTTCATCATCGCCGAAAAGTCTTCAGAAATGATTCCGTAGCCGCCCTTGCCAATGGTATGCAGGGCTGCTTCAAGACCCACGCCAGAGGACATTAGAACATCCAGTGTTCGGATGACATAGAGAAGTTCTCTTTTCTCATCCAACTTACGCATGGTTCATCCCTCAAATTACATCTTCTAAGAGTTCAAACATAAAACTCTCAGTAGAGCTTTCGTATTCCATGGCTGCAAAGATGACCTTGACATCTCGCTCCTCAAAGGGGTCATGAATGTAAGGCTGTCCTGTGCGAAACATGTTAATTACTGATTTGTATTCTTCAAGAGAAAGCTCTCCACGGACGGTATACATCGTGGATTCTGACCCTTCATCATGGAGATCGTCTCCCTCTTGTCCACGAATGACTGTACGAGTTAGGCGCCTGGTCATCCTGACCTTGATGTCTGCATTTGCTATACGAAGCCAATCTGAACTGGATGTTCCCGTTGCGGGACGAATAAAGAAATCCATACCTGCCATGTTACGACCCCTAATTCATGCACACCGCAAGAAGGACTTGAATGTGTTGGATTACTCATCTGTGGGAGCCAATGCTCTGAACCAACCAAAACGTGGTTCTGCAACTTCGCCACCATCTGACAATTCATCGAGCATTGCCTCAGCTTGTTCACGAACGTATCCTCGGGCTGCAGCATTCTTTAGAATTGTATTGAAATCTACACCGTCGCCTTGATCGAAGTGCTGCACTACATGAAGGATGAAACTTCGTAGTTCACCATCCCCTTGGTTCGTTTGTGGTTCGTCACCATCGGGAAGCGTCATCACTGGAGGGGGCGTAGTTGCTGCTGCAATTCGACCTTCAGCAATATCAAGAGCCTGCATCAAGTTTAGATTGTATGGCTCAAGGTCCACTTCATCATAGTGATTGCGAGCTGCGAGCAATCCGTGCTTCATACCCGATGGAAGGTCACTGCGCTCGTATGCCTCCATCGTAGGTTCAAGTTCAAGAGATGACGTGTAGGCTTTCATTCGTGTCATGGTTGCTTCGCAAGCATCCAAGAGCCAATTCGCATACACGTCGCGTGTAACCTCACATGCCTCTTCTGGGCGAAGCGAAGTGTAAACAGCACCTTCTTCAGTTTGGTACCAACGAGTCTTTGCCGTCATCATAAGAAGGATTGGTTCGCCCTCCTCAGTGCGCTCTGACCATTGCTTGCACATTTCTCTCATTGTTTCAGAGTTATAATCTCCAACCGAAAAGTAGTGAAGTCCTGTTGGATCACGTAATTGACCCTGATAGAGCGTTGAGCCGTTGCTTGTCTCGCGAATTTCAAGACGCTCCAAAAGTCCGCAGGCAACGATTCTATTGGCTTTGGAACCAAGTTTGGTAATTACAAACGACGGATCAAATTCACCCGAACCCTTCTCATTAAGTGTCGCTGTTCCAAACTCGGAAGCGAGCATAACGAAAGCAGGTTGTCGGACAATACGTTCTCGCTGCATCAGGACCACCCCCACAGTGCTCGCAATTCAGTTGCTCTTAATTGAGAATCTTTTTCCGGAATTTCCAATTTGTCTGAAAGCAACATTGCACCTTGATCATCGACGATACTGCGTCCAGAAGCCACAATTGTTCTACCCAAAAGAATCTCACGAACCCTTTGAACAAACCCATCTTTGCCATGTTCACTTACTGAAGCATGCAATGCCTCAATTGTCATAGCAAGAGATGCCAAAGTAGCTTCTTTGTTCACCAAAACTGCAGCGGTTGAGCCGCCATGGTCCACAACAAGACGAAGACGAACATCCTCGTTTCCTTCGTTTGGACCGTGGTCAGCACATGCGCCGTCCCTTAGGACGCGACGGCATTCCGTACAACGAAGAATCAATCCGGAATCATCCCGTACGCTCACGACAAGTCCTGTTGTTTGAATACCAACTCGACTCGGCCCAGCTACCATTTCAGTCAATGGGATTTCAACGCAGTGGTTGTTGAGGTCAATGGATTCATCCCAAGGGGGTGCTGAGAGGATCTCAACCTGGTCTGCAGTATCTACGGTTACATCTGGGATACCCTGCCATGCCCGTATTCGAACACCTTTGAGTTGGACAGTGACCGGCAAGTCCTCTGATCTTATGGGGAGTTCTTGCCATGCACTCATTCGGCAACGTCCTGAAGGATCTGCAATTTGTCCGGACCACAGGAATTTTTCTTCCCCGTCACGAGTAAAACTTCGCTTATTCCATTCTGTAATTTGAATGACTGCATCAACATCTCTTGAACCGTCTCTAAATTGGGATATTGTCAAGGAAGTACTGTTGGACAGCGTTTCCAAATCAGAAAAGTTCGCATCATGGAAGACTTCAATTCGAGTTGTTCTTCCAAAATTTAACTCTGGTGTATCTCTAAAGCTTCGGACCTGCGCTCCATCAATCTTCAACAAAGAGCCCACTTCGTGGTCAAATGGTTCCCAAGAAAGGAAACCGATGGTTCCCGTCTCGTCAGCAATACGGCCTCTAACAACATCGATTGAACCCGAGCCATCCTTTCGGTGGATTTGGTCTGGACGAGATGCGAGAACTCTTCCAACGACACAAATGTAACCTTCCGAGGGAACACTCTTGATTTCAATCGGATCATTTGTTGAGACTGTAGTTGCGACGCCCTCTTTTAAGACAACAATTCGAGTTGATTGGTTGATGTTCAACGACATTTTTCCATTGTATTCATTGACACTTGCTCCCTCAATACGTACGATACTTCCAGCAGCAAGATTTGCATGTGGGCCCCAGTCTTTGTAATCCCAACGAGTCTTGGTACCGTTTTCTTCCCATGGATTGTCCTCAAGGAATCCAAAGGCGATTTGTTTTTCTTCGCCTCGGATCAATTGGTCGCGAATGTTATGAGTTGCAATGGTGACTTCAATTTCAATATCTCTGTCATCTCCGCTTAATTCACTGAGCAAAGCCACTTTTTTGGTTTCTCGCGATTGTCGCGTGGAGGCAGTCGATGTTGCAGGACCAGTACCACTTTTGAAACGACGAAGTACTGAACGCATAGCGTCTTGAGGGGGAATGTAAAATTCATCCTCGTATTTTGCAAACGCAGACGCCACTTCAGCGGAATCTGCTTCTGGGCATTCTTTGAGCACCGCTTGAATGTAATCAGCATACTTTTCTTCAGACATTCAGCGACCCTCCGTAAGACATTGTTGTTCGATGCCTGTACGGAGAACAGGCTGCGGGCTTTCGTGCGGATTGGTTCAGATATAACACTCCCTTGACCTCCATGATACTGTACACTGAAGCCGACAGGACATAAAGAATGGCCTTGGATTTTTTCAAATGATGACTTATGCAGGATTGACGCGAAGGCCTTCCATAAGCAAGACATCCGGCAGATGCATGCTTCCAGATGAATAAGAGCCCTGCCTTCGAACATCGTCACCAAGAACAACATTACCAGAGAGGGCTTTTGCAAGATTCCCAGACAACCCTGCTTGCTTCAAAGGTCCAACAATCTCTCCGTCTACCACTCGCAGTATGCTGCTTGTGGTGACCGAAAAGTCTCCGCTTGTTGGGTTGGCAGTATGAGCGCCCATGACTCCATTGATCACATAACCGTCATCCAATTGTTCGAGCAATTGTTCGAATGAACGACTTCCTCTGGAGGAGGTCATCGTGAGTTCAGAGGCCCCAGTAGACGGTGGTGATTGATGGCTTCGACTCACCGCCGAACCCGTAGAATTAGCTGATTCAATCCGGCCTTCTGCAACCTGTTGTGCTGCATCACGGGTGGACCAAAGCATGTTGACCAATCTTCCGGACTCAACCAAACTTTGATTGCGCTTGGGCACACCTTCACTGTCCCTTGAGCCTGATGAAAAGCCACCTTCAAGCAATCCATTGTCATGGATAGAAAGGTCTTCTGACATCACGTTTTGATTCATTTTACCGGTCCAAAACGATTCTTTTCTTACCAACTTTTGACCCATCATAGCCGGTGGAACAACCACTGAAAACAATGGTGAAAAGCCTTCACTTGTCATCAGGACGGGAGCATCCTTAGCCCCCGATTCAACCTCTATTGGATTCTGAGTTTTCACCGCCCAATCAACGGCATGTGCAACACAATCAGGAACATCCACCAATCGAGTTCGAGATGAGTCCCCTTGGTATGAACTTGTCATTTTTCCGTCGTTGTCTATGGTGACTTGCACACCGATACCGTGGGAGGTTGATAGGCCGCTTTCAAGAATACCTTCGCTGTTAAGCAAACACGATGCTGTTGCTGAAACGCCAACGCCTCCACCCGTCACAATCGCTCGCTTATCTGCACTTTTGACAGCATTGAGAATAGCGTCAGCTTGCTCAAGAAGGTCATCTGGCCCAAGGTTGAGAATGTTCTGGTCGCACATGCCACCGACACGTTGCGCCTTTTGTTCGCTTGGAAGGACAAAATTATCGATTGAGGGAGATTTACGAGCGATTCGGAGCGCTTGTTCAACTGCACGCTGTGCACCGGATACATCGACGAGGTGAGCAAAACCAAATGTGCCATCTTCTACGACTCTTACGCCAAATCCGCCTTCGCCTCCACCACCTGCCATGGTGATTTTTCCAGCCTCAATATCAAGTTCATGGCCGTAGGACTGAAATCCTACAATGTCCCACTGCTGTACTCCAGATTGTTCGCATGCCTTTGCGATGAGTTTCGCATTGCTTAGAAGTCGTTCTTCTGCACCTTCCGGTAACATATTCATCCCACCAGTGCCTCTCGGATTCGCATCACAGGACCGCCGTCACCAACTGGGACTGTCTGGCCCTTTCCACAAAACCCTGGAGTTGCGAGTTCAGCTTCTTTTGTGAGTCCGTCAACATTTTTGAGGATTTCAAGGGTCATGCCACTTACACTCACATCTTTGAGTGGCCGGGTTAACTCTCCATCTTCAATAAGCCATGCTTCTTGTGCTGCAAACTGAAATGATCCTCGTCCGGTATCAACCTGTCCACCACGAGTGCCACAAGCATAGATTCCATATTCTACATCTTCCATCAATTCATCCAAATCAGAGTGATTACCACCTTGAATCATGGTATTGGACATGCGGACAAGAGGATGATGGAGCCCATCCTGTGCACGTGCACCTCCATTGGGTTCTAAGCCAAAGTGATGGGCGGTTTCACGATGATTGAGATATTCGGTAAGAACGCCGTTCTTGATGAGGACTTTTTCTCTGGTGTTGACACCTTCGTCATCAATCGGATAGGCACCATAACCTCCCATGAGTGTTGGATCATCAACTACCGTCACCAATTCATTTCCAATTTTTTGACCGAGTTTACCATCGAGACAAGAGTCACCCGCAGCGACTAAATCGGCTTCACATGGATGGCCCAAAGCTTCGTGAATGTATACTCCAGTCAAGTCTTGGTCGGCAATAAGGGGCATTTTACCTGATGGAGCCCGTTCAGCCTTGAGCAATCTAAGGGCAGCGGTTTGGGCTTGTTCTCCAAGTTCCAGCAAGTCAACGCCTTTGATCAATTCAAGTCCACCTTGGCCACCTGCTCGGGTCCGATAGGAGACAACTTCTCCTTCATCTCTTGCGGTAACCATTCCATGTACAAGTGAACGCTGAAACGACCATGTTCGGTCCATTCCCTCAGAAGTCATCAGTTCGGTATGAATATGTTCGTCACTCCATCCTGTTGTCACGGAAACAACATGTTTGTGCTGACTAGCGCCACGATAAAAATCATTCATCAAATCCATTTTCGTATCAAGTTCAGTGTTTCGCACATCAAGTTTTGAATTCCAATGCTGCTCGTCTTCAAAAATTGGAACTTCTGCGAGGCCGATCGGTTTCTCACCGTCAGCTCTTCTCGAAGCGACTGCCTTGGCAAGGCGGGTCGTGGATTCGATTTGATCGGGCAGTGACGCTATGTCCGTGGTTGAGTGAACTCCCCATGCTCCATCGGCGAGAATACGGAGGGTCAAACCAAGTTCTTGACCAGGAATCGCACGTTCTAGAATTCCATCACGCATTGCAACGGATGATTGAGTAAAGGATACCAAACGGACTTCTGCGTAAGATGCCCCGTGTGTGGTGGCTGAATCAAGCGCTTTGCGTACCTTTTCCTGATCGAGGTAACGTCCTGAAGAAGGTTTGTGGGCCTCGCCTTGATTTGCAGCAATCACCATGGTAGCCCATAGAAACAAGTAGCCTTTGAACCCTCCCCTTATCGGTGAGAACTACTTTGATCATCGGCCATCAACACATGAGCAACCAATGACTCCTCAAGTTGAGATGTGGCGTCGCTCGAAATATCAACGCCCAAAATCTTAGCACCCTCTATAGAAGGCGTTACTTTAGACCTTGAAGCGGTCATCATCATTCGTGAAACCAATTCGGAACATTCGGGGGGGAGAGCCGGTTTTTCAGGGACAACCGGGTGAAGGTGCCCGAGGGAATTTGACGAGGATTCTGCAATTGGGAGGTAAACAATCCATGCAGCCTGGGAGCCATTTTGGTAACCGGAGCGGGTAAAAGCTTCAGAAATGTGATGCGTGCCTGCTAGATAGCGCATAAATTCAGCATCAATACTACGGGCAACACAAGTTCCACGCAGTTCATTACGAGTGGTTTTTACCCAAGCAGTCCAGAGTTGTGAAAACGATTGGGCAGCGTGAGCGCCAAGCAAAACCCATCGTTCGGAAGGGCGCTGTTTGAGGAAGTTCGCAATGACGCCCTCTGAATGATTGGACTCATCCAGCCCAACTGCCATGCATGGAAATGGAAGTTCCATGCATCAGCCGATATGCTTCTTGGATTTCAATCATCCTCAAGACGTTCGCCTTCAAGCGGAAGGTCATCCTCTCGAACTTGGAGTGGGCGGGGCTTTAGACGATCGGATTCTTTTCTTAAGACGCGTTCTACTTCTTTCTCTATCTTTTCAAGCAGCAGCGGACCCCAGCCCCTCAAAGCGAGAAGATCGTTTTTATTACGCAATGACATACTTGCAACATCTTGAGGTTGTCGAAGACCCAAAGACGCCATTTCTCTGGCTCGTTGACGGCCAACATGACGAATGTTAACCAATTGAAGCAAGTCTGTTTTACATCCGTGGCGAACCCGTTGTTGGAGAACGCTAATTTTCTTTACAAGTTCAGCGATTATGTGCATGTGCTCCTCAGAAAAGACATCGTCTGCCATCAAGACATGTTGAGCGCCTGAAAGTAACCATCCCATGAGATCCACGCGATGATGAACATCACCGGGTGAAACATCCAAGCGAGTTTCAAGATCACGCAATGTGGACTCTTCAGTCCATTCTTCAACCATCCATGCACTCTTGATGTTGCCCAACATGGCTTCTGCATAACCAGGTTCAATCAGCAATTCATCCTCAACAGAATTGGTTTTGAGCCAGAGAGGAGAGTTTGACTCCATGTCGGATGTCTTCGCCCATAAGGAATTAAAATCGGGAGTGGCTACTGCTAAATGCAGCAATCCAAAATCAGTAACCGGGCGTGCTGCTCGAACCAAACGACGGACGGCTCTGCGTAAACCTGTCCTCAGTATGGAAGCAGACAATGGGTCAAGATACAGTTGAGTGACTCGCTCTCCCATTTGAGTGGCTTCATATTGCATGTCATGAGGTTCTTCAGCAGAAGGTTGAACCCATTCACCAGTGCTACCGAGTGAGGTTGCTGTTGTAAATCCAAGTGAAGGGTTGATGTGGGCTGAACGTTGTGCAGTCCCTTTAATTTGTGCAGGTGAATTTGGACTCCATTCAACACCAAGGGTTTCTTGTGCAGGGGTCGCCCATGCTGGAAGGGAATCATCCCAAGCGTCTTCATGTTCCAAATTGATCTCGTCGTTCAACCAATGAGCTGTGAAATTCTCATCAATACCTACCTTCCGAATGAATCGTTCCTCAACAAGCCAGTCAAGCATTGTGTTCAATCGTTCACGCAGTTGTGAACGTGGCATGGTAGAACCGAGGAATGTTGAAGAAAAGAAATGTTCAATTGAACCTTTGTGAACCAGTCCTCCAGTAGCGATACTGGCAAGGAGGTGCATCCTCATTGCTGGTTCATTCGCTAACTTTGAACTGATATCTTCTACAGGGCCAAAGAAATAACGGTCAGAAACGGAATCAGCGACCTCCCACCCATCCGTTCCTTTGCAATAGACCCATGCTTCCCCTCGAGTGTCGTATTTGGGGCGACCGGCCCTTCCAAGCATTTGACGAACTTCCATGACAGGGAGAGGGCGACTCATTCCATCATCCCAACGTTTCAGGTCACGAACAAGTACTCGGCGGGCAGGAAGATTGACACCTGCGGCAAGTGTTGGGGTTGCGGTTAATGCCACAAGTAATCCTGATTTGAAGGCCTTTTCCACTTCTTTCCGTTGGCCAGAAGTCAAACCTGCATGGTGAAAAGCAACGCCTCCCGACATGGAGTGTACCAATTGTTCGGCTAAGTTGGATTGGCTCCTTCCTTCCAAACGATTCGCTACCTCTTTGAGCCGTTCTAACCGCTCAGGGTCTTCTTTTTCAAGACGTTTTCGAACACGCTTGGCAAGATTTTTGGCTTCGGATTGAGCGCTTCGCCTGGTGCCTACGAACATCAAAACCTGACTCTGCGAGTCCAATCCGTCACTGACTACGCTCCAAACAGGGTGACTTTTCAAACCATCAAGAGTCCGAGGCGGCCCAAGTTCGGATAAGTCTTCATCAACATTTGAGGATTGTATTTTCCGGGGCTCAACATGAAAATCATGGAAGGTCGAATACTCCAAAGCGACGGGCCTCCATTCCGATTGTATCAAATCTGCATCCAACCACTTTGCTAATGCTTCGCAATTGCCAACAGTTGCTGAGAGGGCAATAAGTTGGGCATTGGGCCGTATATGGCGTAAACGAGTTAGATTAATTTCCAAGGTAGGTCCTCTTGAAGCATCATTCAGTAAATGGAATTCATCCGCTACTACGCATGTTAGATTTGTGATGAGTTCAGCTTTATGCCTCAGCAATGAATCTAATTTCTCTGATGTACAGACCAAAATGTTGCATTCATCAATATTTTTTGCTTCGGCCGTCGCATCACCGATTCCAAGACCAATCTTCAAATCCATGGCTTTTGCTATTTCGGAGAGTTCCTCATATTTTTCCATTGCAAGGGCCTTTAATGGAACAATGTAGATCGCTTTTGATTGTTTATGCCCCTCACTCAAACGCTTCACTATAGCCATGTAAGCAAGTAACGACTTGCCGGAAGCAGTAGGTATTGCAACAAGTGTATTCCTCCCACTCAAAATACTAGGTGCTGCTTCGGCTTGTGGTGGATGGAGGTTGTTTATGCCCCATTCTTTTTTGAGAAAACCAGTGAATTTTTCTGGCATTCCGAGAGCCTCAACATCCGTAATTTGGCCCTCCATGACACCCTACCATCGTCAACAGTCCAAAAGGACAACGGCTTCGGCGGTCTTCCGACATGCCTAAGTCCCACCTTCGTCTGTCCCCCCATATGAGCGACGATATGGAGGCCATGGTAGAAGAGCGACTCTCCGTCTTTGATGATGAGCCAGATCTCAATGATTGGGTAGAAGTTATGTGTGGGGCGGCAATGGCCGTTCTTGGAATCTTTCATTTGATTGAACCCGGTGAACTTGTCAATCCTGACGTCATGCGATGGTTTGCAGCAGCAGTTACTGCTGCTGGAGCAGTTTGGGCAGGACACGGCTTGAAAGACATGGCCGTCAAGGAAGTCCGCCGCTCAATCGCCTTGTTGGAAATGGCGAATGCAGATACTGGCGTTGATACAGGTCTAATTCGTGACGTTCTTCTCAATCAAGAGGCTTACCAAGAGTTCTTGGTCCACGCATATGAATCCGCTTGGGAAGACGGTGTGATCTCAGAAGAGGAAATGAAGGAATTGAAGTCCTTCCAAGAAGCCCTCGGAATCACAGATGAAGAAGCGGCGGAGATGAGCGTCAAAGCGGCCATCAAATCGGCAGCAGCTGATGGTGAAATCACCGATCAAGAGGCAAAATCCATCGACAAGGCAGCCCAAGCAGCCAAGATGAAGCCCGATGATGTATCAAAGGCTGTTACTGAAGAGTTAGACAAGGCAGAAAAGAAGTGAATTAGACCCACTGATTTTCTCGAATGGATTGGAACGATTGTGCAATCCTTTGGGCTCTTTGATGCCGTCGTAACTCAGTTGTTGAGGCAACAATTCCCAGAAGCATGCCAATCCACATGATCGTGGGCCCGTAAGGAACGATACCGTCAGCATTGTTGAGTCCCCAATTGCTTTCTGGGATGTCGTTCAAATCAAATCCATTTGAGGCTTGAAATGTGACATCAAGCAAGTCCAAATCACAATCACAAAGACTCACTGAGATTCGTTCAGGGAACAGTGAACCCTGTAATCCAATCCATTCGTTTTCAGTAATGGTGCTTGGCCGAGTGGCCCAAGCAGGACTGTTGAATGAACCACTTGCCCTTGTTTCAACCATAACGGTCTCAATATGAAATACGGAAGATGAGGGAAGTTCATCAACAACCAACAATGCTTCCAACATCAAGAAATCCAAAAGCAGTGAACGTCCGGCAAGAAGTGCAAAACGCACGGATTGTTGGTCTTGGATGCCTGCGTTTCCAGATTGTTCCTTGCCCTTAGAGATTTGAGAAAAAATCAGTTCATCCATGCGCAAATCTGTCAATTCGGGAACAATAAGTTGCCACTTGTTATCGTTCAATGGAATGGCTTCTTCTATCGAGAGGCGCATACGAAGCGTTTCACCTGGAAGAACCCCCCATGTGGCACCGGTATACTCAACAAGTGTCTGTTCAGGTACGCCTTCAGCGGAAACATCCCACAGTTGTTGGAGGCGTGTTTCAATTAAATCATCAACAGTGATTTCATTGTCATATTGTACTTCATCCCCGATGGACCACAAGGGATGTATGATGCCTCCTATGAAGAGAAATACAATCCCTGGAATAAATATCCCAAAACGAAGGGCGTATGAGGTCGTTGGACGGAAAGCAATCAACAAAAATACTCCGAACATAACGATTGATAGAATCAAAACAGAAACGCTCTGTTCTTTAAGCGGGTAAGCGTTGGATTCATCTCCCAAAAAAACAGTCCCTTGCGGATAATACGACTTGGAGGAAAATTCTGTTGAAGCGGAAGGCCCAGTTCCTTCGTAACCAAATAATCCAGCCCATGAATATTCTTGGAAACGGTCAACTGAGCCTCGCAAACACATATCGTATTCACCTGTTGCAAGGTTTCTCCATCGGTAAATCATCCTCAGGTCGTCATCGATTAATTCTGTGACAACCTCGGGTTGAGGCGATAACCTGCCTGCCTTTGTCACCAACGTTGGCACATTGTGCGGCTGCTCCAGTTCAATCGGAATTGCTTTCCAATCAATGATTAACGTCATGACTTCATGTTCTTCAACTTGGAAGGACCAACAATCCCAATCGGCTCCAACCAATGCCCCTTGATGACCGGTATCAAAACTCGTTTCCACAGGTTGGGTCGTCGATGAAGGTTCATCCACATTTGCAACTTCTGCATCAACCGACCAAGGAACTTGTATTTCCATTTTTGATGGACCCCTCATATTGAGTTCCCAAGAACCCGGTTGGTCAATGGTTACGGTCATCAAAAGACGAACCTGTTCCCCACCCCAGAGGATACGGCTGTTGCCAAGATTGAGATCTTCGTTTTCAACAGTATACGGCTCGTACGTGCTTGAACTGGGAAGAATCTCTCTTTCAAATTCCCAAGTTGTAACGCTTTGACCTAGAATCAAGCGAAATTCGACAGTGGGCCGCATTAACCCTCCGGTTTCAATTTGATGTCGGAAGTCAACAACAAGCAAATCCAATTGTTCTGGTAAAACTGCGAGATGCGTCTGGATGGGGTCCGCATCAAATTCAAAGGTCAAAGTCTCAGGTTGAATGGGGGAGGCGCTCGTTTGACCCGATATTTTTCCTTCACCCATTGATACCGGTGTCAAACTGCATTCATCCCTGGATTGACACGACAGAAACAAATTACCGCCATCAACTTTTGAGGTAATTCCAGCTTGACTTGAAGCAACAAAGGCTGGAAGCAACAATGACAGCAAAAACAGTGTTGTGAAGCCAAGGGCTCGGCAATGCTTCATTTTCTTGCCCTCATTTTTGTGTAAATCGCCATTGCTTATGATTTCATGTCCTACATGGTACATCATGAAGCCGACATCCGCAGGCTCTACACTGATACTTGCCTCTACTTGGCCTCTGACGGGGGAACTCCTTGTCGCATTGTGGGCACTTCCAAATCCATCTAGCCCGTTTAAGCCGCATTTGGTTGGTAAAATCAAGGCCTCGTTTCGCTGATCGGAAATCTGGCCAAAGGGATTCTAATTCTCGAAACGATTTGTCATGAGAGCGAAACCCAATCGCATGAAGGAGTTCATGATACATAACAAAAGAGGCGTATGAAGTCCAAATCTCCTCAAGAAGTACCGGGTGTAGGTCTACAGTTTCCAGTATAATTTCATTGCCATTACGAGTCCACCTCGTCACGCCATGCCGTTGGGTCGAGTTTTTTCTCAACAAACCCAACGATACTTTTGTGGCGGTTGCAAGTTGCAATTCAGAAAAGATTCCAAGTCGCTCCATCTGCTGAACAACACCATCTCGTAAGGACTCCAAACGGGTTAATTGCTCAGGGTTTGGCCGAACCATATGAATCACTCAAGACCAGCGGTGATAAGCCGGATGCCCTTCTTTTACGGCGACGAAAAGTCCTTTTCCTGTTGCACAAATCTTTCCATCTGCCTCAAGAGTCAAGGATATTTCTGCTCGATCATCCTCCAACGATTCAATTTGACTTTTTACCACGAGTTCAGTATCTAAGGGCGTTGGGCGTCGTAATTTCACGCTATATGATGCAGTTACAGTACAGGGTGGCTCAGATAAATCATTAGAATCCATGAGGGCGACGGCAGCGGTCCAGTTACCATGACAATCCAACAATGTCCCAATGATTCCACCGTTAATCATTCCGGGAAAAGCCTGATGATGCTGCTCAGGCGTATAATGGAGAATCAATCCATTCTCAATGCGGTATGAGTCAATTTGAAGCCCGTGTTGATTTGCAGGACCGCAGCCAAAACATATCGATGAAGGGGCATATTCTCTTTGAACGCTTTGGGACATACAACGGCGTGATTGATGACGCTTCATGGTTGTTGCCTTTCAAGCAAAATGTAGCGCATGATTCATGATGGTGGAATCCCTGCCTAAAACCATGGCGGGCCGTAAAAAAACGAAGGTCCGTAAGGTTCGGGTCGCTCACGAGCTGCCCAAGCGTCGTAAAATGGCCATAGAAGAAGCCATGAAAGCGCATCAGACAGAAGACCGTCCCGATTGGGACCGAAGTTCAGAATGGGGGGATATACGCTTCTTCCGTAAGAAAATCAAACCTGGAACACTGCGAACTGTACCCTTGCCTCTTCTCGATGTAAGTTTGGGGGATAGTTGGCCTGTCCCAGTGACGATAATACACGGAGGTCGCCCCGGACCTTGCATCACTGTGCTTGGCGGAATCCACGGGGATGAATTGACTGGACCATCGGCCTGCACCCACCTCTTGAGCAACCCATTTACTGACGAAGGACGACCACTGGATCCGAAATCAATGGCGGGAACACTCCGAATTGTCCCCGTTCTAAACCTACCAGGATACAGAGCAAAATCAAGATATTTTCCTGATGGAAGGGACCTCAATAGACAATTTCCAGGGGACCCTGGTAGTTCAACAACAAAGCGGGTAGCACACCAAATTTGGAAGCACTTGATTGAAGATTCCGACGGGATCATTGACCTCCATAGTGCGGCAAAAGGCCGTGACAATATGCCGCAAGTTCGTGTCGACCTCACTCATTCAAGTTCTTACTTACTTGCAAAGGCCTTTGGAATTGAACTCATCTTAGACTCAAGTCCACCCAAAGGTTCTCTACGGCGAACCGCCAACGCTGCTGAAATTCCTGTCATCACCTACGAAGGAGGTGGAGCTGATTACCTCGGGCATGAATCCGTAAAAGTTGCCGTTCATGGTGTGATGAACATTCTGCGGTCCTTACGAATGATTCCTGGTAACCCGCACAGGCCTCGTTTTAGAATCATGGCCAGTGGTTCAAGATGGCTTCGAGCGGGTGAGGGGGGACTTTTGGACATGTTTGTAAGTGCTGGAAGTGTGATGAGAGAAGGTGAAGTTCTCGCAACAATTTCTGACCCCGGGACGCCTGGAATGACCGTTGACATTGTGGCCCCAGAGGACGGCCTCATCATCGGGGCTGCAACCAATCCATTTACTGCAGCAGGCATGCCAGTAGGTCACTTTTTACCAATTTCAAAGCATTTTTCACTCTTAGAAGAGCAAATTGACGATGATGGAAAGTTCATCATTAACGGAAGCCAAGAAGTACCCGTCTGGCGAGAAGAACATGAGATCAGCGAAATCTCATTGGATGGGGAATGGAGTGGCGGCAGTGTAGATTCGGAGTGGATTGGTTCGAAAATCACCAACGAAACAAAAGAATTCGAAGAAGAAGCCTAAGTTCTGCCCTCCCTTATCGGGAAAAGATTCATTTGGGCATCGGCATTCCAACAAAAGGGTTCACTAAATGCCAATTGAATTAATTTCATCAGAATTAGCCGAAGAAGCCTTTGTAGCAGTCGGTGACAAGTTGGATGACAAATTTGGAAAAAGTGCGTGGGTTAAACCTCTTTATTGGACAACTGTAATCCTGCTTTTTTCAGGATTAGTAGTCTACTATTTTTGGTGAGCAACGTTCATCATTGACTTGAAAATGCAGACACTGCTGAGTGTATTTCCTCGTCAAGCATGTTTCTCTTTTGACTCTTGGCGATCTCAAAAAGATGAGCAACCAATTCGTCTGAAACTTCAATTCCATTCTGTTCAAGCCACCAAACGATGTTTGACCGGCCCGACATATGACCAATACGGATTACTTGCTTGAGGCCAAAGTCACCGGCTGGTACGCCAGAATAAACGCGGTCTGCGAGCCAATCGTCCCCTTTGCGCATGGCCTTGATAACCGCAGATGCGTGAACCCCTGTTCCAGTTTCAAATGCATCCTCGCCGAAAACAGGATAATTTCGTGGTAAAGGTACCTCGATATACTCGTTTGCCTTTTGCATGTATGCATCAAGAAGTGTCAAATCATTTTCAATAACTCCCATGAGTTTCAAATTGACCAGTGTTTGATCAAGTGGGGCATTTCCTGCACGTTCACCTACGCCGAGTGCGGTGCCGTGAATCACATCAGCACCAGCTTCCACCGCTGCAATGTTGTTTGCGACTCCAAGACCACGGTCTTGATGACCGTGCCAGTTGACTTCGATATCCCTTCGCTGGTACCCAGCATCTTTGATCACTTCTTCATCAATAAACGAAAGAAGTTTCTTGACACCGTTTGGAGTTACATGTCCGCATGTATCACAAACACAAAGGCGGCGTACACCGAGTTCCATTGCTCTTTGATAGATCATCTTGACATCTTCGGGGTTTGAACGTGTCGTATCTTCAGTAACAAACATCACTGGAACATCGTTCTCAACTGCATAGGAAACCGCTCCTTCCATGGTCGAAATGAGTTTCTCCATCGTCCATCCTTCAGTGAATTGACGAATCGGACTCGTTCCAAGAAATGCTGATGCTTGTATCTCCATCTCGTGCTTTGCTTGCATCTCAACAAGAGGTTCAATATCTCCCATAAGGGTTCGAACTGCAGCTCCTGGTCGGATAGAATAGTCATTTTCTTTGATGTGTGTGAGCATGGCATCAATGTGATTGCGGTGGAATGGCCCTGCACCAGGAAGGCCAAGGTCAACCTTCTGAAGACCAAGTTGTTCCATGAAAGTGAGCAATTCAATTTTTTGCTCTATCGATGGATTACGGGCACTAGGGCTTTGCAAACCATCACGAAGTGTTTCATCATCAAACCAAACGCCATGTGGATGGTTTGAGGGATTTCGGCTGAAATCGTATTCAACGGTATTCCAATCGTAAATGAGTGAACTCTCTTTCATAGTCATCACCTTTGGCTAGGCCGAGTTGGCCCCCGGATTGATACACGGTCCGCCTTCATGTTTGAATGCGTCGCTTCAACAAAAGAATCATTCTTCTTCAGAATCACCAGATTCTTCATCTTCGTGTGCGTCGTTTTCAACCAACTCAGCAGGAAGACGAGCAGCGAAAATGATGTGGTCAACGAAACCGGTCTTCTTGGCGTTTCTCAATTCCATAATTCGAGTTCCCTTAGACTTCTTACCTTTGGTTTCCTTGGTCTGACCTGCGTTGATACGAATCATCATTCCCTTCTTTGTCAACAAGAACAGGTTGTCATCAAGATTCGGTATCTGCCGTGCACTGATGATATAATCGCCATTCTCATGGTCAAGGTCCATGGTGTAAGCACCTTTTGCACCGGGCTTTGTCTTTCTGTACCCATCGGTTCGCATCTTGCCTTCCCCGGTATTGGTATCGATCTTTTGAATCCCTTCTGCGTTGAGGTCAGGGACTCTTTCAGATGTGCCTAAGCGGCTTCGCTTCGCCATTCCATTTCGAGTGATCGTCAAGATTTGAGTGTCAACATTTTCGGATGAAATCATAGCGACAACATGTCCTCCATCGCCAGTTCGAGAACTCGTCTTTCGATCACCGGTAAAGATACCCCAAACACCTGAAGTGTTCCGACTCGTCGCTGTAATTCTAGAACAATCAAAACGAACTGCGTATCCTGTGCTTGAAATCATCACAATTTCAGAAAGATCTGTACCGGTGCGAACATTGACCAAACTGTCTGCCTCTTTCTTGAACTTAAGTGCATATTTTCCATTTCTGTTAATGCGCACATACTCTTCAAGTTTAGTTTTCTTAATGAGTCCCATTCGTGTAGCGAAGAGCAAATAATGACCTTCTGGGGATTCAAGTAAATCACGAGTAACCGGCAGGATTGTGACGATGTTTTCATCATCCTGAATCTTCCCGATAACATTTCGAATGTGGCTGCCACGAGCTTGGCGACTGGCCAAAGGCGTCTCCCATGCCTTGAGTCCATAGACTCGCCCTTTATCCGTGAATATCAGCAAACGATCTTTACTGAAACATGTAACAATGAGTTGTGGTGTGTCTTCATTTTTGGTCGTAACACCTTTGAGACCTTTTCCACCACGGTTCTGAACACGGAACATTTCAACAGGCATGTGGCGGATGTAATTGTCTTCACTCAGGGTGATTACGATAGCTCGCTCTTCAATGAGGTCTTCTCTGTTCATTGAAAGTGGCATTGGGTCAATGTAAGAACGGCGTTCATCACCATGTCGATCAACGACTTCTTTCAGTTCTGTTTTGAGAATATCAAGACGACGAGGTCGTGATGAAATGATGTCCTCAAGGTCAGCAATGCGTATTTTCAGTTCATCGTGTTCGGCCTGAACATTGGCGACATCCATTCTGCTTAATTGATACAACCGGCGTTCTGCAATTGCTTTTGCCTGAGGTTCTGAAAAGTCAAATGCGGCAATTCCAGCCATTGTTTCATCTCCACGAAGAACAGACTCAAATTGCTCACGGCTGGAACTTGCTTTACCGACCGCAACAACATCATCTATTCGGTCTTGCGCTTTTACAAGCCCTTCCAAGATATGAGCTCGTGCATTGGCTTTATCCAAATCAAATTGCGCACGGCGTTCAATAACGGATTCTCGATGCTGAACATAGGTATGAATCATCGTTGGTAAGTCAAGCAAAACTGGGCGGCCGTCAAGAATTCCCATCATATTGGCTGAGTAGGACTCTTGTAAACGGCTTGATTTGAAGAGTTGATTTAGAACTGCATGGGGGTCTGCGTTGTTCTTAACTTCAATAACAACACGGATTCCTTCCTTTGAAGATTCATCACGAATATCACGGATACCAACCACGACTTCTTTGTTCACCAAATCAGCGATATGAATGAGCATATCTGCCTTCTTCACCTGGTAGGGGATTTCGTGAATGATAATGCGTTTTCCGTCATTATCATCAAGAACATCACACTTGGAACGAACATGGAATCTACCTTTTCCTCCAGTATACATG
>PBTH01000015.1 GCA_002726495.1 Methanobacteriota archaeon | reverse complement strand
TCCGGTTCATCGTCTTCCAGTGACAGAAAGACTTCATCGCTAGAATCTCCCGCCATAAAATTACCAACCTGTCTGCATTCATCAACCCTCCCATGCAGTCAACTTCAACCATTGATTTTAGAGCGAATCTTCTTTCCGTTGGAATCCTTCGGCCAAACCATGCAATGGCTCCCCGACGGTTGGTACCCCAAGATGGTCGCAGTGGACATTGACGGCACCCTCACCGATGACAAGAAGCGGCTTTCCATCATTGCAATCAATTCCCTCCGTAGGCTAGAAGAGCACGGGATACCTGTTGTCCTTTCGACAGGAAATGTTCGCCCAGTCGCCTACGGTTTGTGGAGATTTTTAGGACTCAGTGGGCCGATATGCTGTGAAAATGGCGGCGTTATTTGGCACTCAAATTGGGATGAAACGGTTGTGCGCGCCTCAGGAAATGAAGCATACGATGCGGCAACATGGCTTGCAACACAAATTGAGGGCCTTAACGCTGAAGGCATTGAATCAAACAAATGGAGAGAAAGCGAATGGTGTTTGTACCCAAATGAAGACCTTGATGCAATTACGGAAGCTCTCGGACGCAGTGTATGGTCACACCTTTCTGTGGTCCGCACAGGATTTGCCATACATCTGATGGACCCTGTCGTTAGTAAAGGACAAGGTTTGGCGGACATGTGTCAACGAATCGGTTGGGACAGAGATGACATCTTGTGCGTAGGGGATGCGCCAAACGATTTGTCAATGTTTGAATTCTGTCATTGGTCGGTGGCGGTTGGAGGTGCTTTTGATGTCGTGAAAGATGCGGCTGACGTTCAATCACCTCTCCCTCACGGAGAAACATTCGGGCCGCTTGTCGATGCAATCATCAATGCAAAAAACGCCTTGGGTTGAGCCTATGAGCAGAAAGGCAATGCTTGGTATTGATCTGGGCGGAAGTGGATTTCGTGTTGCTGCTTTTGATGCTGAAAGTGGGGAACTCCTGACCGATTTCATGCAGTTTGAACACGGTGATTTAACCGGCCCCGATGAAATTCTACCAAGAATCTGCGCAGCATTGAATCAAATCGAATGGAAAGGCCCTATTGGCCTTGGTTTTCCTGGTGCAGTAGAGAGAAAAAAAATCCTCACAGCACCAAATATTGGAGATGAGTGGTTGTCATCAGGTGTTGTTGAGCGATTGGAATCTTGTTGCGGCGGTCCGGTAACACTTGTCAACGATGCAGACGCTGTTGCGATTGCAGAATTTAATTTTGGAAGCGGGCAAACAGAACTTGGAACGGTCTTGACCCTCACCATTGGAACGGGCCTTGGAACCACGATTCACCGAAACGGGGAGCTCGTCCCCAACCTTGAGTATGGGCTTTTGGCCCATCCAACTCTTGACGGTACGCTTGAAGAACATGTTTCTGGTCGTGCTCGGTCTGCAAATAATTTATCGTTGGTCCAATGGGCCAAACAATTTCAAATTGGACTGAATTATTTGTGCCAACGAATTCATCCAGACCTCATCATACTCTATGGAGGCATCATGGAACACTGGGCTGATTTTCGCGGGCTTATTCAAGCCCCTTGCCCGATTCAACCCGCAACTCACCAGGGCACCGCTGGAGTCTTGGGCGCGGCGTTTGTGTCCATTCAGTATTTGGACGACTAATATTCCTTGGACAATTCCGAAAGAGTGAATGACGTGACCATTTGCATGGCTTGACCGTATTTCATTCGGCCAATGTATTCCTTAGTTTTGCCATGCGTAATTACACGCAATCGGAATTTGCACTTCTTCTTGGTACGACGCCTTCGGTGATGTTTGTAGAAATGAACGCCCACTTTGTAGGTACCTAGAGGTGCGCTTTCTTTCCAAACCACATTCTCAACTGGAGTGTTTGAGACAGGACGGACGTTCATATCAACGTCGAGAATACCATCGCAATCACTGATTTTATTGTTGAAGTAAATTCGTTCTCCTGACGGAGTAAACACATGGAGGTCCAAGTCATTGTAATCGTCCCAGGCGAGGGAAATTTGGACAACACCCGATTCTCCACCCTCGCGCTCAAGACGCTCGTCAATATCCACTTCATGCTCATCACTCTCTTCCGCGACAACGACACCGCTCCCAATGTGTTCTTCGGAAACCAAGGCGGCGTGTTCTACCAAGGGCGACTCGTTTGCCTGAATCCATTCATCACGGCGTCCAACTTCACTGATGCGTTCCTGCTCCTCATTAGCATCAAGTTCGAGTTCAGGGACTTCGGGCTGAATCAATCCAAGTTCCATATGGTTACGATCACGGTGTTGATCACGGACTTTCCACGCTTCTTGTTCTCGTGTTGGTACTTGAGCAAGTTGGGGCATATTCACAACCAAACTCATGCCTCCACCACCAACACTCTTGAGGCGGGTTGAAGTGCTGTATTTTTCAGCCAAAGCAAGCGCTCGAAGTCGTTGATTTCTACGCCTCCATGCTCGTAATCCGAAATAGAGTGCTCCCGATGTGAGAACGATGCCGGTGCCTGCTGTTACTGGCTCAACCATGGAGTATTGTTGCACCTACTCCTATATTGGGCATGCGGTGGGATACTCACGCCAAAAATTCAGCATTGAGAGCCTCCAATGAGGCTTTAGAAGGTCGTAATGACTCGTCAGGGACCTCAAGAAGAGGAGCGTCAACAAGGTTGAGGTCTTCGGCAAGCGAAGGTTTGGTAGCGTCAAAGTAGAGCAAACCTGTAACGTGTTTTGCATTGACCTCCGCATCATGGAGAGCACTTAGAGCCGCCATTGGATTGGATGGATCGTGTTCTTCAGATATGGTTTCCAAACGGATGGTTGAACCATCGTGCAAGGTGATGTCTCTAAAGTGGCCTTCGGGGACATCTACTTCTTCTACGGGATTGAAATGTGGGATGTAATCAGCCATGTGCAACGTGATTTCATTTTCCTTTACATATCCGTAGGACCGCATTGATTCATCGTTATTGTTGAAGGTCACGCAAGGTGAAATGACATCGATGAGAGCGAAGCCTTTGTGTGACATTGCAGCCTTTAGAAGAGACGCGAGTTGCTTCTTGGACCCTGAAAATGAACGGGCTACAAAGGTACAACCAAGATTGATCGCCAAAGCACACAAATCAATTGGCTGAGTTTCATTGGTCGCGCCTTTCTTCTTCTTGGAGCCAACATCCGCTGTCGCCGAATATTGTCCCTTTGTCAAGCCATAGACTCCGTTGTTTTCGACAATGTAGACCATGTCCATGTTTCGTCGGATGGCGTGAATCAGTTGGCCGATTCCAATCGATGCGGAGTCTCCGTCTCCTGAAACACCAAGGTACAACAGGTCCTTGTTGATGGCATATGCTCCAGTTGTAACCGATGGCATTCTTCCATGCACGGTATTGAATCCATGAGATTGGCCAAGGTAATATGCAGGGGTTTTCGATGAACAGCCAATTCCGGACATCTTTGCAATACGATGCGGTTGAATTCCGTTTTCCCAAGCAGCAGTGATGATGACGTTTGAGATTTGATCGTGGCCACATCCTGGGCAAAGCGATGACGGACCGCCAGTGTAACTGTCCTTTGGTTCGTTAAGTACATTCAATTTGACTGCTCGTGCTGGTCGTGCTGGTCGTTCACTCATTGCGACACCTCCTCGAGTTTTTCTTGGATCAAATCAGCATAAATTCTGGCCCGAGGCGGCATACCATCGCTGTAAGCAACGGAGTGAACCTTGGTCACCAAATCATTTGGAAGTTCACGACGAAGAATACCGTAAAGTTGTCCATCACGATTGATTTCAAGGACTATAACCACCTCATGGCGTTGAATAAATCCTTCAACTTCCGAGTGGAACGGTAAAGCACGTACACGACACTGGCTGACCTTCATACCTGTTTGTTCAAGGATGTCATCAATTTCTTGAATTGAATTTTCCATGCTTCCAAGGAAGATGATGCCAACTTCGCATTCTGATTCTTCACGAAGAATTGGAGCAGGTAACTCGTCACGTGCACCATCAATCTTGTACTTGAGGCGCTTCATGAGGTTGAAGTAATCCTCGGGCTTTTCAGAATAGACACCCATTGGGTTGTGTCCTGTACCTCGGTAGAGTATAGGTGCCATGCCAGAACCAGGCAAGGTCCTGTAAGGTATACCATCCCCGTCAACATCCAAGTAGCGGCCAAAGATTTCGAATGCGTCAAACGTTTTTTGGTCTCGTACGACTTTACCACGGTCCATGGGAATATCTGGATAAGAGAAGCCTTCACAAGCCCAACGGTTCATCCCGAGGTCAAGGTCGCTCATTCCAAAGACCGGTGTTTGGAAGCGTTCGGAATAGTCAAACGCCCTCCATCCGTACTCAAAGCATTCCTCTACCGTTCCCGGTATGAGGACAATGTGCTGAGTGTCGCCGTGGCTTCCTTCGTAAAGCATAGCGATGTCTGATTGTTGCGTTCGGGTTGGAAGTCCTGTGGAGGGGCCTACTCGAGTTACGTCCCAAAATACAGATGGAATTTCTGCAAAATAAGCGAGACCAATGAATTCCTGCATGAGGGAAATCCCGGGACCTGATGTTGCGGTCATGCCGCGCCCACCGGCCCATCCTGCGCCGAGGACCATTCCGGCAGCAGCGAGTTCATCTTCAGCTTGGATAACTGCGCAATTCGCCTGTCCTTCATCATTTGAACGAAGGCGAGGAGTGTATGCTATGATGGATTCAGCCATGGAAGAGGACGGGGTAATCGGGTACCATGCCAGCAGTTGCACGCCACCATAATGTGCCCCTAGGGCGGCGGCTTCATTGCCTTCAATGAAAAATTGCGGACGGTCAACTTCACGTGATTCAGTAGTGTAAGGGTCCGTTTTGCTAAGGTTCTCTTTGCAGTAATCACGACCCAAACCAAGGGCAGTAATGTTCAATTCAATGGCGCTGTCCTTTCCTTTGAATTGGCGTGCTACAGCAGATTCAAGGCACTCTTGGTCAATCCCAAGAAGTTCCGCTAGAACGCCAACATAGACAATATTGGTGACCAATTTTGCGATCTTCGGATTAATCTTACGAGCCAATGAACTCATAGGCACTGGATAGGAAAAGATGTCCTCGCGTTCAACTGTTTTCTTTTTTGTATCGCTGTTCCAAATGATGACGGTCCCTGGCTCAGCAGCAGCCAAGTCTTCATCCCATGTCGCTGGGTTGACGAGCACTTGGATGTGGGTGCGATCCCCAGGCGCTTGGTAGCCTTTGTCAGACAAACGAACAATGTACCACGTTGGAAGCCCTGAAATGTTTGAAGGGAAGAGATTCTTTCCGCTAACTGGAACACCCATCTCAAAAAGCGACTGAAGCAAAATGAGATTTGCTGACTGTGAGCCCGTCCCGTTTGCTGTAGCAATATTGATGGTGAAATCGTTGATGATTTTGTCCATGAGTGGTGACTCCCCTGAGAGGCATGGTGTCGCGGACACTCCCTCTTGAATTGGCGGGGTAGTCACGCACCCTTTCAACATGTTGCCTTATCATTCCGCTAATTCCCATAACTCATTTGAATCTCTTCGGCCAAGGGTGAGGCTCAAAACAGGGTGGCCCTTCGGCAGGGTATGGCGGATGAAGCGTTAGCGAGTGCGTGGGAAAAAGCTGAGAAAGCAATCAACAAAGGAAAAGGAGAGGCTGCGCTCAAGATATTGAGGGAGGCCGACTCCAACGGAGACGAACCAACCACCCTTCGTCTGGCAGGTCACGCTACATGGCTTAACGCAAAGGGCCGCAGCAATCGTTCAGAGTACAGAAAAGCCGCAAGCCTTCTTAGAGAAGCGGTGAAAAAAGCGCCCCGAGATAAGAAAGCAAGCAGTACATACAACGATTTGCTCAACGAAATGCAAGATAAAGGATTCCGAGAAACTTCATTTCCTCGCTTGCTCAACGACGGAACACCAACACCCGCAGGAATTGCTGCGATTTTTATCGCAACATTGCTGCTTCTTGCGGGGATTAACCTCGCTTCGAATGCAGAAAGCGGACCTCTACCAACCGAAGCCAAGCTTTCGTTCACTTGGACCAACCCCGACGGCAGTCCCGGTAGCGGTGACGTCATGGTTCTACTCTTTGCCGGCGACGCTCCAATCCATGTAGAAAACTTCGCCAAGTTGGCGCAGGACGGCAAATATGACAACGTGATTTTCCATCGCGTGATTGAGGATTTCATGATGCAAGGTGGAGACTTTACGAACGGGGATGGGACGGGTGGCCATGCTGCCAAATTCTTTGGTTACTGTAACGGACAAGAAGCTTCCTCGGCCAGTGAGTGCTCACAGACCCAATATACAATTGAGGACGAAGCTGATAACGGACGAGTTCACAATCCATACCACCTCTCAATGGCAAAAACAAGCGCACCACACACCGGTGGCTCTCAATTCTTCATCGTCGACCCGCAGGCTGAATCAGGTGGAACGCCCGGAACGCCTCACCTTGATGGCGTACACACTGTATTTGGACAAGTCTCTGGCGGCTTTGAGTACATCGATATCATGTCAAGTCTCTGCGATGGAGGAGTCTGCGCGAGTGACAAACCAACCAACGACATTACCTTGGTCAAGGTTGAGGTTGCCGGCGAATACACGCCTTGGTACAAATTCTGGTGAGTTCTTATCGCTCTACGAGCCTGCCATGGCTTGAAAGGGATTTCTTCATAGACAGGTGCGTTTTGGACTCATGTATGGCCACTCTTGACCCCTTCAACGCTCGCCGACAATTAGAGGTCGGTGGTGATTATTATGCCCTTGATGCCTTGGATGGAAATGGGCTTTCCACCAAACATCTCCCCTATTCAATACGCGTCCTTCTCGAAGGCGCACTCAGAGCTCATGATGGATTCTTAATTACTGAAGATGATGTTCGCAACATTGCCTCGTGGTCTCCAAACGGTGAACGAAATGAAATCCCGTTTCGACCCTCCCGGGTTATTCTTCAAGATTTCACTGGGGTTCCCGCTGTTGTTGACCTCGCCGCATTACGAGATGCCATGGTCGAAATGGGCGGAGATCCTGAGAAAGTCAATCCGCAAGTCCCGGTTGACCTTGTTATTGACCACTCGGTACAGGTTGATGTTTCAGGCGCACACAGCAATGCTCTGGAACTGAACTTGGATATTGAATATCACCGCAACATGGAGCGATATAAATTCTTGAAATGGGGTCAACAATCCTTGGCAAACTTCCAAGCAGTACCTCCTTCTCGCGGCATTGTCCATCAAGTCAACCTTGAATTCTTAGCCAGTGTGGCACGACAAGAAGATGGAGTTTGGCTTGCAGATACGCTTGTTGGAACCGATTCACACACGACCATGGTCAATGGACTTGGAGTCCTTGGTTGGGGAGTAGGTGGAATCGAAGCTGAAGCCGTCATGCTCGGCCAACCGATTTACATGCTCGCTCCCGATGTAGTAGGAGTTCGCCTCACTGGGAACTTACAGCCCGGAGTTACAGCCACAGACATGACGTTGCGGATTGTTGAAATGTTGCGTGAGCACGGAGTTGTCGGCAAATTCGTTGAGTTTTTCGGCCCCGGAATGAAGGCGCTCACGCTTGCAGACCGTGCGACCATCGCCAACATGGCCCCGGAATATGGAGCGACATGTGGGTTCTTCCCTGTCGATGAACGCACGCTGGATTATCTCCGCCTCACTGGGCGAGAAGACAGTGCTATTGCCGGCGTAGAAGCCTATTGCAAAGCACAGGGGATGTGGTATGGAGATGATGCTGATGAGAAATCATACACCGCGGTATTGGAATTGAATCTTGATGTCGTACTTCCGGCCCTGGCTGGTCCAAAACGACCGCAGGATCGTGTGGATTTGCACCACATGAAAGAACATTTCATTGAAAGCCTCACTCACGAAGTTGGGCATCACGGCCACGGATTGAATCAAGAAGATCTGTCCAAGAGTTCGATTGTAGAAATGGATGGAGAACGGTATGATCTTAATCATGGAGATGTCGTTATTGCTGCGATTACTTCGTGCACGAATACCTCCAACCCTGGAGTCATGATGGCTGCGGGTTTGCTCGCCCGCAAGGCACGAGCACGTGGCCTTTCCGTCAAACCATGGGTCAAGACCTCTTTAGCACCGGGCAGTCGAGTTGTTACAGAATATTACGAAGCAACAGGGCTTCAAGAAGACCTGAACGCGATGGGGTTCCACGTTGTAGGATACGGTTGCACCACATGCATCGGAAACTCTGGACCGTTGCCAGAAGCAGTGGATGCTGCTATTGACGATGCTGGATTGATTGTAGGTTCAGTTATCTCCGGAAATAGAAACTTCGAAGGACGCGTTCATGGAAAGGTGAAAGCATCCTACCTCGCAAGTCCTCCTTTGGTCGTAGCATATGCCATTGCCGGGACATTGGAAATCAACCTCTCCACCGAACCATTGGGTTATGATTTAGAAGGAAATCCTGTCATGCTCCAAGATGTCTGGCCAACCGATGAAGAGTTGGCTGAGGCTATGGGCGTCATCACGCCAGAAATGTTCCGTCAACGCTACGCTGACGCCATGAATGAGCCTCGCTGGAACAGCATTCCTGCCGCAGCGAGCCCACTCTATCCCTGGGAAGACGAATCAACTTACATCCGATTGCCTTCGTTCTTTACAGGATTGTCTCCCGAGGCGAAACCGATTGAATCCATACACAACGCACACGTTCTCCTAAAACTTGGAGATTCAATCACAACAGACCACATATCTCCAGCTGGTTCATTCCCCAAAGACGGCCCTGCTGGCACATGGTTGACGCACAGAAATGTATCAAAGAAAGATTTCAACTCATTTGGTAGCCGCCGAGGTAACCATGAAATTATGATGCGTGGGACTTTTGCAAACGTCCGAATTAGGAATCAAATGGCCCCCGGTACCGAAGGAGGTTATGCATTAAACCATGAAAACGGTGAAGTCATGTCAGTATACGATGCTGCACAGATTCAAGCCCCAAAGATCGTGCTGGCTGGTAGCCAATACGGAACAGGGTCTTCTCGAGATTGGGCAGCCAAAGGCACCTATTTGCTTGGGGTTAAAGCCGTGATCGCCACCTCATTTGAGCGAATCCACCGTTCAAACCTCGTGGGCATGGGCGTCCTTCCACTCACCTTCAGCGAGGGGGAAAGTCATGAGGCCCTCGGACTCACCGGTCATGAAACCTTTTCAATAGAAATTACTGACGATGTTAAACCGCTCCAAATGATGACTGTAGAAGCGAAATCACCCGATGGTAGTGTCAAATCCTTTGAAGTTCAAGTTCGTCTCGACACTCCTGTTGAAGTTGAATATTACCGCAATGGAGGTATCTTGCATACCGTTTTGAGGCAGATGGCTACCGAAAGTCAGTAGAAAAGCAACTACATTCAATACAAAGGACATTGAGGCGGAAACCATGAGTAAACTTCGGGGAAATGTTCGGTACCGATTTCGCTCCGACGACCATGATGTCAATGTCGTGATTGAGGGCGATGTTGATTGGGTCAACAAGCATGTGGAAGAACTCGGTTTGATCGGTGTAGGTTGGACCATGCCGGTTGGAACTCAAGTCAAAGCAACCGGCCTATCAAGCGTCAGCAAAGAACGGCAAAAAGCTGGAGTGAAAATTGAGATGGATGACGCTCCAATCGATGAGAAACCTGCAGACATGGGGCCAGAGCCTGACCCTTCGAGAATTCCAATCGTGCGACGACCGATTGGGGAATTGGACCTTTCAGCAAAAATCGCTGAAGTCGGTCTTGAGCCGCCCATAAAACCCGATACAATAGAACTCATGGAAATGCTTGACGACATGGACCCTCCTCATCCAGTCCAAGGAGCAACAAGCGTCGACCCTATGGCCGAGGCTTGGTTGAGAGAATTGCTCCAACTTGTCGTGAGAGATCACGGTAGGACTGCACTCAAAACTGAAGATATTGAAGAAATCGCCAGCAAAAAACTAGGGGGCCGGGAGGGCACAACCCTGGAGGTTTGGCTTGAATCGCTTTTTGCAGCTGGAAAGTTGGTTAAGATTCACGGCGGAAATGCCGTTGGATGGGGCCCTTCTCCAAAGTGGTTAGCCGGTCGATTTTGAACAAAATTCCCAAAGGGAGTTTTTATTGTTTTTTTGCTGTTTTTTGAACAAAAAGGTAGCCCTGCGCCGCGATTGAGGGGGAACCGGATTACAAAGGCATTATATTGAAACAGGGCTTGGGTCGGATGAAGTGATGTCTATGCTATCTAAAAATGACCTCTCTAGAGCCCGAGCCCGCAGCCTATTTCTGTCGCTGTTGATGATATTGAGCACGACTGCTGCCCTCGCTACTACTGCCAGCGCCTCAGTTTCACGCACATACACAACAAACCGCGACCCTGTTGATATCGCCATTGGTGATTTTGACTGTGACGGCAACAACGACCTTGCCATTGCAACTGAAGGAACACACACCCTGAGCATTCTTTGGAATGATGGGAACGGTGACTTCAGTGAACGTGATGATGTATGGGTCTCCGGCAACCAAAGCCGAAACGCAGACTGGGATGAGTTTGCAAACGTAGAACAAGTCGAGGTCGGTGAATTCACCGGAGATAGCGCCCCTGATATTGTCATCTACCAGAAAAACAACCCATTCAAGACCGATGACCAAGGACAACCAGCAGGTGAACCAGGTAACATCACCATTATTGAAAACGGTGGATGTGGACAGAGAGACTGGTCCATTGGAGAACGTTTTACTCACTTCTGGGTATGGGACATGACTGTTGGAAACGCTGACCAATCTGGCGATGACGACATCTACGTCTTGGATATCACTGACGTTACACCAGGAAATCAGCGTGTCGTCACCTACGCTGGACCAATCACATCCAGCACTCAAGGAACGGTAACAACACTTGGTGCTTCCACTCAAAACACCTACCGTGAAATCGAAGTCGGCGACTGGGGCGAAAGCCAAAGCAGCCTCACCGGAAGTTGTACCGACGATGATATTTTCTTGATGCGTGAAGAAGGTCTTGACTATTCAACTGGCACCGTCACAAACCCTGCCAACAACGACAACGTTACCATTATTGAATACGATTGTACTGCATCAGGTGTTGCTCCTGGCTATCCAATCTCTTACACATACGGATCAAACCAAGCCAACACCAATATTGTCAACCTCCAATCAGTTGGTGGCAGTTTCAACGTGTTCTCTATTGCAGACATCGGTGGAAATGGATACATTGACACCATCGCAATGGTCGATGAAGGCCTTGAAAACGTCACCTATGCTCAAGCGACATCGCAAGGTAACTTTGGAACGCCTCAGTTAGCCTATTTCGGCCCGTATATTTCGTGGTCGATCGGTGTCCACGACCTTAACGGAGACGGGGAACCCGACTTCGTCAACCCAACCATCGCCTACCAACAGAACACGACAGACTCCGCTGGCGGAAGTACATCCAACTTCTGGCTCAACTACCCAACCACCATTCAGGTAACACTCTCTGATGGAAACGGTGGGCATGTAAGTCCCCTTTCCTACCCTACGAGCCGTCGACCTTCATCGGTTGATATCGGCCAGCTGTCCGGAGGAGTATCCTCTGCGGAAGACCTCGTTATTGGACACACACANTACAACTTTGGTGGATGGCGAGACAACTTCGGATGGGANGGGCAATACGANACCCTTACCATCGTTGAAATGGACAACAAAGACCTCGCTGTTACCGGCCTTGACATTTCACCTGTTGACCGATTCTTCGGTGCAGTTGGAGAAGGTAACCGAGACATCAACGTGACCGTAACCAACACTGGAATGGATACTCTTAACGGACAAACTGCGGACCTAGAAGTTACCCTGAAAGTTGTTGATGAGTTGAATTCAACCAACGCAACCGTTTATTCCAACGATTGGGACACTCCAGAAGTCAAAACAGGATGTGGGTCAGGCTGCAACTGGGCTTTTGAAGAATACATCGACGGAGCCACAAACTGGCACCTTGAAACCAATCACTCAACCGGAGCTTCAACAGGAAATAACGGACCGAATTCCTCGGCAAACTACCTCAATCCAACCAACTTTATGTGGGCAGGTAACATGAAAACCAATCAATCCGGAGACGAATGGTCCGGTTATGGGAAGAACTGGGACGATGCAATGGTTCTCGAAGATGTTGACCTCACTGGCGCTGATCGTGCCTTCATGAGCGTTGAACTCTTCCAACACCTTGGACTTGGTGCCCTTGGCAGTGCTGATGTGAATGGATTCATCGTCGGCGATGTTTGGGACGACCTCGCAATCATTGAGATTGGAAGTGAAGAGACTGGATGGAGCCTCATTGGGTGCCCACGACAAGCTGCTCTCTCGGGCGCCTGCGCCTCTGGTATGTCAATGTGGGGTGGATTCGATATGGACCGAATGTTCAAGCAAAACGCTTGGGGTGCTGCTCCAGAAAACATCGTTTACTACGGCCTTTACAGTTCAGGAACTTACTACGGTTGGAACAATTTCACCGAAGAAGGATTGGGTTCTTTTGACCTATCCGATTGGGCTGGAGAAACTGTGGATGTTCGTTTCCGATTCCGAACTGGGTTTGAAGGCTCAACAGCAGATGACAACGAAAGCCGTTGGTCTGGACGTGACGGATACGCAGTTGACAACCTCACCATTTGGAAGCAAAATACCGCCTTCCTGCCCAACCCTCAAGTCCAAACTACTACCATTGGCCCGTTAAGTAACCTTCAACCGGGTCAAGAAGTCACTGCATCGATTCAAGCCGACCTGCTTAACGATACAACCTACAGAATTTCTGCTATCATTTCCAACAATGCTTGGGATGAGCAAGGCATCAATGATGATGCGATCGGATTCGTAACGCCTTTCAATTTATTCGACCCAGCCGTTGAGGGAATTGAAGGATTCAATCCAGGTGGATTGTACGCTGAAGGTACCTTTGACATCGGTGTTACAACCAACAACTGGGGAAATACTGCAGTTGACTTTGACATTGAAGCAATCGTCTATTCTGCAACACCTTCCGATGTGTTCTGTGGCCCAGATGCAAATCCCGCAGTTTGTGAAGAAGACTTTACTGGCGGTAGTGCGGGGTACCTGCATGAAGAAAACCAGAATCCAAAGGGAGTCATCTACAACGAGAACTCATGCTCTACTAAGATTTTCAACAGCCCAGCATACTGGTTTGGTCACCCTTGTGACACATCCACAAATGGATACGATGACGCATGGGCAAACGAAACGCTAACGATTCCTAATATTGATCTCACAAACATGGGTGGAGATTTCGTTTCACTGAACTTCGAGTATTATGCTGATACGTTCTATACCACCGATCAAGATGGAGACATTGACCCGAGCGACTATGCATTGATGATGGTTGATTATGAAAAGGCAGGAGCAAATTACTCCGGTCTTGTGTTCGCTCAATGGAACGATTACAACGAAGACGGAACCTGTCAAAACGACGACGATGGAAATGGGATCGTTAACGCTACTGAATCCATTGACTTTACAGAACTTGACTACATCGGCGACCCAGCAAACGATGCTGGTGATGGAAACTACAACGTGTTCTTCAACAGTGAAGACTTGGTAAAGACTGCAAGTATTGACTTGACTCACTTGTACATCCAAAACCGCTCTTCATCGGATTCATCTCAGTGGGTCTCCGAATGTATTTCCCTACAAGGTTCAACCGTTGATGTCAACTTTGAATTCCAATCAGACGATGATGGAAGGAACGGTATCAATGATGGTTTCAAGGGTGTTGGTTTCAACAACATTTCTTTGCAAGAATACACCTTCGTTCAAGATGCAAAATACACCACATCACGCACAGGAGTTGACGCAGAAGATGTTGATACCTCTGTTATTGCCAGCCACGAATTTGTTTCTGGAGTGTACCGTGTTGACGTGAAGACCGTCTTTGACAATACTACGGTTGGAACATCTTGGTACAACAACGACGAACTTTCAACTGCTAACAACGTTCAACGTGTTATTTTCAACGTTGAATCTGTAGACATCTCCATTGGTTTGCCAAAGACACTTGCTTGTCACAGTGACCAAACGCTTCCGTGCGTTCTACCAATCGATAGCGCATTGACTCATTCATGGGACTTCCAAGCTACAAACGGTGTTCTTGCTGGAGATTATATCTTCTTCATGAAGGTCGTTGATATGGCTGATGGAAGTACTGCTCACTTGGTAAGTTCAGGAAACGCAGTATCTCTCGAAAGTCAAGAGAAGACCGATGTATCCTTTACGCCATGGAATGGATGGCTTGACGGACATGAATACAACATCAGTTTCTACGGCGAACTCGCTGACGGTAGCGAAACCGGAAACGAACGCTACTTCCATGCGAAGTTCGCAGACAAGGTCGATATTGCAATCCTTTCAGACACCTCGGCTGAAACGACCAAAATCAAGGAAGATCTCATTATTCTCAACATGACCTATACCCAATATGAAATCGGAGACTGGGACAAATACTTTGACGCAGGTTGGTTCACGCACTACGACAAAATTATCCTGCCAATGCAGGACTTGAATTCTGCTAAGGACACCGACCAAGGAGGAGATGGATACTACCAAGAACTCGCTGACCCAGTCCAACGGACAGTGACCCTTACCAACTTCATGTCTGCAGGGGGTACAATTCAAGCCCACTTTGCACCGCATGGAGACCAAGTATACGGCGACGGTTCTACATCCCGACTACCGTTTAGAATGGACATCAATGAGAAGATTGAGGAAAGCAAGAGAATCACCTATGCCAAGATGGACCTCGCTGACCCTTACCATCCAATCATGGATAATATTGACCAAAGTGCATTCCAAGGATTTGACGGAAATTCAGTTGTAGCAACTGGTGTTGTTGGTACGACAAGCGCTAGTTTGAATGAAATACCAACTGTCTGTGGTGGAGGATACATGGAAAACAACGGTCAATTCCAGCGAATCATCCGCTCGAACGAAGATATCAGAGACACACTCTTGGGTGTTTGCAGTTATTCCCAAGGTGGAATGATCGTAACGACCATCGATGTCGCCAGTCACTCGGAACGAGCTGACAGCCAAACCTTCCCGTTGCTTGGCAACCTGTTGAAGTACCAAGTTTCACCTTACCCCGCAGACTTTGACAGCGAAGAGATCACCATTAACGGCGAAGTTCCTGACGAAGACCCGAACACAAACGGATACAAAACTCGTTACATGAAGAGCAATGCTACCCTGACATTCGGCTTCCAGAGCGACACTACAGCAACCCTTGACGCAGATTGGGTTATCGATGGCCCTACCAACTGGGCTGAAGATACCATGGCATCCGGTACCAGCCACACACCAAATGATTCACCTGTGATGAAGTTCTGCAAGGAAGACTTCGCCTATCAGACTGGATGTGCTCAAGGAGAAGAATGGCACATTACGCTCTTCCTTCACGACGATGAAGGGCATGCTCGACAACTGGAAGTAACCGTTCAGACAAACGATGATGAAGCGGACGAATTTATTCCAGTAGCAGAGGCTGAAGTTGATGACAGGGAGGAATACGAGAACCAGATTACAATGGGTGACCCCCAAACCTACCAGGGTGTTGACTACGATGAATACCGAATCGTACTTGAAGAGGACAGTGGAGAATTGGTTGTTCACTTTGATGCAAGCAACTCGTCCGACGCTGATGCACTTTCAGGAAACGGAATTGAAACCTACGAATGGAAGGTACTCTACGACGCTAAATACGGAGAGGATGACTACCGATTGCTTGGAGACACATACACTCAGACTGCAGCAAGCGGAGGACTTTGGTCCTACAAATTCAAGAACGTCACCGTTGACGAGACCGGCTCAATTGAGAACCAGATCAAGATTGAACTCACGGTAACTGACAAGGCCGGACGAGTATCGGATGAATACCGTATGTACTTCGTTATCCTTGCAGAAGGTATGGGCGATGAACCTGTGGAAATCACATGGGATCAAGTTGGTATGAACGATACACGAGTTGATACAGATACCATTACCCTAAGCGGAAAGATTGTTAGTGGTTCTGAAGACGGAGACGTCTACATTGAGGCCGCATTTTCCGCTGATGATTTCTCTATTGATGATATTGAGAAGTTCAAGCTGAGCAAACAGAATCTTGGCGATGGCGAGCAACTTTGGGACAAGACTGATTCCCTCGCCGATGGAGATAATTGGGAACTTACGCTTAACCTCGAAGGACTTTACACCAACGAATCATTGAATGTGAAGGTCTACATTCTCATCTACGAAGGCCTCGATGACGAGGAGGACGATGACAGAATTACCCGATGGATTGAGATTAATCTCCCGATTTGTCAAGGTCTTGAAATCGACCCTGCTGCAGAGGCCGCAGGTGGAAGTTGGACCCTGGATGAAAATGGAGATTGCCAATGGAGCGGTCAGTGGACCTACGACCCTGCAACTGGAACATGGACTGACGCCAGCCAAACTGGAGACGGTACAGAGAGCGGTTCAGAAGGTCTTGATGCTACAATGCTCGTTGCTGGAGGAGCACTCCTTCTGTTGATTATCATTGGAACCCTGATGTTCATGCGCCGTGGTGGAGACAAGGAAGATGCCTTTGGTGGAATGGACGGAGCCTTCGGCACCGATGCACTTGACCCAACAGAACAGTACGTACAGCAACTCATCGCTCAAGGATACCCTGAAGAAACAGCTCGGGCATTCGCAGCACAATATGTTGGTGGAGGCACACAAGCCGCCGCTGCCCAACCCGCCGCTGCCCAACCCGCCGCCGCTCAACCTGCTGCTGGTGGATTTGACCAAGCGATTTACGAGCAATACTACCAGCAATTTGTTGGCCAAGGCTACGATGCTGCTACAGCAGCAGCCTACGCTCAACAATATGCGATTCAGTATGCTCAATCACAGCAGTGAACCCTTGATCATAAGCAAACGAAATCGGAGTGAATGCTCTGGTTCTTATGCTTCCGATGATTGGGCGAGAGCATGGACAAAGGCGAGAAGTACACCGTAGCTAACCTTGAACTTGCAGATGAAGGCGGATTGCGTGTGGATTGGGCACGTGCTCGTATGCCAGTGCTCAAGGCCCTACGCGATGAAGCGCTCAAAACCAAACCGTTGAGCGGGATGCGTGTTGCTGGTTGCCTCCATGTCACCAAGGAGACAGCCGTACTCATCGAGACCATTGCAGCGGCAGGTGCTGAGATCTCTTGGTCTGGATGCAATCCACTCTCCACCCAAGATGACGTAGCGGCATGGCTTGCTCGCGAGGGATACTCGGTTCATGCTTGGCACGGCCAAAATGTTGAGGACTTCTACTGGTGCATCGATAAAACACTTGAATTCAAACCGACATTGACCCTTGACGATGGAGCTGACTTGATCGTCCGAGTACACGGAGAACGCTCACAATACGCTGAAGGCGTACTGGGAGGCACAGAAGAAACCACGACTGGAGTTCATCGACTGCGAGCCATGGGCAAGGCAGGAGACCTCAGATACCCCGTCATCGCTGTGAACGACGCCGTGACAAAATGGGACTTTGACAATGTCTACGGGACCGGGCAGTCAACCCTTGACGGTATTTTGAGAGCCACCTCAGTTCTCATTGCTGGTAAGACATTTGTTGTCGCAGGTTACGGCCATTGCGGTAGAGGTCTGGCCATGCGAGCCAAAGGAATGGGAGCGAATGTCATCATCACTGAAGTTGATCCGTTGCCTGCCCTCAGAGCAGTCATGGATGGGTTTCGCGTTATGAAAATGGATGATGCGGCTGGATTGGGTGATATATTTTGCACAGCAACAGGCATGATGGACGTCATCGTTAAACGCCACTTTGAGTCCATGAAAGATGGCGCTATCATTGCAAATACCGGGCACTATGATTGTGAGATTAACATTGAAGATTTGAAAACCGTCTCGAAAAGTATGCGTACCATCAGAGACAATAACGACGAATACACCATGGATGACGGCCGACGTATTTTCCTCCTTGCAGATGGGAGGCTTGTCAACCTTGCAGCAGCAGAAGGCCACCCCTCAGAAGTGATGGACATGTCCTTCGCAAATCAGTACCTTGCTCTGGTTCGTCTTGCCAAAGAAGCGGCAGGAATGGACCCCGTTGTCTACGACATATCCAAAGAACAGGACGCTGACCTTGCTACAACGAAATTATCCACATTGGGCTTTGATATTGACGAATTGTCTCCACAACAAATCGCCTACCTTGATGATTATACTGCAGGAACTTGATTCATTCCTCTTCGTATGGTTGAAGATGTTCCTCTTCTTCAGCGTCAAAATCCTCAAAATATTCGTAATGTGATTCAAAGTCAGGCAATCGTTGCTTCCAATTTTTAGGTAGCCCCGTGCCCTTGTCAATAATTTTGAGCATGCGTTCTTGCCAAGATTTGGGTTTTCTCTGCATGATGTACATGTAAAGAATTGATGTACGAATGTCTTCCTGTAGCACTGTATATCCTGTTGAGGCTTCAAAATTCATCGCTCGAAGTAGGTTAAACGCAGGACGATTGATGAGTTGGAACCACCTTTTTGCCGTTCGCATTGAGAACAAAACAACGAACAGAATGACCATGGTGGTCAAACAGAACGAACCCCAACCTTCTCCTGCGAATCGCTGAGAAAAATAGATCACTGCTAAGAGAAAGGGGACTGAGACCATGAGGAAGATGAAATTCTCAGAAATCGGAGGTTTCCGCATTTTTTGGCGAATGGCTTCCCAACCGTTGTGATGTTTCTCATAAGGTTTGAAAATCTCCTTTGAGTCCTGCATAGCAGCCGTACGAACAAGATTCAACAATCCGTTGATGCGCGTAAACTGTGAAGTGGGCACATCCATGTTTTCCTCTAAGATCGCTTCCAACCTTCTCTGAGCTAACTCATATTCACCCATGTCTGCGAGAATTGATGCCATTTCTACAAGGGGTGTTGCCTCATTTGGAGTATAATGACGGCACTTTTGCCACCAGTGGAGAGCGTCATGAAGTAAACCCAGTTCATCAGCCATGAGGCGCCCACCAAGAACCCACATGTCCAATCTTGAAGGATCCAAAGCAACGATTTTTTTCGCAGCGGCTAATCCTTGTGCTGCATCAAGCATTGACATTTGCTCTCCACGTAGAGGCATGGAAGCTTCAACACTCAGCGATAAGGCTTCGATGTGTTCTGGGTCAAGAGAGACTGCAAGTTTGGCTTGAGCCAAGGCTTCCTTTCTATCACCAACATCAAAGGCTTCTAAGGCATTGAGATAATGCGTTTCTGCACTCAAGCGATTCACCTCTCATCAGTCGTCGTATCGGTCGTACTTCCTTGGTTGGAGGTCGTTTGGCTCTCGGTTGTGGGCATGCCCTGGTCGCTTACCCTTCGCCTTGCGATAGTTAGAATCGTTGCTTCGTCGTTTGTCTTGATTGCGGTCACCAGAATCACGACGGTCTCCACCGTTATTGCGTCGGTCACCATCTTGGCCACCACTGTTGCGTCGGTCACCATCTCGGCCACCGCTGTTGCGTCGGTCACCATCTCGGCCACCGTATCCGCCACGACCACCATCTCGGCCACCACTGTTGCGTCGGTCACCGTCTCGGCCACCGTATCCGCCTCGGCCACCAGAGTCACGACGGTCTCCACCGCTGTTGCGTCGGTCACCGTCTCGGCGTCCTCCACCGTATCCGCCTCGGCCACCATCTCGGCCACCGCTGTTGCGTCGGTCACCGTCTCGGCGTCCTCCACTGTATCCGCCTCGGCCACCATCTCGGCCACCGCTGTTACGTCGGTCACCGTCTCGGCGCCCTCCACCGTATCCGCCTCGGCCACCATCTCGGCCACCGCTGTTGCGTCGGTCACCAGAACGGCCACCACCACCACCTGGGCGTGGGGCTTCACAGCGATTGCATACTTGACGGAATGCAAAATTGGAATTCTTACACTCCGGGCAGGTCCAGTCGTTATCGTTGTAAATCTCTTGACGATTGTTGTCACGGCGGTCAAACCGACCGCTGTCGCGTTGTGGACGACGGTCTGAGCGACCTCCGTTATCACGAGAGCCTCCACGACCGCCAGGCCGAGGCGCTTCACAGCGATTGCATACTTGGCGGAATGCAAAATTGGAGTTCTTGCACTCAGGACAGGTCCAATCGTTGTCGTTAAACGAAGAGCGTTGTTCTCTTCCATCGCCACGATGATCGTTACGAGGGGCGTTTCTCCTATCGTTTCCTCCACGACTTCTAGAGTCTCCTGAATCGCGAGAATCCCGTCGGAATTTTTCACGGTCTTGCCGAGGTTTCTTTGCCCGAATTGTTACATGGGAGCCTACAAGGTCTTCCAAATTGAGTTGACGATCGAGGTGACCAATGTGGGCCATGGGCTGGTCAGTAGAGCCCAATACTCCGTCGACCTTACCGACATATGTGCCGTTTTCTGCAAGGATTAGAATGGCATCAAGAGACGGGGATGAACCCTCGAACCGAACCAGAAGCCCGCCTTCATGACTTTGTGACTCAATAGTACCGGTAAACATGGTCTCTCCGTTCAAAACCCACGGCCTTCCCCTTTTGGTTGTGCCGGTTCATTCTTCGTTACGACGACCGAGAAGGGCTGCAATACCAACCATCGAGAGAACTGCTAACATCGAAAGCGACGGGAGTGCGCCGTCCTCCGCAGGTTCAATGACAAGGGTTGGGTCTTCACCAAGCACTGGAGGATTCACGCCAACGGTAAGACTGGCACTTGCGCCCGATTCATCCGTTGCTGTGATGATTACATCATAATTCTCCAGACCATTGGCCATACAAATTGCAATTGAAACATCAACTTGCCAGTTGATGTTATCTTGAACGAATCCTGATGTTTCTGCCTCACAAATTTTCAGTGAAAGAGAGACCGCTTCAAGGTCAGGGTCCGATGCAAGCCCATACAATGTGAACTCAATTCCACTGGAATCCCATGTGGCATTATCACCATCGAAATTTACGGCCACTGAAAGTTCAGGTGGTGAATTCGGTTTGATGGTTCCGAGGTCAAGCATGAAACTGTAAGGCAGCATGTTGGTAGCTTGTACTACGCCAGCGATAGAGAAACTTCCCGGACGAATTCCTTCTAGAGAGATTGTGACATCGGTTCCAGCGGCTGACACAGACGCAGTTGCATCGTCCAATCCTTCATATCCATCTTGGACGGCATGAGGATAAATGATGAATTCGTCAATAAATCCGGTAGGCGTCACCGTCATTACGACGGTTTTGCCGTCTTCACTCACTACAGCGGTTGAAGTGAACAGTTCGCCAAATTCCCATGTCCGAGTATTGTTTTCATCCTTTGCACCGAGTGGGTCGACCGGTACGCATGTGGCTTGAGCGCTGTCTCCTGAATTAGCTGATTGAGTGACAAAGAAATCTCCCAACACATTGGTGGAGAGGCTCCACCCGTCGGCATCAAAGGTGCAGTCCAATGACCATCCATCGTCGTCAGTTGCCCACTGGTTGCCCGTATCTGCTTCAGCAAACATTGTGGTTCCACCGCTGGTAGCGATCCGCGTACCATTCGCTGGAGCGGAACTGGTCCAAAGTGGAATATCATTGACTTCGGGAATTTGAGTTGTGAAATCCATGAAAACATTGCAGATAAGGTCCCACTGCGTGCGGTCAAAGGTTACCAGTTGAGTGAGTTGAAGTGCTCCATCTGGAAGATATGTTGAGGAAGGTGCGCCAATATCGTTGCAGTTGTCACCGCTTTCAGGAGTATTGTCGGTTGCTCGGAAATCGTACATTCGTAGACCGGATAGCACTGGGAAGGTCACGACAAGAGCTGCATTGCTCATGTTCGTGATGTTCAGCGCCACCGTGAAATTTGACACGCCTTGGTTGTTCAGTTGGTCCCAACGTACGTTATTTGTCTTTCCATCTGCAACATCCAAGTTGATTTCCATATCGTCGGTAACTGACACTGGAACTTCTTTGCAGTCCTGTGCCGCTCCGAAGTTCGTGCACGTTCGTGCTTCTTGGTGTTCCGCAGGCACCAAGTTGACCTCATCTAGACCGATTCCATCCTCTACGAATTCAAAGTCGTTCCAATCTACGCCACCGGAGTGGGGTGTTCCCTCACGCATTCCAAGGCGTGTTTCCATGTCAGCGATGCACTTGGGACCAATGCTCCGGACCGCATCTCGTTCGTCTGTACTGATCCAATCATTACCTCCACCGGGAAGTCCTTCAAACAATCCGTCAAGATTGTCACGAACAATAGGTGAATTGGAGCCGTTGACCCATGCATTGGCATACATGTCACCGGTCGCCCAGTCATCGAAGATTGAGAGTTCAAACAGAGCAAAATCGTACTCAAACAGGTCCTCAAAGGTATATCCACTACAATCGACATCGAGAGTATCTTGTCGTCCTTCGGCTTCCATTTGGATGGAATCATCGCTCAATGATGCGTTTAGGTTGGGGCCTACAACACTTGAAATCATCAAGAAAACAAGGGCTAGGGCGGTCAGATGAAGCGCTGCAGTTCTGCGTGTCATGTCCCGCCGTAGACTTTGGACTTCATAGACAATTGCCTTTGTACCATCACGGAACAAGGCCTTCCATGCGTCGGTGAAGTACCCACCAAGGAAAAACAGTCCAAATCAAAGCTCCGAGCCAGACCTGCCACGAAGCAACACCTCGGTCAACTGTTGGAAGTTGAGTTTCCAAGAGATGATGGTACACGCCGTTGGGAGAAAGAAGGTCAAGAGCCCCTTCCAGAGCAACCCAAGAGGGGTCGTTTGCTTCCCCAACCGCAACACCGGAAGCGTAGGCCACCATGGTCGTAACCAGAGCCCAAAGGAAGGTGAAAAAGAACCAAACACCAATTCCAAAAGCGATTGCTGTACCCTGTTCTTTGGCTGAAGTTGAGGCGATAAGGGCGAACAGTGTGTACCAAAGAAGAATCAGCCCTGTGGACACGAAGTAAACCAACATTTCAGTGAGGCTTGGCCAATCATTCATTCGATAGCGGACCACAACAAGACAGAGTACCATCAAGCCATAAACAGGGATTGCAATCGATTGCCAATAGCCCAAAATCAGCGCTGTCGCTTGATGCTTTCGGGGCATGGGTTGAGCAAGTCGGAGTTCCAACATCCCACTTGAACGATCACGGCTAACCCCGTCAAAAGAAAGGAGCACAGCGCACATGGTTGCTCCAAAAACAACGCCCAGTGATGCGTAAAACAAGACTTCCATAGGAGTTGAGGGTTGGTGGCCGCCAGGAAGCATGATGTCCGGGTCTGAAAATCCCCAAGCCATTCCAGGCAGGAAAAGAATCAGAATTGGGAGCATGATTTTCAGACGAATCCCGTACAATTGTCGGTTTCGGACTCGTTGACTCATGCGCCAGATTCGCCCCGCATCACTCATCTTCGCCACCCCTCTCGGTTCGCATTGGAAGCATTGCAGAAGACCCAACCTCCAAGGAGATGTCTTCCGGTTCCAAGCCCGTTGTAGCACACAGTAATTCAACTAAATTTGGAGCAATTGGAGACCAAGATGTGACCTGGCATGAGTCCATGAGTTTTTTCAGCACCTCTTTGGGGGCGCCACGAAACACGTAGGTCCATGATTGGTCATCTTGGTTAAATTCAAGGAATTCGTGTTCAATATCACTTAACAGCGAATGTACCTCAACATTGCCTTTCCCCTTGATTTGATAACGATTTGAGAGATTTAAGCGCGACTCCACTTCGTTCAAGTTCCCTTCATCAAGAAGTTGCCCTCTGTGTAAAAGGGCGATACGATCGATGAGTTGGTCCAAATGTGCAACCATGTGTGAAGAAATCACGACGGCAACACCTTTGTTTGCTAAACGCCTCACCAAATGAGTAAATGCTTCTGCGGCAACCGGGTCAAGACCGTTGAACGGCTCGTCTAAAAGCAGTACCTTTGGAGAACCGAGAAGAGCTGTTGCAATCGATAAACGCTGACGCATTCCTTGACTGAGGTTGTCCAATCGCTCGTCTTTACGATTGCGAAGACCCACCAAATCAAGCAGTCCGTCAATTCGCTTGTTCGGGGTATTGCGCATATCACCAATCGCTTCTAGGGCTTCACGAACGGATTGATTTCCTTGCCATCGGACTTGTTCGGGCATATGACCAACCCATTGACGAAGGTCGCCAACAGGTTTGAGTTCGGTGGATGAAAATCGTGCAGTAACCTCGCCCTCTTGTAGCGGAAGGATTCCCGCCATCATTCGCAAAAGAGTTGTTTTTCCTGCTCCATTCGGGCCAACCAGGCCAAGGACACTTCCAGCATAAAGGTCCAGATTAAGCCCAACAACACCGGGGCCGGACCTTTTGTTCCAAGGACGCGTGAAAGTTGGAGAAGAAATTTGATGCCGATGCTCTGCGTTGCGGAACGAGAGAAGTGGTTCCGCCATGGTCAACCTTAGGGGAAACCCTCGCATCAACCTTGGGACGACCCAAACCCTCATGATGCCCTGTTTGTTCATACGAACGAAGTTCATGGTCTGGCAAGGTTTCGTTCATTCACTCCTACCGCTTGTCGCAGGGGCTTTAACACTCTATTTCATCAACAGGAGAACCCCTCAGGAACCTCCGGTCCACTGGAGTGAACCAATTGGCCGTAACGGGTGTATCATGGCAGTGGTATTTGCCGTATTGCTGTGGTTTATCCCCTACGGAATATTGGTACTGCTTCCAATGATGCTCATCCTCTCAAGCATCAGTCCTGCTGCAAGAGAGGAATGGAAGATGTATCGGGCGCCCCGACTTGTAGCGCTCCTGCTGAGCGTCTTGGTGTTTGCAGGAGGAGGGATGCTCCCTGTTGCAGCTCCTTCTGCACCTGAAGAATGGGGGCAGCCGACCTTTATTGAAAACCCAGATGCGCCCCTTTATCCTGCCAGCGAGCAATACACTTGGCTGATGCCTTCGTTTGAGATTGTACAGTCTCTTTCCATTCGAATGCCGCATCAAACGGGAAGTGTTGGAGGTGAATCTTCGACGTTTAACATCGCCTTTGCATTGGGGGTAGAATCTTCACGAATGCAACAATCAATCGCTTTATTGGACGAACAAATCTCCTTTGTCCGACTTGACCCAAGTGAAGTAAAATTAGAACCAATATCTGCACCAGACACACACCGATACATCGGAGGAGACGAAGACATCACCCTCGAAGTCCGCTTGTTCAACATCAAATCACTGATCTCCACTTCAACGGATGGAACCAAAGTGGGTGAAGTCGTATGCGTAGGTTCTGCCTCGACAGGTGGACAGATGGATATGCTGGTGGTGGTTCGCCCCATAGGCCATAGTTCAATCACCAACGACCGATATGCCGAAACCTACACCCTTGAATGGTACCAACATCTGATGGCTTCATGACACCTTTTCCAGGTCAAAGCGCCGCATGAAAGTGAAGAAGAATGGAATGCCGTGTTATTGGCGTACCCAAGAACCCGCTGTGTAACGGTATACAATCGGCACACCTGTTGGGACTTCAAGACCCAATACTTCCTCGTTGGAAAGCCCATCAAGATGCATGATAATGCTGCGTAACGAGTTACCATGGGCTGCAACAAACAGGTTTTTTCCCGACTCGATGGCAGGAATCAATGTGTTCTCAAGATAGGGGATGGTACGCTTTGCTGTCAGTTCAAGCGATTCGCCGTTGGGAGGAGGGACGTCAAAGGAGCGGCGCCAAATGTGAACTTGTTCAGCACCGTATTGCTCTCGTGTTTCGTCTTTATCCAAGCCTTGGAGGTCACCGTACATGCGCTCGTTCAACTGCCAGGCTGCGTGAACAGGGAGAATGCTGTCTTTGGCCGCGTCGCCTCTGATTTGTGACCATTGGCGCATCCGAGACTCGTTTTCTGAAAGCCCTTCTTCCATTTCTTGACTGTACTGGAAAACGGGTGTACGTCCGCTCTCATGTTCGGACATGGCGATCATGGCGGTCATTTGAGCACGGATGAGCATTGAAACATGGACCTCGTCGATAGGAAGGTGAGCAATCGCCTTTCCACCTTCACGGGCTTCATCGATTCCTTTGACTGAAAGTGGGACATCAACCCAGCCGGTGAAAAACCCAGCAGCGTTCCACATGGATTGGCCGTGACGCATCAGGATTAGCAACGACATGAGGGTGCCTCAGTCCATCCACGGGCCGGTAGGGCATGAAGGTGGCGGCAATTCTATTCACAGAATATTGGGCAAAATAGCGAGAACAAGAATTGGGAATACACCCATTGCAATATCTCGAAGTAACAAAATGAACAGTGTCTTTGTGTTTGTTTTTGCTATTTTATCAAATTCTTCTTGCATTTTATCATCTACAATTTCCGACAACTTTCCTGCTCCAGCTCTTGCTGCTTCAATAGCAGCACCAACTGCGACTGATGTCAATAGAGCGCCTGGATTCAATTTTCTAGCAAGCAACGCTCGGGAGCCCCATACTTTGAGTGAACGTTTGCCAACACGTTCTACGGGTCGTTCTTCATTCGTTTCCTTCTTATCTTTCCTAGAGAATTTGCGTAGCCAACTACGAGCACCAAGACCAACATTTGCAGCTTTTTTGAGTTTGTCAATATCATATCTTGATACAGCTTTCAACATCCTCCTAACGCGTATAATTCTAAAGAAATCTAGAATAAGCCATACAATAGCAGTTAAGATCAATAAAAGAATACCAAACGATGGTACTTGCTCCCATGTCTGCCAGCCTACAGGATCTGCAAGAAGTCGAAGAGTGAAAATAATCAAAGCTGGGATTGCAAAGGCTAATGTCTCATTAATTGCTAAAATTGTAAAACCTTTGACGGGAAGTGTTCGGAGTTGTTTTATTGCCCATCCACTATGCGGTGCTAATTTTTTGATGGCAGCACGAAATGGAATGATCAAAAAGAAGACTCGCATTAACAAAGGAAACCATATTATGAACCAGACATATGCTGACCACGGCCCTTCGGGCGGGAATGATGGGAACTGCAATGGTTGTACCACGTCAGTCCATTCCCCGAATGCACATCAAGGTTTCAGTTCTTGAATTTATCAAGAGAAGAGGCAATTGTTGATTCAACCTGGTCAATTGCATTGCAAAGTTTGCGACCATATTTTCGTCCTAATCCATATCCAGCCCCCGCTGCAGCAGCGCCGCCAACGAGTTCGAGTGTTAATGCGACTGCAAAGGTTCCTGCAATAATTTGTGGGATCATTCAATCACCTCTACTTCACCGACAAAAGTCACTTCTTGGACACCAACACTTTTCATGTCCTCAAATTCTGCGTATTTCCGGTAATAATGTTTGAATGTACTGTCCATCATCCCAACAGCAATTCCTGCTAAACCAACTACCATTGTCGTCATCATTAATCTGTATATCATGTTTCATTCCTCTCCTTTTTTCTTCTGTCGAGCTTTAGGGCTGACCGTTTTGACGACACCTTCCGCCACAGATCCAACAACATTACCTGCTGTTTCAACCGTGATTTTAGTGACTTCACCTGTCGCATTAATCGCAGCTTTGATGACTCTACTTGAGCCAACCGCGAGATGTACGACGGTTTCTTCTCCTGCGTTGACCATTTCCTTCACTGCTGAAGAAAATTCGTCAATCAGAGATGTGAGGCCTTTGGAGACCTTGTCAACCGCTTTTTTGCCGGACATGTTTTGACGATAGTGCAGGAGTACTTAACCCGAAGAGGTTTTCTATACCGGTATAAAATACCCGCAATCATTGATCGCTTGGAAGGTAGAAAAAGGCATCAGGATAGTACCCCATACGCACACTGAGGTCAATCCACCTTCCAATATCTGATCTTAAGCTTCGTCCGTTTTCAGAAATGGAATAAACGAATACTGGATGTCCACCACGGCCTCTGGAGTCTCGCTCTTCAATATGGATATATCCGGCATCATGCATTCTTTGTAAATGCAAACGGAGCTCTTTTCTCTCAACACCAACAGCACGCTCAATACGCATTAACCTACGGGAATTGTCATCTCGTAACCTCATTCTTGAAAGATACAATAGAATTCGATAAAGGGTTACCGGCAGGTCACGCCTACGTTTTTCCATGATTGCGGGTTAATGTACCTTCTAAAAAGAATTTTGAATGAATGTCTTACAAATTAGGAAACCGAAGCGCTCATGTCCTCAAAGCATCTCGGCTGTGCATGGTCTTCACACATAACATGGCTGATTGGCTCGGTTTTTCTGTTGATAAAGAATGGCTTGAAGAGAACATTCGTTGGAAGGATTTTGGAACCGGGGTGCGCTTGGGTCGCCTTATTCGAGAAGAGAAAACTTCACTCGTTCTCTACGAAGCGGATTCTGATGTCACGGTTGACGCATTTATGCCACACAGCCACCCAGGCGGAGAGTGCTACGTCGTCCTTGAAGGAGAAGTTTGGGATGAAGATGGCACCTACCCTACCGGCTCTATCGTTTGGATGAACCGTGAAACCACTCATACGCCGAAGACTCGAGGTAAGACATTGATTCTGGTACTCTGGCCTGAAGGCGTCAAATCAGCTTGAAGT
>PBTH01000014.1 GCA_002726495.1 Methanobacteriota archaeon | reverse complement strand
TAGGAGAGAACCCGTTGCTTGTGCAAGTTCTTCAGGAGTCGTATCGCACTCGTGCTTCAGGGTCAAGCGTCCCGAATCGGTAACGACCAACCGTACGGTCTTCCCCATCTCGCTAAGAACTTCGACAAGACGCTTTCCGTACACGGCGCCCGATGCACCCGAAATGCCGACGACGACTTCTCCCATGCATAGCCACTGATTGGCTTTCCTTTTAGCCTCTTGTTCTGTTCCGATGTTCATATCTGGAGGTAGAGTAAGGTGAGATTCGCAAATGTGCTACGCCTATTCTTCCTCGGTTGACCATGATTTTCGTAAGACTCTGCCAGTTGCTTCTCCTGCATCAAACGCATCGTAATCGTGTTCAACGATAAGGTGTCGAACCAAGAGGTGTTGGGCAATGGACTCATTGCATTCAGGGCATTCGTGATAAGTAGGCTGTTTATATCCTCTGAACTTAGCCCTGCCCTGTGGAGTTGCCAAACCTGCAACGGTTTGAAGTAGGGTTGAAATGAATACCAGGCCAAACAACACGAGACAACATCCAAATCCTCCGAAAAGACCGGGCGAAGAGGGTTCTTGTTCAAGTTGTATATTTTGAATAATACGTCCATCTGATGACGCTCTATAGGTTTCAAGATCAATGAAATGAGAGAACTTTTCACCCCGAAGAGTAAGCAAAATCTCCGTTCCATCATCATCATCATTTGCCTCGATGACCATGGTGAATCTCCCTTGGGCATCGGACATCGTCTCGGCTCCTTGGTACTGATAACAATCTGCGTCAGCTCGCTGACAGGCTACAGTGATGTCGTGGAAACTTACTGGAGTGCTGTCGGAATACATTGCAGAGCCTGAAATTCGGTAAGTTTCAGCGCTGGCTGTTCCGCAAAAAACGAGGCAAGCCATCATTAAGAGGATGGACTTCTTCATGGCCCCCACTCTATTCTCAAGTTTATCAACATTTGATTATCAGCACAGACTCTTTGTTGTTGTCGGATGAAACTTTATCGCTACAAATATCTTGAGCGCGATATGAACCCCAAAGATGTGGTTGTATCTCAGCGGGCCCGAGTGGCTTATTGGAGCCCGTTAGTGGCCCTTTTATTGATCGGGTTACTCAATATAACTCCATTTGCAAGTCTAGATTCAAGCGTGACAAGCGATGGAGAAGAAGAAAATATGATTTCAACTGATTTTTACCCACGTGAATATGTAGATACTGAACCGTTTACCGAAGACTATGAAGACACAGGTGTGTTCGGGGAGCAAAGTACAGAGAGGTTACCGTACGGCAACAGTGGCGATTATTACGGCGAAATCGGTGAAATCGGTGAAGAACTTTCAACTCGGATCACAGTGATAACAACGCTTTCTTTGATCATGCTTATCGTCGGATTTAGCAGTCGTAACAACCGATTGGATGCGAATCGATTCATGAATGGAAAAACCCTGGCAGGAATCGGCCTTGCCATCATAGCCTTGTTTTCAGTTCTCATAACCAGTACAATTTTACAGGACTTCGCAGATGTACAAAACAATCAATTCGAAGAGTTCTGGGACGGAGATATCGAAGATCCAAATCTCGGTGCCTGGGGTGAAATCTCCAAAACATTGGATGATGAAATGGAGACTCAGTTCACCATTTCTTGGGCACCAAATGCTATGTTTTGGATAAGTGTCTTGCTTGTATTGGCCGCTGGAGTTGGTGCTGCATCCAATCTCTCATACCTTCGGTACGAGGCTGTCGACGATGAACGACCGGTTTGGTCGGATGAAAAAGGTCCAAATTGGTTTCAATTGGATTGGACAAAAGCAGCCCTTGGAGCCATGGCCTTGGCAGGAATGGTCGCTTTATTTGCACCGTGGTATCAAGTTGACCAAGAGTGGTTTGTCGTTGAGTACAACGAGAACGGGGGCTACACAAATTCAACTCACGAACTGGCATGGACCATGACTCCTTTTGCAGTTTCCTTAACGAATGATACTGGATTATTTGATGAGGGTGAAGGTGAACAAAGCACTGAAAGGTCCAGTTATTCCGAGCGTTATGAGTTGGCGGAAACATCTCCAATATTCATGGGATTGCGGGCGCCTCTTGTTTGTATAGGACTGCTTACATTAGCGTGGATTGCATTTCAAGCAACGAGTCAAACCGCTGAACGCATTGGAGGAAATAAAGAACATTGGTCCCTCATACTCATGTCAATGGTTATGGCAATTGTACTTCTCAGCAATCTATCCTCATTTGAAAAAGACATGAAACGAAATGTAGAAGATGACCTCGAACAATTATCTCCTGCACTGAATTACACATTCACTCATTCCAATGTAGATGATGCTTTTTCGGGTCAAAGTTTCTCCCAAAGCAGCAATTGGTTTTGGCTTGATGATGACCAAACGACAACATATGCATCAATGGAATGGGGGCCGTCTTGGGGCTACTATGCAATCCAAATTATGCCATGGCTGTTCATGTCCGCTCTTTGCTTCCGATTTGGGCCCGAGGTCGTTAATACCTTCAATCTAAATGAGTCCTTTAGCATGCCATCGGTTGACCGAGAAGTATGGACTGCGAAACCGGTCGTTGCAGTCATGGTGGCATCACTGCTCATCACCGTTGTTGGAGTCGGTCCAGGACAATTTATTGAGAATCTTTCATCAAGTGCACCTGAGGAACTTCATCAATGGCAATTGGACTACGAATACGAGTCCTATTTCGACGATGGAAGTAAAGTCCTAAACGACCAAGAAACACACATTCTTACTTACGATACTTCAGAATTTGGAGAGCTTTATCTGGAAAATACAATCAATGTTCGGCTGCAATTTAGATGCGATGAAGGTGACCAAGGCCTAACCACGGATTTCTCAGACGAAATTACCTGGGAAATCACGGCCCCAGAGGGTGTAAACACGACAGAAATGACGTTATCAGGAACGCAAGTCTGCTCGAATTCTTGGACACAAGAATTTGTTCAATCAGAGGTGATAACTCCCGACCCGGAAACCTATGCACCAACCGAACAAGCCTATATTGACCTCGTGGAAATCATCAATCCACTTGACGGAGTTTGGACCTTATCCATCACGGCAACCGTCAATGAAGGGGGAGATCCATTATCAAGCGACAGCAACCTCAACCTGGAGTATTTGGCTGACTTTACCAGCGTTGGAGACTTCACGGCAGTGAAGGCCAATTAGAGCCGAATCATGATGGTTCTTAGACTCCCGTCATCTGTAGGGTTGCATGGGTGAACTCATAACCGGACAAGCTGCAACCTATGTTGAAGAAATGCACATCAATACAAAGAAACGTTATGAAATCGTGTGCATCACCAGAGATGTTGAGAGAATCGTTTCTGAAAGTGGCATCAAGGACGGGCTTGTTCTTGTCAATCCAATGCACATCACAGCCTCATGTTACGTGAACGACCTAGAATACGGCCTTCATCATGACATCATGAAGTGGTTGGAAAAGATCGCTCCGTTCCATGGTATTGAAGGTCGTTCGGGAGAAGAGTACCAGCATCACAAAACGGGTGAAGACAACGGTGATGCCCACCTCAAGCGCCAATTGCTGGGTCAACAAGTGACAATGGCCGTACGTGATGGCCGACTGCACCTGGGGACCTGGGAGCAAATTCACTACGCCGAATTTGACGGGCAACGAAACAAACGAATCTTGGTCAAAGTCGTCGGAGTCATGTGAACATTCTGACCATAATTCCGTTCAATTACAACAATTTAGAATCATTTAAACAAATCTAAATTCGGCGCTCCTGGGACATTGGAAAAGGGTTGAACCTGCTCATCGGTGAAGGTTTGTTGTTCAGGCGGCCTACGACGTTGTAGGATTAAAATCACCAACAAAACAACGATTACGGCACCCAGTCCTATCGCCACTGAATATTCTTGGACAAGCGAAGAGGAGGTGTCCTCCTCTGGTTGCCATACATTGTAGTAAACCGTCCATGACACATTAGCACTGCCTTGGTCATCGGAAATAACGGCCGTGTATCTGTAAGGTGCTGTTTGTCCATTGTAGCGACATAATTCCTGTTCAAAGGTCGAATTCTGAGCCACACAATCGACAACGGGTGCTGTGAACAAAAATCCATTTCCAATTGAGGTTCCATTACGAATCCACTCTACATTTAGGGTCAATCCATTTTGGAATTCGTAAGCTGTCATCACATCAAGTCCAAGGAGCAACTCCAAGGGCTCATCGGTTGCGTTGATGAACAGGGTACGATTGTTGGGAGTTTGAGTCAAGTGTGCTAATCGGTCAACGCCGTCGTCAATTGCACCGTTGCAATTGTCGTCACGACCGTTCCAAATTTCTGGTTGGTTGGGAGCAACACTGGAGTCATTATCATCGCAATCCAAAAACCAACGGAAGCCGTCATTGTCGTTGTCCAAATCAGGGATCAAAGGGTTCGTTTGTGTTTCAAACACTTCCTCACCGTCCAACAAACCGTCTCCATCAGTGTCTGAATTGTAGGGGTCTGTACTGCGATTTGTAAATTCATCGTAATCAAAAAGAGAATCGTTATCGGCATCTGAATCAAAGAAGCCTTCGTCGATGGATTGGTCGCAGTTGTTGTCAACGCCGTCAAGAGACTCTTCCATGTCGGGATTGATGTATTCGTTGCTGTCATTGCAATCCTCAAACCAATAGAATGAGTCACCATCAGAATCGTTGTCAACCTCCAAGGGGTTGGTAAAGTAGACAAACAATTCTTCGTCGTCTCGCAGCAAATCACCATCGGTATCCGGAAGCAAGTGGTTGGTTGCGTAAACATGGTACTCATCATAGTCCGAAAGTGTGTCAAGGTCACTATCTGTACCATTGAAGCCCTCATCCCATTGGCCGTCGCAATCGTCATCAATCCCGTTCAGACGTTCAAGTGCTCCAGGATAAATTTCAGCGTCAGTGTCGTTGCAATCGTCGAACCAATAAAACAAGTCACCATCGGTATTGGGGTCGTAGGTCAAGGGGTCTGAAAGGTACTGCAAGACCTCTTCGCCATCCGTCAGCAAATCACCGTCCGTATCTGCGAGAAGCGGATTGGTTTGATTCACAAGAACTTCTGTCCCATCATCCAAACCATCTCCGTCCGTATCTGTGAGAAGCGGATTGGTTTGATTCACAAGAACTTCTGTCCCATCATCCAAGCCGTCTCCGTCCGTATCTGCAAGAAGTGGATTGGTTCCCTTGACGAGGACCTCAAAACCATCGCTGAGCGCATCAAAATCACTGTCATTGTTGTTTGGATCGGTGGATGAATTCAAAACTTCATATCCATCCGAGAGCTGGTCATCGTCACTGTCAGCATCAAACGGATCGGTAAAGTAGACATTGGTTTCATTGGCGTCGGTTAACATATCACCATCGCTGTCAATGTCGCGTTCGGTGCCGTAGAGAACCAAACCCCATTCGTTGAGCGTCCCCACGTCATTGTTGCCCTGGTCTTCAATGGAAAGCGTCCATTGGCCCCGGCTGTCCTCGCCCCAATGCTGAACGGTAGAAAAACGCCAATCAGCGTAGTTGTTGTTTGCATCCTCGTGTTTCTCTGAGAGGACACTTTGCATCCCCGAAGGCGCAGTTAGAATCATCTCAAGGTCTCCACGGAATGTATGGTCAATGTCAACAAAAATGTCTACATTCTCGAGATGAAGCGCCTCTGTGACATTGAAAGAGACATTGACTGGAGCCCCCGAATTGTCAGGAATATCCAAATCCACGGTTTGCATTCCCGAAGAAACATTGAGCTCCTCGCTAACTGAAGTCCAATTTTCAGACAATAAAACGGCGGCGGTGGCATCAACGACGCCGAAACCGTATTTGTGGCTGACAAGGTGTCCATCACCATTGGTCGTCCACGATGAATCTGAGGCGTCGTTCTTACGGGAGGTTTCCACCAAAATATGTTGTACATCCCTCCATGTCAGGTTTGAATTGGCTTCAAGCATGAGAGCAATCACGCCCGAAACCAAGGGTGTTGCAGATGATGTACCACCGAAGGTATCCGTATAATCATTGGAAGTGTATCCTCCTGAACCTTCAATATCAGTAGTGGTAATGGATTCACCATCACCGTTTGAAGGAGCCGCAACCAAGATATTGGCTCCTGGCTCAGCGTAATAGGATTGTTCGCCTTTGTAGGTCACGGCGGTAACCGCAATGGTGTAGCGAAGATTAGCATAGCCGTCCTTATTTGCGTTATCATCGTCGTCCAAACCGTTTCCTGCTGCCCAAGTGATAATGCTTCCAAGGCCACCTCGACCGACTTGTGCACCGCCTTCAAGAGCCGCCATCATCAATGGCCCAGGGCCTGACAATGTCATTCCATTATCACTGGGACCCCAAGAATTGGAATAAATATCAATCTCTTGCCGCTTGTGAGAAAGCGTATTGCCTTCCCTTACATCTGTTGTGCTACAAGAAATCAATTGTAATCCTGCAAGCCCCGCCATTGGAGCGGCTCCTGATACCCCAAGACTGTTGTTACCAACCGCTGCTGCTACGCCACCTGCTGCCGTACCATGCGCCTTGTTTGATGCAGGGGTTGGGTCGCCGTCGTTGCTGCAATAATCGTAGTCCAAGGTGGACTCATAATGGTCATCAAGGTCAGGATGCGTCCAATCAAATCCATCGTCTACAATCCCAATCACAACGCCGTTTCCGCGGTATGAATCCCAAGCACTGGTGATGTTAACATCCTCACCGACGGTGCCTCCCGATTGACCGGTATTCACCAAGTGCCACTGGTCAGAAAATTTCGGGTCATTAGGCACCCATCGCGGTTCTTGATGTTTTTCAATCAATGGATAAAACGATTCGATCAAACCTTCATCCATCATGGATTGCAACTGTCCCAAACCAGAGCCTGCGTCCGTTGTCATCAACCATGCACCGTTGAGATGTGGCAGGCCTTCACCCACTGGAGTTACTCCGATGGCAACCCAAGAGGTTGTTTGCTCAAGAACCGATGAATTATATTGTGAGATATCACTTACTCGGGCCAATGCAGACTGAACACCCAGCGAATACGTAGAGATTATACTGAGTGTTTCAATCGGTTCGGGTTCGTGAACGCTTACCAAAATTGGATCTTCTGAAGATGACGCACTTGCAACAAGGGGGGTCGATGAGAGGAGAAGAAGCAACGACAATACGAGCGCCTGCGACTTCATGAGCAGTCCTTGACAGCGTACCACATAGGACTAACGGTTCTTCGTTTTGTATCATGCAAACGTAAAATGTAACAAATTTTATCTCTTTTTTTACTTTTTCGCCAAAAGAGATGAAAGGCATGATTTGATAACAAAACTGAGAATGTCTAAAAACATGGAACGAATGATTGTTGGTGGAGGGTGCTTTTGGTGCGTAGAGGGCGCATACAAGGAAATTCATGGAGTTGAATCTGCTCTCCCTGCATATGCAGGTGGCCCCGACCCAAAACCAACCTACAAAGCAGTTTGTTCCGGGAGAACCGGTCATGCTGAAGTCGTAGAAATTGTCTACGATGCGAGTACNGTATCATACGAAACATTNCTTGAAGTCTTTTTCACCGTTCACGACCCNACCCAATTGAACCGTCAAGGAAACGACATTGGAACGCAGTATCGAAGTTGTATCATGCCNGTNNCANAGGGCCAGAGAGCAGTTGCTGAAGCGATGCTGACGTCCATGCAAGAATANTATGACNANCCNATCGTNACCACCATCGAAGAGCCGCTGAATTTTGTCATCGCTGANAAAGAGCATCANGATTACTATGCAAGAAACCCGTATCAAGGGTATTGTGCGGCTGTAGTCGGCCCAAAAATTGCTAAAGTCAGAGCAAAACATGCCCATCTTTACCGTTGAGACAAAAAGTTTGGCCAACCGTGTTGGCCGTGATATTCAAGAGGCGTCTGCAACGACGGGTTACCATGGTCAACAGCGTACCCATGCCTCCAGCCCCAGTGAACGAACCCGTGCTCGGCTATTTGCCCGGTAGCGAGGAGCGAAAGGCACTTGAGGTCGAACTCAAGCGTCAATCCTCTGAAATTCTTGAAATACCCTGCATCATTAACGGTGAGGAAATCTTCACGGGAGATGTTGTTGAACAGGTTATGCCCCACGACCATGGACATGTTATTGCCCGTGTTCACATGGCGGGTAAAAAAGAAATCAAGGCTGCCATTGATACCGCTCTTGAGGCTCACACCATGTGGTCAACCATGCCATGGCAAGCCCGCGCAGCTATATTCCTCAAAGCCAGTGAATTGCTTGCAGGGTCTCGACGGGCAGAGATCAATGCTTCTACGATGATCAACCAATCAAAAACATGCCATCAGGCAGAAATTGACTCAGCATGTGAACTCATTGACTTTTGGAGATTCAATGCCGACTATTGCCGCCAAATCTACGAAGACTTGCAACCTCCTGTCTCTCCTTCATCGATGTGGAACTCAAGCGAAGTTCGCCCATTGGAAGGGTTTGTCTTCTCAGTTACGCCATTCAATTTCTCAAGTATTGCAGCGAATCTTCCCTCAAGTGCTGCTTTGATGGGGAATGTGGGAGTTTGGAAACCTTCACGCAATTCATACGTCTCTAACTACCGATTGATGCGCCTTATGATGGATGCAGGCCTTCCTGCTGGAGTCATCAATTTCGTTCCAGGCAAAGCAAGTTTGGTAGGAGACATGTGCTTGGGCCATCCTGAACTTGCTGGAATTCACTTCACGGGCTCCACCCGCGTCTTCCGTCAAATGTGGCGGGATGTTGCCAACAACCTTGAACAACTGAAATCCTATCCTCGTATCGTTGGAGAAACCGGTGGAAAGGACTTCATCGTAGCGCATCCGGATTGCGACCGACGCGCCCTTCTAGTGGCCATGTTACGAGGCAGTTTCGAGTTCCAGGGACAGAAGTGCAGTGCTGCAAGTAGAGCCTATGTTCCAAAATCCGTTTGGGCTGCAATCAAGGATGATTACTGTGCAGAAGTTGCTAAAATCACGGTTGGCGACCCCCGTACATTCACGAATTTCCTTGGAGCCGTCATCGACAAGAAATCATTTGACAATATCACAGGATACATCGACAGAGCGGCAGCAAACCCTGACTGTGAAATTGTCACGGGAGGGACCTACGACGACAGTGTCGGATATTTTGTCCAACCAACAACCATCGTTTGCAGCGACCCAAGAAGCGAGAGCATGGCGGAGGAGATTTTTGGCCCTGTGCTTTCTGTTCATGTCTATGATGACGATGACTTTGAATCAATTCTTGAATTGTGTGATACGACTTCTGAATACGCACTTACCGGCTCAATTTTTGCAACTGACAGAACTCATATTGAAACTGCACTCAACGCACTGCGGTACTCTGCAGGTAACTTTTACATCAACGATAAGCCAACCGGGGCTGTTGTTGGCCAACAACCCTTCGGAGGGGCGAGAGGAAGCGGTACAAACGACAAGGCGGGAAGCCCGCTCAACTTGTTAAGGTGGGTCAGTCCACGCTCCATTAAGGAAACGTTTGCCCCTCCCCATGATTGGACCTATGGATTCCATCAGTGAGTTTGCTGTTCTTTCCATGCAAGCCGTTTGAGGTAAGCATGCTCGGCTTTTTCAATCAAATACTTGGGCTCATAGCGGTTGGATACTATCCCGATAAGATACCAACCAACAGAAAGGAGAGGCGTTACGAGAAACGTTGCGAGGCAAAGCCACACCACGAGGTTGCCATCTGTAATGCCCCATGACCAGTAACTGACGCTTAGCGAACATAGGGGCAACCAGAGGCGAGCTGCATTGCTTGGAGTTGACATGCCCTTGTAATCGCGTCTGGGCGCAAACAATGATTCCGTGAACGTCACAATTTGAAATGACAGAGCCCTGCTTATCAATCACCGTTTTGGCCCATTGACACATTCCTTGATGAAGGAGAACCTCTTGGTATCACATCCTGCAATGATGATGTCTTCTGCCGAATGCTGTTTTTCAGTGACGAATGATGGGCGAACTGAGCGGGACCTAAATCCATGAGGTGTTGATATTCAGCCGGTATATCAACCACCAATGGTTTACCAAGGTACACCGTTAACTCCAATTCCTGATGACTTGACTGTTTGGAAAACTTCAACACCGTGGCAGACGGTTCGCTCGATGCTTGGACTTGTTCTTGTGTGTTTTTTTATCTCACAAATTTCTGTGCTGATCGTAGCTGGATTCGTCGACGGGGATCTCAACGGTACATTTGGACCATTTGAACCCATGTTGACGTTTGTGGGAGGCATTTGCCTCTCGCCGCTGCTTATGCTGTTCTTTTATCTCCGCAGACCAAGATTAACACACAGCATTACTGCCGAACAGCATCCAAATGGTGTCCAACAACACGTCCTTGCGGGAGGCAGTGTGGTCCTATCACCAGTACCCACCGTTGTACGGCATCATTTATTTCGCTCCACTGCACCTCTTGAAATGCCGAGGCCGCTCCATCTTTGGGGTTTGTTTTTTGGTGGAGTGATCATCTCATCCGTTTGTCTTCTCCCGTTAATGATTCTAGGCCCGACGCCTTTGAGCGTCTTGTTGGCGCTTCTCATCGTACTTCCTGCATGGCTCATCGGTTTTGCTGCCCCCGTCTTTGCTTGGTGGTCAATAAGCAGCAGACACCTTGGGATTAACATATCCAGAAGGAATGCAGAATGGATCTTAGCCGCAGGCATGCTTTCTACAATACCGGCCATCATCATCAATTCGTTAATTTCACCGTTGATTCTGGACATGTTCGGGCTTAACGCAATGGAGCCGGGTTCATGGGGAGAAGGGTTTGTTCTCTTCCTCTCTGCTCCGATTGGAGAGGAGTTAAGCAAAGCTCTTGCTGTTCTTGCTTTGAGCCATCTGATTATATCTCCTAAACATGGATTTTACGTTGGTTCAACCGTTGGCCTTGGGTTTGCTCTTCTTGAAAACGCACAATACATTTCACTCGCACTAATAGGCGATTACAGCAGCATATCCTACTTCTTCACAGCAATGCTTCGGGGGTTGAGTTCAATTCCAGGCCATGCATTGTGGACCGGCCTTTCAGGATATGCGATTGGATGTTGGATTGCCCGTGGCAATCGACTTCCATCTCTAAGTGAACGTTCCTCATATGTCACCCCCAATACTCAAGCAAAGTGGATTCTTTACAATAAAAACGGAACACCGGAAAGTACCACGGGATGGGCGAACATTCCCTCTGACCGGATGATGAGATTTGTTGCTAAGTGGGAAAGGAAATCATGGAATCTTCCGGCGACGATTCCTGCAGGCATAGGCGTGGCAATACTTGGCCATGGGTTATGGAACGGAACTTCATGGGGCGTGGGCCGTTTGCTATCGGATTCAGATTCCATGATTTCTCTTGTGCTGCAATTGACATGGCTGGGGCTTATGATTGCAACGTTGTGGCTTTTCATCCTCAGATGGTTGCCCAGTGTCGTATTGGATGGCTCAGACCAGCATTTTTGATGAATTATAAGGTCATTAATTCAAAAGGGATGTGGGGTTCCGAAAACCATAGATTGGTCATATTTTACCAAATCCGAGGGGAGGGAAAAGCATGGATGTCTTCGAAAGCGGCCTAAACATA
>PBTH01000013.1 GCA_002726495.1 Methanobacteriota archaeon | reverse complement strand
GTGCGGGGGGCAGGATTCGAACCTGCGAACCGATAAGGAATGGGACCTAAACCCACCGCCGTTGACCAAGCTGGGCGACCCCCGCGCAAACTAACGGCTGTGCCTCGCGGATTTCAAACCGTCGCTCCGTCTTCCACCGCAAAACCGGTTGATAGCACGATGGTTTTCACTTCGTTTAGCGTAAGACACTCGATGGTTGCCACCAGCGCAATACTAAGGAATTCCCGACCACGCTTACCGATGAGAGGGACATCGCTGCTGCCGCAAACGCAGGTGGAAGCAACCACCCCGTCCAAGGGAATAACAGCCCCATCGCAAGCGGTATTCCAATGAGGTTGTAAACGAAAGCCCAACCAAGATTCGTTCGTATTCTCGTCATCGTCGCTCGCCCGAGGTCCAAGGCTGCAACAGCATCAGCCAAATCATTGCGGACGAGGACAATATCCGCACTTTCAAGGGCAATTTGACTGCCTGCTCCCATTGCCAACCCTACATCGGAAATGGTCAGTGCTGCAGCATCGTTGATTCCATCTCCAACCATTGCAACAACCTCTTTCTTTTCCTGTAATTCTTTGATATAAGCAGCCTTTTCATCAGGCTTCACGCCTGCGATAATGGTGTCAATCCCCACCGATTCACCAACGGTTTGAGCCGTTTCTTTTCGGTCTCCAGTGAGCATGATGACGGAAATACCACTTTGTTTAAGCCGTTTGATTGCAGGAGCGGAGGTTTCTCGGATTCGGTCACTTGCTTCAATCCAACCAAGCAATCTCTGACCTTTGGAGACAAGCATCAGCGTCACTCCACGCTTCGCCCTCTGGACCACACGCTCTTCCAAATCCTCAGGTAATTTGTTAACAAGTGCCTCCATTAATTCATAGGTTCCAATAGCGACAGGCTCTCCATCAAGTGCCCCAACCAAACCTTGTCCCGGTACTGTACGGACGTCGGTAACGGTCGGTCGCTTGTCCGTAACATTGGACCAAGAGGTATGAACCGCCTTTGCAAGCGGATGGGTAGATTCTTGTTCCAACGCCGAAGCGATGCCGAGCAATTCACGAACCTCACTGTCGAGCAATTCTATGTGGCTCACTCTGGGAGATCCTGCGGTAATGGTGCCCGTCTTGTCAAGAACGACAACCGACGTAGCATGAGCCTGTTCTAGGGCTTCAATTCCTTTGATGAGCAGTCCGTAGGCGGCTCCCCGCCCCGTTCCAACAACAAGTGCTGTTGGCGTTGCTAACCCAAGAGCGCACGGACATGCGATGACCAATGTAGAAACCAGTACCATGACCGCCATTTCTATCGGCTCCATGCCTGAATTTGGAGCGAGGGAATCTGCGAACATCCACCAAATGAGAGCCGCCCCGATTGCTGCTACGACAACGAGGGGGACGAATACACGTGCCACACGGTCTACTAAGCGTTGAATTGGAGCTTTGCCCAACTGTGCTTCATCAACCAGTTGAATGACCCTTGCAAGCATGGTATCATCGACCAATGCCGTGGTTCGTACATAGAGCGTACCGTCGAGGACAACCGTGCCCGCAACGACTTCTGCCCCCTCGGATTTGCGAACGGGATACGATTCGCCCGTCATGCTGGATTCGTCAACAAGAGCGGTGTTTTCCTCCACAATTCCATCCAATGGAACGGTTTCACCAGCGAGTATTTTGATAAGCGTATTGCGTTCAATATTCTCAACGAGTTGTGCTTCAGTACCACCGCTTCCTTGCACGACCCAGGCTTCATTCGGTTGCATTTCCATCAAATGATGAACGGCATCTGTTGCTTTGAGTTTTGAAGCCCTTTCCAAGTAGTTGCCGAGCAATACAAAGGCTATGATGAAGGCTGCTCCATCAAAGAAAACATGGCTTGCCTCAAGGATAAGGTTAGGGCTTGCTTTGCTTAGAGGAGCGAAGGTCACCGCAGTTGACCAAAGCATGGCTACGGTTGTACCGAGGTGGACGAGTACATCCATGTTTGCAGTTCCTCGACGAAGTGAGGCCCAAGCATTACGGTGGAATTCAGCACCCGACCAGATGTAGACGGGAAGCGCTGCTAGAAAAGCAAACAGAAGGCGTGCGTTGACTTCACCGTATGTACCGAAGTCATCCATCACCATTGAAAGGAAAAATACCGGCAGACACAGAACAAATGCGATTGCAACTTTAATCGCTTGTTGCTTGAGTTCTTTTTGTTGTAATTCACGAACTGCACGCGCTGGAATCATGTCCGACGCTTTGAACCCCGCTTTGTTGATTGCCTCAATGCATTGTTCCTTTCCGTTCGTTGTCGCCGAAGTGTTGAGTACAATTCTTGCTCGCTCCATAGGAAGATTGACTGAAATCGATGCTACATCCTCAAGACTGGATACGACAGATTCCACTGAGGCGACACATGAAGCACAGGTCATTCCTGTGATGCGTAGCGTAAGTTCAGTCATGTGTTTCCGCCTCCATGCTGCAACAGGTCATGAGTTGCCATGTTCCTTCGTCTAAGGTGACGCAGCCGCAGCCGCAACCGCACATCCAACCGACTCCATCCCAACCCTTACCACCTTCAGCGCGGGTGTAGAGGCGTTTCATTTTGCAATTACAGTCGCAACGCTCGGCAGTAATGCGGGCCATGTATCGGGTTTATTGTAGTCATTAAAAAACTGTGGTATTGACTACAATATAGGAAAAACCACCTCAAATCGGCTATTTTGAGGGAGAACGGTTAAGCCAAATACTGCGCAGGTCACGGCATGGAATCCTCAGATTTTGTAGACCGTCTTGAGTTTCACAGGGACGCAGGTCGCTTGGATACTCAATCTTTTGAGAGCATCAAAACCTTCGAAGAACAGCAACCGATATCACAAGTTTTCGGAAATATAAGCGGTGTTGAGTCATCACAGGCACCGGTAGCTGAAGCGTCAACAGTAGGTCATGAAGAGGCATCCAAGTTCAATCTTACAGACCATGCTATGCGAATCGCCTTGGGGACAGGTGCCGCCACTGGAGCCACCATGATTCTCTTTGGAGTGGGTTTCCTTTCCCTCTTGATCAGCGACAATTTTGAATCAATTCATGATGCAGAAGAATGGTTGATGTCAATAGGTTTTGGCCTTCTAGCCATCGCTTCATGGGTGTCGTTTAGAAGACGATATACCGGTAAGGCGGAGGTCTTCTTGAATGAAGCGCGAATCATCATCTTCAGCGTAAGTGCCCTGATTGCGTGGGTAATGTTCGTTGAGGGGCCAGGTGGCCGCGATTGGGACCGTGACTTTGGGCCGTTTAACAGCGGTCTTTGGCTTCCCTTGCTCGCACTTGCGATATACTCGGCCCAAAAAGCGCGTGAGTTGGACGCTCGAGTCACCTATACTGCGACATGGATCTTGGGTGCCTTCCCATTCTTTTACGCCCTTGGTGCCCAGGACGATACCGCCGCTTTCTTGTGCGCAACCCTGGTTCTTGGTGCTCTTCTGAGAGAACTTTTCATGGAGTGGGACGATGTCAATAGAAAGCCTTCAATGACCGTTCAAGCGACCTTCAACGCCTTTGCCGCTGCCGTTTGTGCTTGGATCCTGGTTGAATCTTTTGACGAAGCGTTCAGCCTCTTCTATGAAACGGCATGGTTGATTTATTTCTCGTTTCATCTGGCGGCCTGGATGATTTTGATGGAAGTCATTCCCAGACAGTTTGGCTCCAAAACCTACTCTGGAACTTCAACCAACAAAGCTTGGCCCGGGGTCATGGCGGTGATGGTGTTTTACACAGGAATGCCGTTAGCGTTGGGTTTTAGCATTACAGATTTCTTTGACATCCATTCTGTGGATTTCTTGTTCGGTGATTTTGAATTGGCTTGGCTGATTGCTTTCATAATTCATGGTGTGATGGGACTGCAGATGTTCGGGTGGAAGTTTGATGCTATGAGCATGAAGACATCTCTCACTGAACCCAGCTCGTTTACAGGCGGGGTATTTTTCGTCATGTCGTTCGTCTGGTTCCTCATTTTGATTTCAGACTGGCTTGAGGACAATGCCGTATTTGTCTTCTTACCACTGGGCATTTTCATTCTCGTCATGGGTACAAAGAAATTGATTGAAGCGGGTGAATCTGATGAGATTTCCAAGGCCGAACATCAAACCAACATGATTCTTGAAGAGGCTTAAATTGGCGCAAGGTCAAGTGACCCCGACCAAACATCCAATCCTCGTAAGCGGCAGGCAAACCGCTGTCCAAGTTGCAAAATAACTGGTGTGTTTCCTGATTGGTCAGGTTCAGCCGTTGTCACTTCAAGTCCGTATTCATCGACCACAAGCCGTTGTTTTCCACCCAATTGCGAGAGATGCATGCGACCTGAAATGGCTCCATCATCTCCCAAATCAAGGAATACCCAAGGCGCTTTGAGGCCGACAACTCGTGCATTGTAAGATGTCGGGGCAGGCTCGGTTGATTCACCTATATTCCCTCCTCGCATCAAGTGGACGTGATATGCATTGGAAACCAATTCCCATTCCAATCGTTTTGCAATCAGTCCCTGTTCTGAACAGTGCATGGCAAGTTCAGTTGTTTCCTCGTGAGAATGGACCCAATCTTGTCCGTGGATCATGGCTTTGAGTTGTCGGTGTGCCATCAAATCGGGATACCGGCGAATCGGTGAAGTGAAGTGAACATAGGCGTCCAAGTTGAGACCAAAATGACCACCGTTTTCTTCACTGTAAACGGCCCGTTGCATGAGTTGAAACAAGCCTTGGTCAACGACTCTCCGAGTGGATTCAGTCAGTGAACTGGCTGCCTGTTGGGCTTGGCGCAAGGAAATGAGGATATTGTCTCGGGCTTCGGGGTCAATGACGGTTGAGAGATAATCGGGCACATCTTCGGTTGTGTCTTCAACTCCGGACAGGTCAATACCACCGCCGCCAAGATTGGCCCAATCGCCGAGTATGTTGGACAGTTCATGGGCATCACTTTCGCCGTGTTTTCGCAAACTTGGCATGGGCAATTCAATAGGGATNTNCATGGCGTTCAGTTTAGCGTTCAAACCCTCNACNTCNGGNCGGTCAGGTGGAGCGTGACANCGCCAAGGAAGNGGCGCNCCTTTTGCTCCNAGAAGATGACCAACGGCNGCATTNGTAGCGACCATGAACGANTCGATCATACGGGTTGCATCGTTGGGCCACTTCACTTCAACGGCGATGGTTTCCTCGCCGTGGACACGGGGTCGTAATTCGGAATTGTTGAGGTCAAGTCGGATTTCTTTGCTCTGCCAGTCTTTGGCCAAAGCGAGCATATCATCGTAATCACTTGTTTGCAAGACATCACCATAGGCGATGTTTGCCTTGACATGAATCACCGCCTCATAGGCCTGTGTGCTAACGATTTCATTTGATCCATTGAGTTCCATGCTGACGACCATCGACAACCGGTCAACATCAGCACGAAGCGAACAGAGATGGTCGGCCAGGCGCGGAGGCAACATGGGCAACACCGCGTGCGGAAGATAGACCGAGGTCGCTCTTGCCCTTGCCGCACGGTCAAGGGCGGTGTTGACCCGAACGTAATGGGCTACATCTGCAATAGCAACCCAAAGAGTTCTCTTGTTTTCGTGGTTGACCAGACAGACTGCATCGTCAAAATCCTTCGCATCGGGGGGGTCAATGGTTACAAAGGGGAGGTGACGCAAGTCGGTTCGTCCCTTTGCGATTTCGCCGTCACCATCAACTTCCGGGAGACGGTCTGCGTGATCAACCAATCCAGTATCGTACGTGTCGGGGAACGGATTGACTCCGTCTCTACGCCGCGCCAAAAGTCGGTATTGTAGCAGTTCGCGTACCGTCCATCGGCCGCTGGTGAGCATCAACAAGGCCATGGCCGGTTCATCGTCACGGAATCGAAGTCCTGAACGCCGTTCTGCACAACGCTTTGCTTCCCGAACAAGGTCGTATCCATCCCATGTTCGTACGCCGGTATCGTCCAGAGCAAAGGCAACAGGTAGCGGTTCTTTGAGCAACATTGCATGCCATACATCTTCCAAAAGAGCGTACAGTTTCTTGTCTTCATCCGAGGTGTGTTCTTCATCTGCAAGGCTGGGCCTACCGGTGATTGGGGCTGAACCTTTGCCGGCATGGCGGCTCATGAAGTCCTTCCATTTACGCACCGATGCAACGAGGGTATCAATTTCAGCAGGGCGGCGAAAACGAACCGTTTTTCCTTCAACCGAAACAATTCGTTCTTGTCGTTTCCGAGCGAAGGCCAGATGTTCCTCAATCTTGCTTTGAAAGGCTCTACCTGCTTTTTCATCGTTTGAAAATTGTACTTCCATGCGTTCCTTGACGGTGAGAAACGCAACCACTTCTGCATTGCTCCAAGCCTGACTCCACTGCTCAGGCTCACTGAAATGCTGGGTGACGCGTCGCCACAGTCGCTCATCTTCTGGCGCCTTAGGGCCCTTACCTTTGCCCTGACGGTTTGGTCGCGAAGAACCCTTCCGCCTCCTGTTGTGACCTCCCGCCATACACTGTGGTCGTGTCCACCCGTCATGAAGTCAACGACGTTACAAACCCAGTTCGCTTAGAGATTCTAGAGCTGTTTTTTGTTCGTCGGTTAATTGGACATGCTCGGCTAATGTGAACTCCAACTCAAGGTCACTTCCATTGTATCCGGCCTTGCTCATGCGCCTTCGGTCTCCAACTTGTGAACACGGTGCGACGGTTAACCGGCCTTCTTTGCCCGAGGGAAGTCGGACCTTCACCTTCCCGCCCAGCATCATGACCGAATAAGGGACGGGGACATCTTGAACCAATACTCCATCTTCCCAACGGTATTCTTCACCGGCATCGATACGAACCGTGACAATAACATCGCCACGTTGCCCTTCGGGATGGTCGTGACCTTGCTGTTTGAGTGTCTTGGTTGTGCCATGGGCTACACCAGCCTCAACTCGTAATTTCATCGTGACGCGTTTTGTTTCCGTACTCGTCCCTTGTTGCTTAAAACGCTTGAATGAGAATTCAAATTGTCCACCGCTCAGTCCTTGTTCTACAGTGAGGTCAAGGCCCACATTGATGGTCGCTGCCTTGGCTACTTTCTGTGGTCGTTGTTGACGTGGCCGGCCACCCATACCTCCCATGCCGCCGCCTCCGAACATTTGACCGAGGATGTCTTCCATGCCGCCGCCTCCGAAATTCATTCCCGCCCCACCACGGCCCCGGCCACCAAACATGTTTGCCATCTGTTCCTGTTGGTCATGCTCTCTTCTGGCATCGGCAGTCCCGATGGAATCGTAGGCTGCTTGGACCTCTTTGAATTTCGCTTCTGCCTTGGCATCTCCTTGATTTCGGTCAGGATGATACTGGCGGGCTAGTTTTCTAAAAGACCGCTTGATTTCACCATCGCTCGCGTTGCGGTTGACACCGAGAACATCGTAGGGATTGCGGGATGCCATCGGATTACGCTCAATCCCTCACCCCACATCAACCCTCTTATTGGAGAGGGAGGAGTTGTATGAGCTTCAGTTGTTCGGCCATTCTGGGATTCCAGTTTGTGGTTGAGGTGCAACGGGTGCTTGGACTGCAGGTTGAGGTGCAACGGGTGCTTGGACTGCAGGTTGAGGCGCAGCGGGTGCTTGGGCTACAGGTTGAGGCACAGGCGTGGGCTGGACCACCGGTGTTGGCACTGGGGCTGGTGCAACTTGAGCAGGAACGTGTTGAACCGAAGGGGTTGTAGGCATTGAGCTGAGCATTGTAGCAGTGCGCCCTCCAAGGATTTGAGTTTGATTTTGTTCAATAAAATGTTCACCAAGAGATGCGCTGCTAATCAAAGAGTTCACGTAGGCAATGGTGTTTTCCACACGCTTGATATCAACCCCAACGCCCTCAAGCACCGATGCTTGGAACGCGAAACCATAGGTCCCTCCTCCACTGGTTTCAAAACCCATAAACATGGTCTTTCTCAAGTAATAATAGATTAAACAAATGACTGATAGGACGCTCATGATTCCAAACATTGTGGGTCCTATTTCCTCTACAGGAAGCATAAATAAGCCGCCAATGAAGAAAATGATGGCCAACAGCAGGGCTACAAACGGTTTCTTGTAACCGCCCACAAAGGCGCCGATGTTGGCCAAAGGAGTCGATACTTGGGATGAGCCAAAAACCGAAGAGTTTCTGAAAGAAATTGACCCTCTTGTGACCTTCAGGGAACTGTTAGGATCCAAACCAACAAGGGTGAGTAAGAAACTAATAATTCCTGCCTGACGTGCTTCTATCCAAACGTTTGCGCCCGAAACACCGGTTTCATCAATCTGGAATCGGCGTAGGACCAACGGTGTGCCACTGATGTTCATGATAACGAAGAATTATTGGCGGTGAATAAAGATTGGTGAGGGCGGAGCCGTTATAATGAGGGTGTTAGTGGGTCGGAAGGCTGAGGTTAGACCATGTCTGATGAATCAACCGCGTCCAAGTCCTTCGAGATGAAGGTACAAGAGCAACAAGACCGGATAGAGGCCCAATTCCGCAAGATTACTCGCGGCTCCTGGGCCCGTATCATCCGCATGGCCCGCAAACCATCGAAGCAGGAATTCCGACAAACCTCGATTATCTGCGGTATCGGACTCTTTGTTTTGGGTGCGATTGGCTTTGGTATCCTTGTGGTTATGGATAACTTCCTGCCATGGTTGATTCACGATGTCTTCGGCATCGGAAACTGATTGGAGTGAACATGATGTCTGAAGCGTTTGTTGCATTTGTACGATTTGAAGAAAAATTACTCTTACTCAAGAGGTCGGAGCAATCCGAATACTTCTCCGGCCTTTGGGACGGAGTATGGGGCGTTGGAGCCACTCCCGAAGAAGTTCTTGACCGTGTAGCTTCTTCCACGGGAATCCCTGTTGAATCCCTTCATTATCACGGCTCAGGACCTGAGCGTGGAATTGACATGGGCGGTTCGCTCGTTGATGTTATTCCAGTTCTTGTTGTTGCAGACACTGAGGACGTAGAACCTGCAGGCATTTACACAAACGCAGAATGGATTGACCCAGGAAACTTGAAGGAATTCAGGTGCATCTTTTCCGACATTGATATGGAGAATGCAGAAGGCTTGTTCCGTGAAATGTACGGCAGCGTCGGAGCGTTTCTTTACATCGTCAAGACCGCCATTAACTCAGAACAACGTGTTGCTAACGAAATGCACGCGCGCCTTCACGGCAGCGGTTCAATGACTTCGCTACAAGGCGAGATCATGTCCATTCTCCATCCAACTGCAATGCGCGGCTATGTGTTCGTAGAGTCCAGTGCTCAACATCACGTTGAGAAACTCATTGGACGCTCTGGCGGACGCGACCCATCCGCTCGTCGTGGTCTTAACCAAAGCCCGCTGAAGAATGCAAAGAACGTTCTTCCTGGTGAAGCACCGCTTCAAGACATTCTTCCTTACCTCATTCCAAAGGCTGTTACCAGCGGAATTGAAGTTGGTTGTATCGTTGAGATTGTTACTGGAGCATTCAAGGGCGAGAAGGCGCGTATTACCAGCGTTGCCGAGTCCAAGGAAGAAGTCAGCATGGAATTGTACGAACAAGTCATTCCAATGACGCTGAACATGCGTGGAGACCACGTTCGTGTTATCGAGCGTGTCGGTGAGTGAACGGCTCATTCAACGCTTCGTTTTTCTTCAAGAATAGCCATTCGCTTTTTCATAGCCTTTCTGTCTTGTAAATCCATTCGGAGCAGGATGATTACTCCCGAAATTGATGAACCGAGTCCACCGAGGAACACCACCGATTCAACGATGTAGTTGTTGTAGAAGAAATTAGCGATATACAAAGCAAAGAGACCTACAATCACTAATGAGGTGCCCAGTGGCTTTTGGTTTTCTCGAGGAATGTCAGGAATGCCAGCCTTCACTAAGGCTTCTTCCATTTTTAGCTTCTTTTCCTTCTTCCATTTATTCTGTTCCATTGAGGCAACGAGTATGAGTATGATTCCGATAAAACAACCTCCGAAGCAACACATACCTGCCAATTCATAATCGTCCTCAAGCGTCATAAATCCGATTCCGATTCCAGCTATGATGACAGCAATACCGAAATAGCCTAGTCCCTCTGAGGGTTTTGCTTTTTTGATCTTGATGTACGTCGTGTAAGCATCGTCAGCCTCCTTTGAAAGTGGCTGCATTTTCACAGTATCTGGTTCTGAAGGGACGGGGATGGTTTCGGTTTCTTTCTCAGGCTCCTTGTTGGTCGCAAACGGTAGTGTACCAATTTCAATGGAAGTGGGTGGTGCTTGGACCTCCTCATCCTCATTCATGCTGTAGGCTAATCAAGAGGTGACTACTATGCTTTTCCCTCATTGCTCCGGTGGAGCAGTTTTTTTCATGGGTCAGTTGCAATCCACTCAGGGCCTTGAATACCTTCTTTCACTACAGGTTCGGCAGGGTCAGGGACAGCACTGAGGACTTCAGCACGGACGAATTTGATGTAGCGTTGTTCTTCGTATTCTTCAAACGGGTGAACGCCAATGTTTTGCTGATAGGCAATTCCCATCCATTCTCCATCCGGCCCATGAACGGTCTCAAAGAAATCGTGCAGAGCGTGAACATCTCCGTTCGCTTCTTCGTATGCAGTGACGATGTGTAGCGGGTTTTCATCACCGACGACCCAATCGAAGACATCTTCAGAGTGAGGTTCGTAGATGGCTCCTGCAAAAAGGTACCATTCGTCGCCTTCAGTATACCCATCTTCACCGTATTCAAGGCCATACCATGATATGGAAACCATGTTGTTTTCGCTGATTGATACGAAAGGATACATGGTGATGCCGCCGCTTTCTCCCCAATCTGGGGCGATGCTCCAACTGTCCTCCCATACAGTGCCATGGTCGTATGAGATGGCCATTTTCATGTCCCATGCCCCGACTCCACCGTTCGGGCAATCTGCCCATACGACGACAACCGTACCCGCTTCGTTATTGTTGACCACAGGGTAACCCTCTGGACAATTTCCGGTTCGGGGACCAACTTCTACAGGCTCAGCCCATGTGCCATCCGACGGACCAGGTCCTGTGCCACGGCCATAATCGTCGCTGATTCTAATTTGAACGGTTCCCGTATTGGTGTCTGCATCTTCTTGAGCAACATAGACATAAGGTCCATCGCGCTCTGAAGAAATGGTTGACCAACCTCCTGGCATGGCGTAGCATTGAGAGAATGAATTCCCACCGTTTTCCGAATGGTAGTACCAGTATCGCCCGCTATCAGCAGTACATTCCGGCGGGCTTGCACCTGAGTTTCCAAGGTAGTGAATAATTCCGTCTCCCTGAGCAGCAACCCACGGCCGGTCATCTGCTGCCATGGTGTTCATTCGCTGACAAACCACGCCCATTTCATACGAGTCCCCGCCTTCTGTAAAGCGATGCCACCAGTTGTCCTCCAAGGTCGTATCAAGATAGTAAACAACGTCGTTCCCATCAACTGCAATGTCACCCTCGTCTCCAAGGCATTCGGATGCGCCACCGGTAACTGAGCCGATTGCAGAATTTGCAAGGTTACCTGGCGTTGGGTCAAACTGGTCGCCATGGCCCCAAGTTGCGCCATTATCGGTTGACACCCAGAACCATGAGGCCCAATAATCCCATGAGGTCATTTGGCCGTCTTCACAGGCATACCAAGTATCGATAGGCCCGCCTAGAACAGGGGCGAAGGGCGATCCTTCTCCACCCCAACGCAGGTCTTTGTGGGCTGTGATTTGCATATTACCCATCGAATCGATGGAGAGCGAGGGCTCGTAGCCAATGCCGTAACCCGCATAGTCTTCGTCTTGTCCGTTGTTCATGTCAATGCATTCTTCATGACGAGGCATGTAGATGGGTTCTCCAAAGGACAACTCAATTTGATCACCTGCGGTAACCATGGTAGGTTCGCCGGCGTCGTCCCCATCCAGAACTGAACCGATGCTTGAGGCGAGAATCAAGAAGGCTATCGAAACAGCAAATGTAGTTCCAAGGACGCGATTGAGGACGCCGATGGTATTGGAGTTGTCCAGTTCTGCGACCACACCGTCTACTGTAGCGGCATCATCGTCAATTCCTTCTCCCATTAACCAGAGGTAGCGTTGGTTGTTGTTCAACCTTGGGCAGAACACTCCAGTGCCTTGTAGATCAAAAATTCAGACCTTTTGCCAGTCCGAACCGTTCCACCAGAGGTTGGAACCATCGCTCATCAATCGCCAGGTGTGACCGTTTTCATCCGTCCATTGGTTCTGAACGGTTAACTCAACGGCTTGCACCGGTTCGGGGGAAGCCGCAACATTCGTCGTGATCGTGGTCGTTTCCATTTGCGCCATCGGAGATGCGAAGTCCTTGGTTTCAACAACTGCAGCACCTCCTCGTCGGCGGATGAATGCAATGACGGCTCCTACGACAATGAGCAAACCAAATCCACCTTGAATGAGCGTTTGTCGTTGTGCAGCAGCATCTTCTTCCTCTTGAGCGGCCTTTGCTTCAAGTTCGGCTTGTTCGTTGTCTCCCATGCCGTCGTTATCGGAGTCAAGCGTTTCGTTCGCGTCGTTAGGGAATGCATCAGCGTTATCCCCGACGCTGTCGTTATCACTGTCCATCCACTCAAAGACATCGTTCGGGAATGCGTCGCCGTTGTCACCGTATCCGTCGTCGTCAGTATCCACAGTCTCTGTAGCATCTGTTGGGAATGCGTCGGCGTTATCGCCGACTCCATCACCGTCACTATCGAGTGTTTCATTGGAGTCGTTGGGGAATGCATCGCCGTTATCACCGACTCCATCACCGTCAGTATCTACAGTTTCTGTAGCATCATCGGGGAAGACATCAGCATTGTTACCGACGCCGTCCGAATCGTTGTCAGCTTGCTCAGTAGCATCGTCGGGGAATGCGTCGCCGTTGTTGCCAACGCCATCTGAATCGTTGTCAGCTTGCTCAGTAGCATCGTTGGGGAATGCATCACTGTTGTCTCCGACATTGTCGTTATCGGAGTCAAGCGTTTCATTTGGGTCGTTGGGGAATGCATCGCCGTTATCACCGACACCATCGTTGTCCGAATCAAGCGTTTCATTTGGGTCGTTGGGGAATGCATCGCCGTTATCACCGACACCATCGTTGTCTGAATCAAGCGTTTCATTGGGGTCACTAGGGAATGCATCAGCGTTATTGCCTACGCCGTCGCCATCACTGTCTGCGGATTCACTGGCATCGTTTGGCGCCCAATCGCTGTTATCACCGACCCCGTCACTGTCCGAATCAACGGTTTCAGTTGGGTCATTGGGGAATTCATCAGCGTTATCACCGACTCCATCGTTGTCGGAATCAAGCGATTCATTGGGGTCGTTGGGGAATTCATCAGCGTTGTCGCCAACGCCATCGTTATCGGAATCGGCTGTTTCAGCTGGGTCGTCAGGGAATGCGTCACCGTTGTCTCCAACTCCGTCATTGTCCGAGTCCATGTGCTCGTTTGGGTCGTTAGGGAATGCGTCGCTTTGGTCACCGTATCCGTCTCCATCCGCATCGTAATCGATGATTTCAACAGAGTTTGAGGATGTCACCGGAGTTCCAAAGTCGGTTCCATCGCTTGGTGTGACTCGCAGGGTCCAGACCTCTCCAATGGTTGTAGCACTGCTCATCAGGATAGGGTTGTTGTTTTGCTGTGAGACAATTGTCCCATCTTTGATCCACCGAATCTGTGTTCCGCTATCGGGGTCGTTTTCAGCATCGGAATAGTCGTAATTTGCATACAAATCATTGTCGTAGTAAACTTGTGTAATTGCAGTGGTATTGGACGGTCCGTCGCTGATGTAAACGTTCGATGCAACGGGCGCGGTATTGGTTGAGCCCGGCTCAGGCACGGTCACTTGGGTCGTCGTCCAGGCGTCTCCAGAATTGCCGTTTGCACCGTTAGCGGTGAGAACGGCGATATCAACGGTCACGTCTCCGCTTCCAGTGGCTGGAGCAGTCCAATCAAAGGACCAAGAGCGGTAAGAATTGGTGGTATGCGTTGCGGATGTACCAGCACTGTTGACCTTGACGGCCATGATGCCCACGCCTCCGGTGGACATTGTACCTTTGTCGACTTCAACGTTGAATCCACCGTTGTTTCCAGAAACGCCACCTGTGACTGAAATTTGGATGCCGTAAACTTGACCACCGTTGTAGGTTGTGGGGAAGTTATGATTCAACGTGGGTGTGCTACCGCTTGAGTGACATGTACATCCTTGGGATGCCTGACTGTGCATTCCACTGGAACCGCCTTCTATTGGAGGGATGGCGAGAACCATCAATGACAAGACAAAGAGAGTTAGGATTCTTACAGTAGGCTTCATATGACAATCTCGTCGCCGATTCATTATAAGGAAAATGGTTCAAGGATTTGACAAATGCTTGATGAAATGTTTCGGTGAGCGGCCACGGCGCGATTAAATAGGGGTGTTAAGTCGGCAAGATACCCACGTCTGTGGATGGAGTTGACATTATGTCCCGAAATAGCACATCTGATCAAATCAAGAAAGCCCTTGGTGTGAAGAAGTGCAACGGCAGTGTTGACACCGCGACCGAAAGTCTGCCCCTTGAGAAGGCCATGGAAGTGGCCCGAACAAAGGCCGGCCTAGGTCATTTGACCGGAGCAGATCTGAAAGCACAAACCAAGGAAGTCATCGGGACTTGCGTGGCAATGCGTGTGAAGATTGACGGTCATTGGGCCAATGAAGCCCTCGCGATCATTAACAAAGGAGAATGGGACGAGCGTTTTAATTGAAAATCACGGACCGCGGAAGAGGTGCCTAGGCACTTCGTAGACCGCAGGGGTGAATAATATGGAAGAAAAAATCAGTGAAGCAATCAAGGCGGCTGTTGAATCAGCACCGAAGCGTAAATTTGTCGAATCCGTGGACATTTCGTTCACCATCAAAGATGTAGATTTGAAGAACCCTACGAACCGTATCAAGGAAGAGATCCGTCTTCCTTCAGGCCGTGGTCGTGAACTCAAAATCGCTATGTTCGCAGCAGGAGAAGCAGCAACTAAGGCTAAATCCGCAGGAATTACCGTATTCTCTCCACAAGAGATTGAAGACTTCGGAAGTAAGAAAGGGCGCGCCAAGAAGGTCGCCAATCAATTCGATTTCTTCCTTTCAGAAGTCCCTCACATGGGACTTATCGGTCGCTACCTCGGTGTTGTCCTCGGTCCTCGTGGTAAAATGCCACGTCCAGTTCCACCTACGCTTGACCCTGGCATGCTTGCCAACGGTCTTCGCAGCACGGTGATCATCAAGTCCGGTGACAAGATGACCTTCCACGCTTCCTTTGGGACGGTTGAACAATCTCATGAAGAACTCATGGCCAACGCTATGGAAGTCTTCACTCGTGTTACCAACAAGTTGGAACGTGGAGTCGGTAACATCCGCTCTCTTTTCATCAAGACAAGCATGGGCCCAGCACAACGAATTGAGGTGATCAATTGATTCCCAAGGTCGTTTCCTGGAAGAAGGATACCGTTGCGGACCTTCACTCATTGTTGACTAGCGGGAATACTCTCGCTGTCATCGACATTCACGGCGTTCCTGCAGGTGCTATGATCGGCATGCGTGCTGACCTTCGCCAAAACATGAAGATTCAAGTCGCAAAGAAGCGTTTGATGAAGATTGCATGGGAGCGTGCAGGTTTCAAGGCTGATAAACTTGAGGAACTTTACTCCTCAGCCGTTCAACCTGCTTTGGTTTCCTCTTCGTCGTTGAATTCCTTTGAAATGTTCACTGCACTCAAGAAGACCGAAGCCGGCCGTGCTGCTAAGCCTGGAGATGTTGCTCCTTACCAAATCGTAGTTGACAAGATGGACACTGGTATGCCACCTGGCCCTATTGTCGGTGACCTCAACTCTGTTGGAATTCCTGCTAAGATTATGGGCGGTAGTGTCCAAATCCAAAAGCGAACAGTGATTCTTGAAGAAGGCGAAGTCTTTGAAGGCGAACTTGGTATGATGCTGTCAAAGATTGGCATCAACCCCATGGTCACTGGACTGCGATTGTGCGGTACCCTTGAAGACGGAACATTGTTTTCTCCATCAACTCTTGACATCGATTACGAGCAATTTGAGAGCGACCTCATCAGTTATGCTGCTGGAGGATTCAACCTCGCTTGTAACATCACGTGGTTTACCACGCAAACGATGCCTACACTCCTTGCAAAGGCCAGCGGAGAAGCGCTGGCAGTTGCTCTGGAAGCGGCGGTCGCAACTGCAGACACCCTTCCACACTTGGTGGCCCGTGCCCATGCCAGCGCTCTTGGCGTTGCAGGCACTTTGAGCCCCGATGCACTCGACGACGAATTGGCTGCCATGATGGGCGCCGCTGCATCCGCAGCAGCCTCAGCCACAGCCGCCGTTGACACGAGCGCTTCTGATGCCCCAGCCGAGGCAGAAGAAGAGGAAGACGAGGAAGAAGAGGCCGGATTTGACGGTCTTGGAAGTCTCTTCGGCTGAACACACAAAAATTGAGGTGAAAAAAATATGGAATACGTATACGCTGCTATGCTACTGCACGCTGCTGAAAAAGACATTGATGAAAAGTCGGTAAAGGCTGTCCTAAAGGGCGCTGGAGTCGACGCTGACAACGCCCGAGTGAAGGCCCTGGTTGCCTCTCTTGCTGGTGTTGACATCGCTGACGCCATGACCCAAGCCGTTGCTGCACCTGCAGCTGCTGCTGCCCCTGCCGCCGCTGGCGGTTCTGACGCCCCTGCCCCTGTTGAAGAGGAAGAGGAAGAAGAAGAGGAAGCAAGCTTCGACGGTCTTGGATCCCTTTTCGGTTGAGAAACGGTATCGAGCGCCGCCGAGCGCACTCTTGGACGCGACATGCTCGCTTCCTTCGCGTGATGCACGGTTGACAAACTCGGTTCCCTCGCGGCAACACCTCGCCTTGACGGGCGGGACTGCGAACGACCGTGCATGCACACACAAACCCCTATCCTGAGCGTGAGCGACATCGTAGAAGGGTTCAACACCCCTTCACGATTCGAAGCCTCATGGTGCGAAGAGCTACACTTGACCTCGAGGTCAGCGTTTCGCCGATTGAAGCCATACGGGTCTTCCGTGAATTGGCTGAAGAAGCTGGCTGGGCCTTGGAACGTCACGAGGGCTCGCGTCTGGTTGATCGCTTCGCCATCATCATGCCCATGGCTCAATCTGCACGGACAATCGGAGTCAAAATTCTTGAAGGTCCTCTAAAGGGAACCGAACTTACATGTTGGTCGGAAACTCGTGGTTCAGCAGGGGCAGTGAACATCGCTTCGTGGCTCGTACCTGGCGGCCATGAACAACCCCACTCATCGGCGATGATTCAGCATTGGGTAGCCCGTTTTTCCCGTTGCCCATGGCGGTGGTCCTTTGGCGAACGGTCAAAGGTCGGATACCTTTTGCCGGTATGGAGAAAATCACGTAAATCGTTCACTTCGCTGGGCTTTGATACGGGTAAATCAGGGTGGCCCTATACTGCCACGGAACAATGGCCATAGGCCACTTATTTCCTCCGCCCGTTCATGATAGGAACCGCTCTTAGGTGACTTATCCTGCCTCCCCCTGTAGGGGGAGGCGATTAGCATGCAACTGGAGCGACAACCAAACACTGCCAAATCAGTGTTGTTGGTAGTGTTGATGCTCTCCATGTCGCTCTCCGCCGGAATCGTCGAAATCAACCGCGCTCCATGGCTGGAAACAAAAGATGTCGCCGGAGTTGGTGCAGCTTGTGGCTCCATAACACGGTCGGCAGGCACACCAATTTTTGTTGATGCAGTGAACGGTTCAGATACTTGGGATGGGACATGGTCCTGTCCAAAAGCAACCCTCTCTGACGCCTTGAATGACTCCGCTTCTAACGATGAAATCATTCTTTATTCCGGCCGATACCACGAAAATGTCACCGTTGACAACAAGGACAACCTTCTCATCCGAGCTGCCGAAGGCGCACGGGTGGTATTTGATGGAACACAAAGCATCAGTGACGACCTTGAAGTTTCGTGGGGTGCAGCCGATAGTGATGGAATCCAAGAAGTGACCTTGCCTGTTGATGGTTGGCAGTTGTTTTTGGCTTACGACGAACAAGTACCTGCCCGATGGCCAAATGCCCAATTTTCAGATGAAACTGCCTTCAATCGTTCATACTGGGCCGAAGGGACATTGACCAATTCAAACAACGCCTATACCGTAGGTTGGCTTACTGACGCCGGCCCAGAAACAGGAGTTCACACAGGCTTGAATGAAACAATCAACGCAACCGGACTCAATCCCATCGGAGCCATTGCGGTCATGAACTTGGGTTCGTTTAGAACCAACAGCCGAGTTATCACAGATTGGAATTCAGCAAACGGCACATTCGCCTACGATGGAAGCAATGTAGGATGGAAAAATAAGCATCATGCGTACTTCCTTGAGGGCAAGCGCGAACTCATTGATCAGGACGGCGAATGGTGGTTCAACAATGCGAACAACCGCTTGCATTACAAAACACCGAGCGGGCAGAATGCCAATAATTTGGACCTCCGTGTGAAAGTCCAACCGTTTGCTATCAGCGTCGAAAATTCTGACGGCGTGACCATTCAAGGCCTCGATTTCTTTGGAACCACGGTGAAATTCAACGAGTGCGACGGATGTTCGTTCACGAACGCCACCCTCGAATACCCGAGCACCTCAAAGCGTGGCTTGGGCATTGCCGGTGAATCCGAAGACGACCGATGGATGACCCGTTTTTACCGAAGCACCAACAGCTTCGTGGACAATATCTCCATCACCAATACCGACGGCGGCGCCATTGAATTCCAAGGCTCAGCCGGTCAATCGCACAACAACACGGTGAACAATTCCTACTTCCACGCCATCGACTGGTCGGCCGCCGACCAGAAGGGGTTGATGACGACCATCTATGAGGGCGGCCGCGACATGTACTTCACCAACAACACCGTTCACTTGACCGGCGCTTCATCAGTACTCTCCATCGGTGATGCACCCAAGGTGTTCTACAACGAAGTGTGGGACGTTGGCCATCTGCAAACCGATGGTGCAGTTGTCCAAATTATGCAAGGTGAGGCACCAGGTGCTGAAGTTGCTTACAACTGGATTCATGACGTTATCAAGTACGGGATTCGCTTTGACGCCCCTATCGGTCAAGTGGGCACTGGTAGCAACGGGACCATGCATCACAATGTGATTTGGAACGCTGCCGGGGGTCTGATGGTCAAAGGCGATTATCACAACATCCACAACAACACTGTCTTCGACTCATCAGCTAGCAAGAACGACATCATTGTCTTGACCGATAGCGACATCAACAACAAGAACTCCACAATTCACTACAACGCAGTTGATTCAATGGCCGACCATCGCTCCGACGATGTCTTTGACAATCCACTGCCTGATGGAATCGATTGGATGAATTGGAATGGTTATGTCCAAGGACAACAGGACAAAATGACCGCTGGTAGTGGACATACATGCAGTCTTTATTCAAATTCTTCTGTGTATTGTTGGGGGAGCAATTTTTTGGGCGCTCTTGGAGATGCTAGCACAGCAGGCGACTCCAACGTTCACGAACCAGGGTGGGTTGATCTCGGAGTTGGTCGGACTGCCACATCAATTACCCATGGTGGCGCTGCATCCTACCATGGTTGTGCAATTCTTGATAACAATTCTTTGAGTTGCTGGGGATGGAATGGTCAAGGTCAACTTGGTCTTGGAAACACAACCAATCAAGGGGCAGCAACGTTCGTTGATTTGGGAACAGGGCGTTCGCCAGTTAAAGTGACGCTTGGACAATTGCATACCTGTGTTCTGCTGGACAACAAATCAGTCTATTGCATGGGCGACAATACCTATGGCCAAGTCGGAGACGGCACAACGGCGGACAAAAACTCTCCAACCTTTGTTGATTTCGGAAACGGTCGTTATGCCGTGGACATTGAGAGCGGACATGTCCACACATGCGCATTACTGGACAACGGTTCAGTTTCCTGCTGGGGGTACAACACCTATGGCCAGTTAGGATTGGGCAACACGATGCAGACGCCCTCTCCAACCTATGTGCCATTGCCATCAGGCAGACATGTCGCTTCCATGGCGATAGGGCAGCATCACACTTGTTTCGCGTATGATAACGGAGATGTTGCATGCACAGGTAGAAATCAACAAGGCCAACTTGGAACAGGAAACACTGCACAAAAAACATCCCTCACAGCGACCCAGTCTTTGGGTCAACCAGCATTGAAGGTTGTTGCAGGCTCATATTTTTCGTGTGCACTGTTGAACAACGGTTCTGTTCGCTGTTGGGGCGACAACGCCTACGGCCAATTGGGCATCAACACCAATATCGATAGCACCTCACCAGCGACATCAGTTCATTTTGATACGGGTTCATACGCAATTGATCTCATCTCAGGTTTGGAGCACCTATGTGCCCGCCTTTCCAATGGTTCAATGGCCTGTTGGGGTCGAAATCATGTTGGTCAACTTGGAATTGGAAACATTCTAGATCAAGATGAACCTGTTGTTTTAGAAAACATCAGTTTGCTTTCAAGCACCTCTATTCGAGAAATGTTGGTCGATCCCGATAACGATGATTTCCGCCCAAAGTGGAGTTCACATTTGCATATTCTCAATGCGGGCGCGTACGACGCTGATGACGCAGACCCTTGGACAGCTGGTGTTTCCTGGACCTACAGTCCGATGAGCGACCCGATCTCGGGTTGCATGGATTCTATTGCCGTCAATTACAACAGCAATGCTGTCTTTGCCGATGGTTCGTGCACCTACACGACGCTCTCCTCTTCACCCTCAACGCTTGCCCTTCAGGTCGGCGTGAGCATGTCGCCGCATGAATTGACCTACACGACCCCATACATCGTCAACGAACAAACCATCATTGCCACAACGAATGATGTGGGTCGTGGTTCAGAAATTGCTGTTGATTCAAACGGGGCGGTTCACATTTGTTCTAAGATTGTAAACACCGATGGTGACCTGTATTACTCAACCAACGCTTCAGGGACTTGGCAATCAGCTACTTTGGACGCCACAGGTGATGTCGGCCATCAATGTTCCATCGCTCTTGACAGTTCGGACAACATCCATATCGTGTACCGCGATATTACACTTGAAGACTTCAAGTACACCACAAAGCCGCTCACCTCTTCCATTGCCTACAGCAGTTGGTCCACCACCACCATCGACGGGCGCAACAACGTCGGCACCTACGGAGCGATCGCTATCGACAGTCAAGACCGCCTTCACGTTGCATATTATGCGGAAACTGAAGACGAGTTACGCTATGCTACAAAAGCATCTGGAAGTTCCACCTGGGCCAACACCACGGTTGACACATCAGGAGATGCTGGAAAGTTTGCCTCTATCGCCGTGGACTCCAACGATAAACCTCACATCGTATACAAAGAGGATGTTGCGGACTATCTCAAGTACGCTCATAAAATGGGTTCCTCATGGGTTGTATCAACCCTCGATTCTTCGTACAAAACTGGCGCTGGCATTTCACTTGACATTGATTCAAATGATGATTTGCACATCGCCTACCGAAGCGATGGCGAAGTTGAGTATAAGACCAATCAGAGCGGTTCATGGGTGACGACCACCTTGGAAACCAATGGCACCGGAACGTGGTCTGTCAACCTTCTTGGCCTCCATTTAGATCGGTTTGACATTCCCCACGTTGTGTATTTTGACATCACTGACGATGATATCTTCTACATGTCGAACGCCCGTGGACAATGGGAGCGCACACTCGTTGTCGGCAATGATTCGATTGAAGGCGGCATGTCCCCCACCATCAATGCAAACGGTGACTTACATGTCTCTTACCATGTTGGAGGGACTGATGAAGACTTGGCTCATGCAGCCGTTCGAAGTTTCACACACCGCCCACAATTTGAGATCGAACCTGCCCTCCCAACAGGCGTGCAGTTGGGTGCTGAGAACGGTACGCTCTACGGAACACCAACAGTGTCCTCAGCGATCACCGAGTACACAGTTTGGGCGAACACCACCTACACCTCTACTTTCACCACCTTCTCGATGAGCGTGGATTGGGAACTTCAGGCGAGCGTGGATTATCTTGAGACGCCTAGAAACACGGCCATCACGCCGATCACCTTCAATTGGACTGCATGGAGTTCCGGTGTGTTGAACAGCACAACGAGCGTGTATACCTCTGGAGATTCAGGCAATTACAACAGCATCGCTATCGATAGTAACGATAAGGTACACGTTGCCTTTTATCGAGATGATAACGCCAACATTTACCACTCAACCAACGCTTCAGGTTCTTGGGTCACCTCTTCCATCGATACGAACAACAATGTGGGTAAATATTGCTCAATCGCCATCGATTCGAACGACGGGTTACATGTTTCCTATCAGTACAATACGGGTAACACGCTCAAGTATGCGTACAAGGCTGCAGGCTCCTCTACATGGAGTAAAACCACTGTTGACAATACGGGCGGGAAGTTTACATCCATCGCCATCGATTCCAATGACAACCCCCACATCGTTTACCGGGATGGTGGTGGTAATGGGGGCGACCTTGCTTACGCGAAAAAGACCAGCGGCTCGTGGAGCGTTTCATCTCCCGTGTACTCGGTGAGTGATGTCGCAGCCACGTCAATCGCCATCGATTCAAACGATGATGTTCATATCGCCTATTACGACGGAGCTTCAAACAAAAAGGACATGTACCATTTGGCCAAACCTGGTAGTTCTTGGGTGAGGACATTCATTGAGGACATTGGTACCAACACCGGTGGGACGAGTGTCAGCATCGCCATTGACCCAACAACCGATGAACCAGGCGTATCCTACTTTCACATGGGCAATACAGACCTCAAGTATCGATCGTATTCGGGGAGTTCCTGGTCGGCGGCCACTACAGTGACGCCGTCGGGTGATTATGGACGATTCACCTCGCTTGCGTACGATTCACTTGGTAATGTTCACATTTCCCATGAACTAAACGGTGCTGATGATTTGTACTATACTTCAGACAAGACTGGCTCTTGGGTGACCACGGCCATTGACACTACCAACAGTGCAGGCACGTATACGGCAATTGCTGTTGACGGCAATGACGATCTTCACATTGCCTACCGGTACAATACCGGTACAGGCCTCTATGTTGCGACCGTGCAAGGCCACAACACAGGTTCCATTTCCCGGTCTGATATTGCAGGAGCGACGTGCAGCATATCACCTTCACTTCCAAACGGGTTGACACTGAACCAAGGCACATGCACCATCAGTGGAACGCCCACATCCGATGGTTCGAATACAACGTACAATCTCACTGCAACATCTTCAACAGGTGTATCAAAGAGTGGTGAATTCAAGATTTGGGTGACCTATATCGCCCCGTCCATCGCCTATTCAGGCTCACCATTCACCTTCAACAAAGACGTAGCCATTTCCTCCATCACGCCAACCAACACCGGTGATACCGCCTTTTGGAGTGTGTCCCCCTCTCTCCCTTCCGGCCTCAGCCTGAGTTCAACCGGCGTCATCAGCGGCACACCCACCGTACAAGTTTCGGCAGCCACCTACACCATCACTGCTACAAATAGCGGAGGCTCTGACACAGCAACCATTTCAATCACGGTCAATGTGCAAGCACCGAGCGGGCTCTCCTATGCGACAGAAAACATGACCTTGACCAAGGGCATTGCTATGGGTACAAACACGCCAAGTGTGAGCGGTGGAAGCGTCACAAGTTGGGAAATCAGTCCATCGGTTCCTTATGGATTGGCCTTTAGTTCCATTTCGGGCGTCATCAGCGGTACACCATCATACTTGCAGACAACGAAAACAACCTACACTGTATGGGCTAACAATTCAGGTGGATCTGCTTCAGCAAACGTCAACATTACCATCATCGCTGCTGCTCCTCATTCGCTTAGTTATCAAACAACCCAAAACAAGACGTTGACCAAAGGTGTAGCCATGAGCGCTTGGTACCCAACCGTAAGTGGCGGGACCACCACGTCTTACGAAATTAGTCCTTCAATACCCGGGGGTTTGAGCTTTAATTCGGGCACGGGTCATATCTCTGGTACCCCTACAGTATTACAAACAACAGCAGTCACTTACACGGTTTGGGCCAACAATTCGGGTGGTTCGACATCCGCTCAAATCAACATCACCATCAACGATCTCGCTCCCAACACCATTGTCTATTCATCGCATGATTTGACGCTCATCAAAGCGACAGCAATGTCGACCACGACGCCGTCCATCAGCGGAGGGTCTGCAACGACATGGGAGATCAGCCCATCCATTCCAAACGGACTCTCGTTCAGTTCATCGACGGGCGCCATCAGCGGCACACCCTCGGTGTTGCAAACAACAGCCGTTACCTACACCATTTGGGCGAACAATTCTGGTGGGTCAACCTCTACCCAGTTCAACATAACCATCAACGACCAACTCGCATCTGTAACCTATCCTTCAACCGTCGAAGTTTCCAACGACCGAGCGATGACGGTCACGCCGACCGTCACCGGTGGAGCGGTCACCTCCTGGGTCATCGTTCCTTCCCTTCCCTCAGGCCTCAACTTCGGCAGCAGCAATGGGAGCATTTGGGGAACGCCAACAGGATTGTTGGAGAATGCCACCTATACGGTCTATGCCAACAACAGCGGTGGCTCAACCAGCATCACGTTCACCCTCGGACTCAACTGGACATTGACGCCGAGCGCCGAGGGTGCCTACATCACTCGAAACAGTTCCATTGCAAGCGACATCACATGGGAGTGGGATTACGATCCGCTTGAAGCTCAGAACCTCTCGCTGGTCACTGGAGAATGGAACACCTGCGCTCTTGATAACAACGAAAACGTGTTTTGTTGGGGCCGAAACGGCAACGGCCAAATCGGTAACGGACAAACAGGCACGGCTGGTTGTGGCTCATCAGGACACAAGTGCAAGGACATTCCCACAGCAACCAACGATTTGGGCTCCGATGTTATCTCCCTTGCTTTTGGTCATCAGCATGCGTGTGGCCTGCTTGACACCGGTGCCGTGAAGTGTTGGGGTCGAAACAATGCGGGGCAACTCGGAACCAGCGGTGGAGACAAGGATACGCCTCAAACCATCAATCTCGGGTCAGGGCGAACCGCCACGAGCATCTATGCCGGTGGCCACTACACTTGCGCCATCCTCGATGACGCCTCAGTCAAGTGCTGGGGGCAGAATGACCAAGGTCAACTCGGTATTGGTTCGACTTCGAACACCATCACACCGACGACCATCAACACCCTCGGTTCTGGGCGAACGGCTGTTTCACTGGCTACAGCCTTCAACGCTGTCTGTGCTTTACTCGATGATGGTTCAGTCAAGTGCTGGGGTGATGACTACTACGGACAATTGGGTAATGGCGGCTCCAACTCAGATATTACGAGTCCACCTGCATCTGCGATCAACCTCGGAACAGGCCGCACTGCAAAAGCCATCACGGGTGGAGAATTCCATTTCTGCGCCATCTTGGACGATGATTCGATCAAGTGCTGGGGTGATGGTGCTGACGGGAAGTTAGGAACAGGTTCTACTGGTGACAGAACTACACCAACTTCCACCAGCGGAAGTTTCGCTTCAGGGCGTTATGCTGTCGCTATTGATGCTGGTTACGACCACACATGCGTCATTCTCGATAACGGTCAACTCACCTGCTGGGGTTCTGATGCAGATGGCCAACTGGGTAACGGCGCTACCACGGGTACCAAATCATCGCTTCAATCCTCAACCGTTTCGTTGGGT
>PBTH01000001.1 GCA_002726495.1 Methanobacteriota archaeon | reverse complement strand
CAGTTTTTCCGTCTTTAGAACGGAACATAGAGACGGAGCATGACAAATCATATCCTTTCAAGGCCAGTTCTGTTTGAATCGCATGTTCAAAGGCTTGGGTCAAATCTTCCGGTGTATCCAAAACTCGACCATCATCAACATAAGTGACATTGACTTCAAAGATGTCTTCGTTTAATTTGGTTTGAGGTGCTTCAACAGCAACGCCACGTTTACGGGCAACTCTACGAATTGCAACTTCAGAAATCCTTCGCAATAATGCATCGTTAGGGGCGTCAGATGGAGCCTTTCCAAGAGCCCCTGCCATGATTTCTGCTGCTGGATTATTGGCTTCATTACCTCCTCTTAGGTGAGAGGGAAGTTCCCCTCCACCAAGATTTGCGAGTACACTTGACGCAGGTGATTGGTTCATGGAAAGCCACTGACTTCGTCGTTCGTCTTTAACTGCCCTTTCAGCCTCAGCAAGACGATTGACCATAGCATCAGTTGGCGAAGCTGAGGGATTCTGAGCAATTTTTGTTCCACCTGCCGCCATTGGAGATACATTTCCTGTATTGGCCGGAGCGGCCCCGCTAGCAATGGAAGGTCCACGCGGAAGTGCAGGCATATCTGACACTGGTGCAACATTGGTTCGTGGAGGGTTTTGTTGCTGGGGAGGGAATTGGGAGGGTGGGAAATTGCCTTGCAGTGGTTGCGTTGGATAGGCACCGGGGGGTAAGTTTTGATGTTGTTGGATGCCTTGAGCCATTCCTTGCAACATATCAGGCGCCACCTGCCCTATCTGGTTCATGTTTTGTTCCTGTTGCATTCGTTGCGCCTGACCAGACACAGGGTCAAAGGTGCGCTGAGGTGGGAAAGGGGGGAGGTTTTGAGGTGCACCGGGGTTAAAACCACCCGCCATGGATTGGTCTTGTCTCGCCCCGCATTCCGGACAGAACATACTGTCATCGGGAATAACCTCACCACATGACCCGCAGTTCACAAGCACCCCTCTACCCCTACGCTTGGGCGACCCTTCCTAAAGGATTCCGTAAAAAACCCACCAATTAACTCACCATCGCCCAGCAAATCAACTTCGCCCACTACCAACACATATCTTCATCCGCAGAATTGAACTGGGTGAAAACGAGGGGAGTTCATGGCGGTCCTAATCAATCCAAAAATTGACTCATTATTGGAAACAACCTCTCGTTCATTTTATCCGACTTTGAAGTATCTTCCAAAGAAGATCAGAGGTCAGATTGGACTGTTGTACCTGCTCGCACGAGTAGCCGATACAATCGCAGATTCAAAACATGGTGAAACAGAAGTACTTCTGGGGACATTAAAACAGTACAATGATGTTGCACAAGGCCGTACAACTTCACTACCTGAATTTGGTTTACTAGCTGATATCCAAACAAACGAACATGAAGCAGAACTCCTTAGGAATGTAGATGATGTCATCGAAGGTCTCAGCGTCTATGATGCTGAAGACCAGAAAAGAATGCTGGAATGCCTTGATGTTATTGTCGGGGGGCAAATATTGGACCTTGAGCGGTTTGGACCTGCAAAGGAAGGAGGAGATGTTTCAGCCCTCCATTCAAACACTGAACTGGATGATTATACATTTCGAGTCGCAGGTTGTGTTGGGGTATTTTGGACGAAGATGTCGCTGGCTCATCTCATGAGCTTATCGCCGGAGGAAGAAGAAATATTTCATGAAAAAGGAATCCGATTTGGAAAGGCCTTGCAAATGATAAATATTCTACGCGATATACCCGAGGATCTTCGTTTTGGAAGATGCTACATTCCTAAGGACGAACTCGCCAAACATGACCTGAAGCCTCATGATTTACTTGACGAAACCAATCTTTCCAAATTCCGTCCTTTGTATGATGCCTACCTTGACCTTACAAATGAACATCTTGAAGCTGCAACTGAATACATCCGTATGATTCCTGAAAAACAATTTAGATTGAAGGCCTCTTGCATGCTGCCTGTTTTGATTGGTCAACGAACGGTTACGCTTCTGCGAACAGGCAATATCCTCAATTCTGATGAACGCATTAAGGTCACACGAGATGAAATGAAATCTTATGCGCGGAAATTACTTCGCGCTCTTTTCATACCAGGGGGCGTACGCCGCCTCCTTGAAAAGAATAAAGATAAGTGATGTTCTATAGAATTTAAACCATTAAGTAGAAATAAACTTACATTCGGAATTTAAACAATTTAAAATCACACTCTGGAGAGGAGGTCTCTTAAACAAGGGACGCGAGGGAGGAATGGTTAGGATGCTGGAACGACGCAAACCACTCGACCTTCTCTTCCCCCTCAAAGGGAACGCTTCTACAAGAAGTGGAGAGGAAGAAGTGCGGCCTCCGACTACACTTGAGCGGCTACGAGCAGGTGTTACTTTGGCAAGAGATGCTGTGAAAGCTGTAAGCCTAACTGCTATGGAAGCGCTTCGTGAAGGTGCTTCTTTTATTGGAATTGTGGGTGAGAAGAACGAACTCGTTGACCCCTTTGAATATCTTGATGCTCCCATATGGTCCGAGCGCCCTCCTGCTGAATTGCTTAAACTGGCGTACCGTTATTGTGAAGAATTGACCATGCGGGAAGCAGGTAATTTTTACCATTCGTTCAAGTATCTGCCTGACGAACAGCGAATGGCCATGTGTGCGATCTATGCATTTTGCCGCAGGGCTGACGACATCGCAGACGGTGATTGGGCTGACCGGTTCCCAGGTGGACAAGGCGCCATGGACCCCGAAGCGATGGTGTACCGTAACGAATTGGAGTCTTTACAAAATCAAGGTACAATACTTGACCAAAGTGCCTACCTCAACAAAATAACTCAATTGTTTTTCTTTAGAAAGAAACTCTCAACCTGTTACAGTGAAGTTTATTCCACGGACCCAGTTTTCCTTGCACTAAAGGACACTGTTGACCGATATTCAATTCCTCGGGAGGTCTTTGATGATTTGATTTCAGGCATGGAAGACGACCTCTACAACAATCGCTACAGAAGTTTTGACGAACTCTATGTTTACTGCTACCGAGTGGCCTCCGTTGTTGGTTTGATGTGCATCGAAATATACGGCTATGATGACCCTAGAGCGAAGAAGTTTGCAGAATCGTGGGGAATATTCATGCAACTCACCAATGTGCTTCGTGACGTTGGTGAAGACATTCAAAGAGACCGTGTTTACCTCCCATTGGATGAATTGGAACGCAACGGTATGACCGAAGTTGAACTTGACGGGAAAATTGTACTCAACAAACATTGGGAACCTTATGTTAGGAGCTACGCTGCCAGAGCACGAAGTTACCTAGAGGAAGCGCGTCAACTCTTGCCTCTTCTGCCCCGAAGAACACGATATTCCCCCGCAGCAATGATTGCCTTTTACGATAAAATCCTAAGGCAAATTGAGAAACAACAAGGGGACGTATTCACAAAGCGAGTNAAACTCAANAAGGTNCAAAAGATCTCCCTGGCTGCTGCAGTTTATCTCCGCCATCGGTTNNTACCTGCATTCCTGGACCCTGTATGGCGCGCTCTTGCNCGAGTTGGGATTCTCCCCGCTGTTTGAATNTTCAAGCAAATCAAATCTTTGCATCATTATGCAACNACCACATGTTCAAATCAGTCCTCATGGTGCTGACATCATGGCCACCCTTGAGTCCCTTGATTGGCTATCAAGATTTTTAGACGAAACACCAGGTGACAACGAAATCGGCGGGCCATCACGTCAAGTTCCTAACGCTTGTTGGTCCAGAGTATTGCCCTCTTGCCCTCCTGCGCCCAAACTTGAGATGTGGTCCACGGAGATGGCTCAAAAACTCGGAATCAAGCCCTCGGATGGTGAAATCCTAGGTGGAGGAAGAGTTACTGAGGGGATGGACCCGTATGCTCAGCGATACGGAGGACATCAATTTGGAAACTGGGCCAATCAACTCGGTGATGGCAGGGCAATCACCCTTGGGGAAGTACAACTTGGAAATGAAGTACTGGAATTGCAACTCAAAGGCTCAGGCCATACACCGTACTCCCGCTTTGCAGACGGAAAAGCGGTCTTACGCTCATCCCTCAGAGAATATCTTTGCAGCGAAGCAATGCATCATTTGAGAGTCCCAACCACCCGTGCGCTTTCCTTGGTCACTACCGGAGAACATGTCGTTAGGGACGTACTCTACAACGGCAATCCAGCACCTGAACCGGGTGCAGTGGTCTGCAGGGTAGCACCTAGTTTCCTTCGTTTTGGTAGTTTCCAAATCCACGCTGCCTCTGGAGATATTGAAACGCTTCAAGCACTTGTCGAACACACGATTCGTCATCATTTCCCAATGCATTCGTCAAAGGATGACCAATCTCGTATTGATTGGCTTTCACATGTGGCTAGAGAATCTGCTGCGATGATTGCTCATTGGATGCGGGTTGGATTTGTCCATGGTGTCATGAACACCGATAACATGTCCATCCATGGACTAACGATTGATTATGGCCCATACGGTTGGTTGGAAGATTACAACCCCGGTTGGACCCCAAATACCACAGATGCGAGTACGCATCGTTACAGATACGGTCAACAACCACAGATCGGTGCTTGGAACCTCGCTCGCCTCCTCGAATCGATGGTACCAATGATGGATGACCCGGAATTGTTACATGCAGTTCTCGAATCTTACACAGAACATTTTGAAAAACAGCATAATGAAATGTGGGCTTGTAAACTCGGTTTTGACAGTTGGAGTCAAGAGGATGAAGACTTGGTTAGGGATTTGAATTCATTGTTACAGGAGGTGGAAACCGACATGACGATATTTTTCCGACTCCTCTGTTCTATTGAAGCCCCTGATGCGGCTGGAATTGGAGATGCTTTTTACGAGCCCAAAACGATTCCAAAGGAAGCTTGGAATCATTGGTTAGAGCGATGGTGGGATCGAGTTGAAGGCCAACCTAACCGTGAATTGATGAAGAAAAACAATCCGAAGTACGTTCTAAGAAACTGGATGGCGCAACTTGCCATTGATGAGGCAGAGAAAGGTGATTTTTCGGTTGCAGAAGAATTGCATCAATTGCTCAAGAAGCCATACGATGAGCAAACAGAACATGAGGGGAAATGGTTTCAAAAACGACCGGAATGGGCAAGAAACCGTGTTGGTTGCTCAATGCTCTCATGTTCGAGCTGATTGCTGTTGCTAAAATCAAGCGTTTCGTGTGAAGGCTTGAATGCCCGTGATGTAGCGGCCGAGAATCAAATTGTGAATGTCGTGCGTTCCTTCGTAAGTTTTTACTGATTCAAGATTGGCCATGTGCCTCATGATTGGATATTCATCCAAGATTCCGTTTGCACCGTGAATGTCTCGGGAGACACGAGCAATTTCCAATGCGATATCTACGTTATTCATCTTCGCAAGGGAAATTTGTTCAGGGAACCAGGTACCGTCGTCTTTTTTCTTCCCAAGATGGTACGCCAAAAGTTGACCTTTGGTGATTTCTCTCAACATCCAAGCGAGTTTGTTCTGAACCAGTTGATAGGAGGCGATTGGGTGGTCGAATTGGATTCGAGAAAGCGCATAAGTTTTGGAACTGTGGAAGCAGGCCATTGCAGAACCTAATGCACCCCAAGAAATACCATAACGTGCATTGTTTAGGCAAGAGAATGGCCCACGGAGGCCTTTCACATCTGGAAGAATACGGTCTTTTGGAATCTTACAATCTTGGAATACAAGTTCGCTGGTTACACTGGCTTTCAAGGAATGCTTTCCTTTCATTTCAGGTGCTGAGAATCCTTCGTCATCTTTCTCCACAATAAATCCGCGGATGACACCGTCAAGTTTAGCCCATACAACGGCGACGTCTGCAATGGTTCCGTTGGTGATCCACATTTTCGCACCATTGAGGAGGAAATGATCTCCTTTATCCTCTGCCTTTGTGATCATATCACCGGGGTTTGAGCCGTAATCAGGTTCAGTCAAACCAAAACATCCGACCCATTCACCAGAAGCCATTTTTGGAAGATAGTATTCCTTCTGTTGTTCGGAACCAAAATCCCATATCGGATACATGGCAAGAGATCCTTGCACTGAAGCAAACGAACGCAAGCCACTGTCGCCTCGCTCAAGTTCTTGACAAATTAATCCATAAGCAACATAGGAAAGACCAGGGCATCCGTATCCTTTGAGCGGAGCTCCAAGAACTCCCATCTCCCCGAGAGCAACACGCCATTCATCTGGGAAGATGCCCTCTTCACATGCATGCTCAATTTTTGGAATAACCTCTTCGTCAACCCATTCCCTTACAAGGTCACGAATCATGATTTCTTCTTCGGTCAGTAAGCTTTCGATGTTGTAGAAATCCAATCCTTCAAACGGCTCCATAGCAGGTTCCCTCAGTAAGATGGCCACGCGCGTGCTTCATCAACATAACCCTTGAGCCGTAAGGAATTGTTGGATTCATTTCTTTCTAAAACGCCACTCTTTGTACTTGCGTTGAAGCCAAGTACTGTTCATGTAAATCAAACCGAGTATCACTCCTGGGACCGAGACTGCAACAGCTCCAAGCACAAGAACGGTTAGGATTGCAGAGTCCGTCTCCTCTAACAATGGAGAAAACGCTACTACGTTGCCAAATTCAGTGACGATGAATCCTTCGTTGAAATCCGTCTCCCAGACAATACTCAGCGCCCTACCTGATATTACCGAGTCCCACTCGGCTGCATCTTCAGCAAGAAGCACGGTAAATGCCTCACTTGATTGAGGGTAATAACGAACGAGAGAAAACGGTGCAATATGAATCAAACTTGTTCCATCGTGAGCCGAGGTAACATCCGTTTGTTCACCCGATAACAGGTCAAACATCATGGTCTGTTCTCCGTATGATTTACTGGCATCGATGGTGTTGATCCGTAAGGTTTTGCTTCGCAAACCACTACCGAAGGCGACGCACTCATTGAGTGCGGCTTCTGCGCAATCAACAGCAACCCATGTTTCAGAAGAGGTCCCTGAAATCCAAGTCAAACTGTGATCTTGGTCAATAACCGCGATGCCATCCTCAAGACTCGCAAGGAAGCAAATATTGTAATTACGGTGGCACGTTATGTCGGTAATCTGACTCGTACCCGATGAATTGATGGGTTCAAATCCTGTGTGTTCAGCAAATTTCCAAATTGACCCATCATCTGCTCCGACATAAGCAAAATCACCACTTGGCCTCCAATCGATGGACTTGAGATTATATCCCAAAACAGAGAACGACCCATTAACAGTCGTTACACCGTGGTCGTATGTATCGTACCTAAGAGCGAGCCCTTGGTCACCAACCATAATCGCTGTCATCCCCCGGGGATGCCAATCAACATCGTGAACGGTCGCTTTTTTCCCGGTCAGCAATTCAATATCCTTTGAACGGTCATCGGCCTCGGATGCAGAGAGAATTCTAGCATACCCGTCACTACCGGCAACGAGCACTGAAGAGCCATCTGGGGAAACCTCACCAACTTTCAATCCAAGGTCGATTTCGCCAAGTGAACCTGCATTACTGAGTTCGATCCGAGTTACCGTTTCAGCGGAAGCAATCAACGGAACGATGAACAAAAAAAGCACAAAAAGTGCAAAATTACGAACGCCCATGTTCCAATCCAGCGGCCACTGTATCAAAATCCCTCCTACTTAGAAGGTCTCAAGTATTCATCAATTTCAACAACTTGAACGGTGAGCCTTATGTCAAAAGGACGCGTCGGGGGTTCATGGAGCGATTTGCTGTAAAGAGAGGCGTGCAAAAGACGATGGGTGGAAATGCAGGTTTAGCAAAACTTGCAACTCAATATTTTGAGAACATCAACGTAGATGCAGAGGGTGTATTCACAGGTTCATTTGGACTTCTTGTTATGGTCCAAGGTTCCTTTGATTCCACCGGAAAACTTGCAGTTGACGTACAGCAACTCAAAGGAGAGAAACTCGGTGAATTTTTGGACGGAGAGAACGGTCGTGAAATGGCAATGGAGTCACGGCGTCGCTGGTCCGGATTTTTGGACGAAGCAACAGGCTACAGTGCGAAACAACGAGGAGACAAAGCCAAAGAAGAGGCAAAGAAATTCTCGAAGGCAAAGTCTGCAATAAAAATGGCTTACAAAGCCATGGAACTCATGGATGTTTCATCAGAAACCCAAACTAAGGCCGATGAACTCATTGAAAAACTGCAAGGCATGATCGATGCAGGAACACCTCCTTCCGAAGGTCAGGTCAAGAAATTAAACGACCTGTTTTGAGGGTGATAGTATGGAAAATAAACATCCATTCGATGCGTTTATCGAACGGATTCCTGCAATTAGTGAACTCTCACCAGAGAAGTGTAACCGTTTGGAACTTATGATCGGAAATGTTGACGAAGTCATCGGATTAGAGCACTTGGTTAAGTGCCTAAATGAGGATACATCACGTTCTGGAGATGAAGTCATTCAGTGCTATGTGGGTTTTGAACCAAGCGGCAAGGCCCATATTGGTTGGAAAGTCCTTTCACTGCAATTACGCAGGATGCTTGAGGCCAATGCAAATGTGATGGTATTTCTTGCAGACTGGCACGCTTGGGTCAACGACAAGTTTGGCGGAGATATGGAAGCGATTCAAACAACTGCTCGATACATGGAAGAAACCTTCAGAGCGCTCCTGGGCTATCCTCCGGAAGGAAAGGGTCCGGGAGAACTCCAATTCAAATGGGCAAGCGAGGTCATGGAATCAAGTGATTATTGGGCAAGAGTGCTACGCTGTTCCAAAGGTGCGACCCTTGCTATGGTTCGTAAAACATTCACGATTATGGGCAGAGATGAAGCTTCTTCTGACCATGACCTCTCCAAGTTCTATTACCCCGCCATGCAAGCAGCAGATATTTTTGAAATGGACATAGATGTTGCCATTGGCGGTATGGATCAACGCAAAGCGCATATGTTCATGAGAGATGTTGCTACAAAATATGGATGGGAGAAGGCAACTTGCCTCCATACCCCCATCGTTTCATCACTTCAGGCCGCAGGAAGTCGTATGGAATCATTTGACCATAAAATGTCAAAATCGGACCCCAATGGCTCACTGCTTTTGCATGACACGAAGAAGAAAATTCGCAAGAAGATGTCAAAACATGCGTACCTCGACCCCGAGGACCCACTTTCTGCAGTATATGAATTGGGAGAATTCATCGTCCTACCCGAGTTTGGAGAGATTAACGTCACCCCTAATCCGAAATTCGGTGAACCGTCCACTTGGACGACGATTGAATCCTTCAAACGAGCGGTAATGGACGGGACAATCCATCCGTTGGATGCAAAATTTGGAGTTGCAGATGGGCTTGCAAAGGGGCTGGAATCGGTTGAAGCGCACTTTGCGGAACACCCTGAGGCCCTAGATGCTGTTACAGCCCTTATGTAAGACTCTCCTTACTTATTCTCCTTTATTGGTAACGGCTCAACACTGAGCACATCGATTGAGAGTAAACGGCGGGTATCTTTAGCAAATGTTCGTGTCGGAATCGGTTGGACTCTAAGTATTCCATTCACCCTCATGAACGTTGAAGGTTCAACCTCACCAACCAAATCATCAGAAAGGGTTCCAATCAATTCAAAGCTTGAATTGCATTGAATGAGATGATGGTCGGTATTGTAGGTTATTTGATGCATTGACACATCTTGTACATCTTCGTAATAGCACTCATCAGTCAACATACGGAAATTCGGCCTCGGATAGAAGTTTGTTAGGGGCAAATTCAAGGTTTCAATACCTTCAAGGGACTTCTGAAGACAAACTTTGCACACACTTGGACTCTCTCTTTGTCGCGCCCTTCGTTGTTGAACTTCTTTGACGAGATCGCAGTCTTTGCACTGATATACGGCTGTTTTCAACCAACCATAGGGGTGAAAAACATGAGCCATCTTCACGTCCACTGTAAGCAACTGATCCCTATCTCTCATTCGAAGTTCTTCCATGGTACGATGGTAGTTTTCACTTAAGTTTACAACCCGTATGACCGGTCGTGCAAGAACTCCATTTTGATCAAATTGCTCCTTCAACACTTTGTTTCCGATTGAAAGGGTTCGGGCAGGATCGAGGTGAAATTCAGTGTTAAGGAAGTTATCTCGGGCGAGTACTTCATGCTGGACCTCAAATCCGAAAACACTCATCTCCAACCCCTTGAGATCAATGATTTCGGCAAGATACTCTTTTTCAAACATCAATCGCCATGCTGCAAGAACATTTTTGTCTTTTTCTCCGAGGTCAATAGGGTCACTTGGCGGCATGGATTCTGCTCTCTTTCTTGAGGGTTCATAATCTTGATGGCTTTCAACACTTTTTTGCTATATTAGGGTGCCCTAAAAACCCCCATATGAACCGGTGACAAGGTTCATGAATTGAATGCCAATGGTTCATCCATCCGTAGTCGGAGGAGAGACCCATATGCCTAATATCATCGTCCTTGTGAAGCAAGTCCCAGACACAAATGCAAAAATCTTAGTCAGTGGAGAATCTGTGGATTTATCTGCAGTAAAAATGGTCATGAGCCCTTACGACGAGTTCGCTCTTGAAACTGCACTGCAACACAAAGAAGCTGCGGGAGGAGAAGTTACTGCTTTGACCGTTGGTGGACCAGGCGCAGAGAAAATACTCAAAGACGCAAAAGCAATGGGAGTCGACCACATTGTTCGTGTTGAAACATCCTCCTCAATGGATACCAATGCCCTCCAAACAGTTCTCAAGCAAGCGATCACGAATTTGGGTGCTGAGGTGGTCTACTGTGGGAAATCTGCCGCAGATACCGGTGCAGGATCGACCGGCCCAGGAGTTGCCGCACGCCTCGGTTGGGCTTCTGCATCCAACATCACAGCTGCTACATTTGATGGTGGAGTTTCAGTAATGACTCCAGGCAATGGAGGTAATGTCAAACTCAGCGTCCCTCTTCCTGCTGTTATTTCATGCGACAAGGGTAACCTGAAGGTACGAAAGGCAAACATCAAAGGAATCATGCAAGCGAAAAAGGCAACCGTTGATGTTCACACTATTGAATCACCCATATCGACTGTTACCGTCGTCAATCAATCTCTCCCGCCGGCAAAGCCTGCAGGCAAATCCTACCAAGGTGGAGATGCAGCCGCTGAAGTGGCTCAACTTTTGAGGGATGAGGCAAACCTACTGTGAAGTGATACCATGAGTGAAACAATTGTAATTGCAGAAATGAACAACAACGCGATCCACCCAAGCACGGCAGAACTTGTCGCAGCAGCGGGCGCACTTGGAAGTGAACCCACATTGATCGTACCATGTACCGATGCTTCGGCAGCCGATGGTGCGACATCATGGAACGGTATTTCAAACATCATTGCAGCTAAATCCAGTGCTTTTGAGAACTACGATGCTGCGGGATGGGCTTCTGCACTTGACGCAGTTATGCCTCAGGGAACAATCATCACAGGTACTTCTCCTCAATCAAAAGACCTCGCAGCCCGTATCGCCGGCCACAGGGGTATGCCCGTCGTTCAAGACGTGGTAAAAATTGATGGAAATCAAGTGACATCTCCCGTCTATTCAGGAAAAGCAATGCAAACTGTATCCTTAGGTGGAGCAAGCGTAATTTCAGTTCGCTCAAACGTATTCTCTCCTGTTCAAGAAGGCGGAGAAAACAATGTTTCAGTTGTAGACACTACCGGAAACATAGCCACATCGGTCCAAGAATTCATGGAACGTGCATCAAAGCGTCTTGATGTATCGGAGGCGAACATCATTATTTCTGGAGGTCGTGGAATGGGTTCACCAGAGAACTTCAGCCATCTTGAAGCCGTCGCTGACACAATTGGTGCAGCAGTTGGCGCATCTCGGGCTGCGGTCGACACTTGGGAGGCCATTCCTCATTCAATGCAGGTCGGTCAAACCGGTAAAACCGTCAACCCAAATCTCTACATTGCTGTCGGAATTTCAGGAGCCATACAACATTTGGCAGGAATGCGCTCATCTCGCTACATTGTCGCCATCAACAAAGACGCTGATGCTCCAATTTTCAAGCACGCAGACTATGGAATCGTGGCGACCTGGGAAGAAGCACTCCCCGTCTTGCACAACAAACTTCAGACGATGATGGAATAATCAGGCGTATTTTCCAAAACCATAGACTCCACTCCCCGCTGCATCCCCGACAAAGGGATTTGAGGCCCTTTCGTGACCAATTGTTGTCAATGGCCCGTGCCCTGGGTGAACTACAGTATCAAGTTCAAGCGGCCATAATTGCGTATGGATGGACGATGCAAGCAACTCGAAGTCTCCTCCCGAATGAGGGATATCCGTTCTTCCGACTGAACCTGCAAAAAGGGTGTCACCAACAAAGACGTGGTTGGGTGCGTCTTCAACTTCAATGAGCAAACAACAACCGCCCAAGGTATGTCCCGGAGTATGGAGAACTTGAAGAGATATTGATCCAAAATCATGCCATTTTGAAGCCTCCAGAGCTTTGTCCGCCTCTGCCGGGTTTGGCAACTGAAGACCGTATCGAAGCCCGGATTTTTGTGCTAGAGTTTGAAGCATCGTGTCATCGGGGTGGAGAAACCAATCGACGTCATAATGTTCCTTCAAGACTGGAATGAAACCACTATGGTCAAAATGTGCATGAGTGTTGACAAGAGCAACCACTCGTCGCTTTGGAAGATTGTTTTGTTTTGCTTCTTCAATGCATGAAGGTCCGGTAGACCAATCTGGCCCTTGTCCTACAAAGGAGTCAATCCAACCAATCAAACGTTGAGGCTCATCTCCTCCATCAATGATGATAGTGTCGCCTGTTTCTCGGTCAGTGACCACTGAACATCTCATTTGGAGAGGGCCAACAAAGAAGTTCTCAATCCATGGGTTAGAGAGCGGCATTGCTTTGCGCACGAAGAGGACCTTCATGAGGTTGAGCCTTGGAAGATGGTGATTGTTAGGCGGTCGGAGGTCCATCCGCCTTGCTCATCAACGACACGCAGTTCAAATGAATGGACCCCCAACGGTAGTTTCAATCGAACTTGAGGTGTTGTAGCAATCTCCCGACCGGATTCTTCGATCCATGACCATGACTTGACTTGTTCATGCGGGTCAAACGTTCCATTACCATTGAGTAAAACAATACAGGTTCCATCCTCGTCAGCAGATAAACGCTGATCGTCACCTGCTGATGCTTGAGGTTTCAAGACCTCATCATTGGTTGACGACAGTGCCTCAAACAAATCATCCTCTTCTTGTTCCATCAACATTGATTCTGAGGGATTGTTGAGTGTTTCCAGCAATTGCTCATCTTCTGGTGAATCATCAAGGTGTTCATCCCTTTTGGAAGCACCAACATCCCCCATAGCGTCAAGAAGCATTTCTAAATCGTTGGAATGTGATGATTGAGAATTCATTGAATCGCGTTCGGATTCCGTTAGCAGTTCAAGAACATCTGCATCATCTCCGTGATACAGTTCTTCAGCGGTTAAAACAGAATCTTGTAATGTGGAGGTGAACCATATTGAAAGTTCTGAGGAATCAAGTTCATGCGGATCGCCTCTAAGATCAATGCAACCTATTGGTTCAGGTTCCGTGAAATCGTTTTGGTCGTCACCAGCGAAAAACAGATGTTGCAGTTTTTCATCGATGTTAAGCCATAATGCCATACCTTGATGTTCTACCTTCCATGCATTGCCATTGCCATCTGTTCCATGAATGAAAAACCATGAACTCGCTGCGATATTATCGCCCGAATGAACGATAGAAAATATCGGATGTTGTGTTTCCAAAACCAACTCCATCGTTCCATCGGTTTGCAGCCGGTGAACCTCGCCATTGTCAAATCCAAGAAGGGCACCTCTCGGCTCTTTACAGTAAGTAAGTAATCTCATACTCAGGTCGCTACGTGCAATTAAATCATTATTAGACCAAAGTTCAAACTCAATCGCTTCTTCTTCACCAGCAACAAGAGCATGGCCTTCTCTGGTCAAGAAAAAGTCTTCCTTATGAGTCAGCCCCATCCCAGTTATTCGTTCACCAATCGTGCCTCGCATAGGCCTTGACCATAGGATTGATTCTTGGTCAAATGAATGAACTGAACCGTCTTGAAGAGCAACATAGATTCTGTCGCTCGCAACGATAACGTCAACGATGTCTTCAAGATTGTACCTCGTTGAGAGGGATGAACATTCAAGTTTTGGACCGACCAGTTGTAACTGTCCCAGCCCGTCCAAAAGAACGATGTCATGGCCCCATGAGATGCATCGAACAACACCTGCATCGATCTTTAATTGTGCTGAAAATACCCCACTAAGGTCGTAAAAAATAAGACCTTCAATCTCGTTCCCAACAACCAATTGCTGTTCATGAAAGATCAACAATGAAACATCATTTTCTTGGGGGAGAGTTGCGATGGTTTGGCATGAATTGTTATCTGCTTTACCAAGGAAAACATGCTTGCCACCTTCTACCCATGCCAAATTGGAGGTAGTTGGACAATGAACAAGATGGCTAACCTTGCCTTCAGGTTCAACCAGTTTGAATACCTCTCGGGTCAAGACCATGTATTCCGCTGGTGAAGACTGTTGAAAAGGCCTCGCACACATTGAGCGAGTACTTCATTTCAGTTTTCTTCGTCATTATGGAGGTCTATGCCTTCTTCATCAATATCGGATTGATGTTTTGCAGCATCATTACGGGCTTTGTCCAACCGGTCCAAATAAGCAGCATCAATATCGCCTGTAACATATTCCCCATTGAAACAACTTGAATCAAAGCGATCAATGCCGGCTTCTTCGTCCCATGTGACATCAACCAAATCTTCCAGGGTTTGGTAAAACAGACGGTCTGCTCCAATCACCTTTCCAATTTCTTCAACCGATTTGTCATTTGCGATAAATTCCTTAACAGCAGGCATGTCAATTCCATAGACATTAGGATGGCGGACTGGAGGTGCCGCTGATGCAAAGTAAACCTTAGCTGCACCGACTTCACGTGCCATCTCGATAATTTGAGCACTGGTCGTTCCTCGCACGATTGAGTCGTCAACAAGAAGCACATTCTTTCCTTTGAATTCGTGCTCTATCGCATTGAGCTTTCTTCGTACCGATTTTTCCCGAAGTGCTTGTCCCGGCATGATAAATGTCCTCCCAACATATCGGTTCTTGACAAATCCTTCACGGTATGGCAAATCCAAAGCATTGGCCATCTGCAAGGCAGCAATTCGACCTGAATCGGGAATCGGAATCACGGCATCTATGTCGTGGTCCGGCCACTGTTCAAGAAGGCGTTCTGCAAGACGTTGGCCTTGATTCAATCGTGCTTGGTAAACGGAGATACCATCAATCACTGAATCGGGACGTGCAAAGTAAACATACTCAAAGATACATGGCGAGTATGAGCGCTTCGGAGCACATTGCCGTGTGAAAAGGTGACCTGATGAACTGATGAAAACCGCCTCACCAGGAGATACATCACGAACGATCTCAAAGCCCAATGCCGTGAGCGCTACCGATTCACTTGCGACCATGTATTCTTCTTCACCCTCAACAGTACGCTTTCCAAAGACGAGTGGACGGATGCCATTCGGGTCGCGGAAAGCCAAAACACCATAACCTGAAATCACCGAAATACAGGCGTATCCTCCACGGACATGTTCATGCAAAGCCGAAACTGCACCGAATATGGTTTCGATGTTAATGTGAGGATTTCCTTCTATTTTGAGTGCTCGTGACCGATGCCCGATTTCAACTGCAAGCATGTTCAACAACAACTCTGAATCACTTGTTGTATTGATGTGGCGCATGTATTCATCACGCAGCAAAACGGCCAATTCATTTGCATTGGTTAGATTGCCATTGTGAGCCAAAGCGATCCCATACGGTGAGTTCACGTAAAATGGCTGTGCTTCAGCACGAGATGATGAGCCGGCGGTTGGATAGCGAACATGCCCAATGCCAACGTTTCCTTGGAGACGTAACATATGCCTCTTGAAGAAGATATCAGAGACCAATCCGTTGGACTTTCGAAGACGAAAGTTTCCTTCAAAGTCGGTAAGGATGCCTGCAGCATCTTGACCCCTGTGTTGAAGGACGGTCAATCCATCATACAACAATTGGTTGACATGAAATCCTTGACGACCGACCAGACCAATTATGCCGCACATGGTGTCGCCTCAACACTACCAAACTATGGCTGCTTCTTATCGTTGCGATTGGTTCGCAAGGTTCATGCTTTCGGGCGATGGGCCTTTTTCGACCAGTTATACTTGCGAATACGTGCAGTTTCGCCGTATCCACAAGAAGCGCAGACCTTTTTTTGCTTGTGGTAAGCATTGCGGCCGCAGCGACGACAGCGGATGTGAGTGGTCTTCTGACGCTTTCCCATTGACGGTGTACCCTTGGACATATAACCACCTGATGGAGCAATCCACCGACCTCTTCCTTATGAAATCAACGGCAGGACAGTTGCCGCAGAAAATGACTATTCTTCCTCAAAAATATGGCTCTTTACCGGCCCATTCATGAGCGAAGCAAAAGCAATTCCGCCCACGAGTAATACACTTACCCCAATGGCGATAACCGAGGTTGAAAACCGGATAATATTCGAAAGAGCTTGTGCTCGAATGGAACCGTTGTCTTCCATAAGCAAATCTCCTTGTGAAAGAAGCATGAAGGAAATCATAACTCCGACCAATGCCGCACCAAACATACCGATAAGAGGGGCGACTGGGCGTTTGCGCTTATCTCCGTAAATGAACAACGAAAAGAGAAGTAAAAACGATCCAATTGTGTATGATGTGAGGAGGGAATTGGCGAATCGCTTGAACGTTCCATCTGTGATATCGTCGTGCAAAGCAAGAGCAAGAGCACAAATTCCCAATGGGAACAAAAGGAAACTCACTGTAAGCAATGCTATGCTTGCTTGAGGGGTTTCTTCACTCATCATCCTCACCCCCCGAAACATGAGTTGAAACAATTTCAGCTGCATGGTTTAATTCTGAATCAGTTGGTGGAGAGAGCCGGGTTGGTTCTGGGATTTGTGACTCATAGAATGCAATGACAAAGGCAAACATGAGAATTGCTATACTGAATCCTACAAACAATCCGAACACATCCGCACCTGCAAGCCAAATTTCATGCGCGAACAACTGTGCATGAACATGAGGGCCATCGGTGACAAAACCGAGGAGGATCAAAACAAGAAGCATGACCAATAATATTCCGAGCAAACGTTGCTCTTGCCCTCGGCCAACACCGACTTGCCGAGTCAATAAAATCGCCCCAGCAGCGAGGCCACTCGAAACCAGGAGGGTCGTTGCCCAAAATATGAACCAATACTGGTTGACATCTGAAGGATACGTCGGCGTTAAGACCCACCAATGCATTCCTTCAAACCAGATTACAGCGAGAACGACCATGACTGTACCGCTCCTTCGCTCAAATTGTGAAAGACGGCCAACAGGGACATTACCTGAGAAAATCAGATTGTACAGTCCAACTGCAAGCAGAGCTGTTGGCCCCAGTATACTTCCGATAAAGTGGCCAAAAGTGCTTGATGGTGAAAACGGGATGGTCCAAGGCGTAAGAAGAATTGAAATGAGGCCGACACCAATCAGCAATTTACCCATGCTTCCAAGTTTATTTGATTTTGAAAAGAGGAATATCAGCGCTCCAATAACCATGAGCACACCGGGCGCCCAAAAGAAAAGAAAGGCCTGAACATTCTCTTCCATGCTCAAGCCAGTCCGAAAAACCTTATGAATAATACCTAGACCATTTACGCAGTCATCCGATTCTTCACCGAATTGATGTCGGCAGCCATAAATACCCGACCTCTGTGGGCTGAATGCTAGGTGTTACATATGGTGAAGCGACCCCGACAAGT